>CAVGMD010000038.1:0-25447 GCA_963630275.1 Bacteroidaceae bacterium | reverse complement strand
CTGGTGTGGTGGTCTTATTTTGATACCCAATTTTCAACCTGTATAAAATTTTCAAAGTTCTTTCAATTTAGCCTTGACTTTTTATTTGCAGGCTAGTTAAAACTGATCACGGGATCCTTGGGAGCCTTTGCCTTCTCCACGCTGATGGCATGAAGTACAGGGCCCTCTCCCTTATAGTCTGCGAAGTATTCTTTGGCAACCTTCGCCGTCACCTTGACCCATTCCTTCTGCTTCAGGTCTTTCGTGCCCGCATATTCGCAGGCATAACCTAAGAATGCCATATCCTCGGCACAGCAGGTCATTGCCATACGTCCCGGCACGAAGTAACCGTCGGGATATTCCTCGGGCTTTAATACCATGGCAAGGAACTGGATATTTTTGCCTTCATAACGCTCCAGATGATCCATGGAATCCAGATACCAGATGCCGTAGCCCTGGTTGTCCAGTACGATGGGATCCTGGTTCAGATCGTAGGGCAGATCCTCCTCGAAGATCTCGTCGATTTCACCGTTGGAGTCCTCGAAGATCACATCTGCGGCAGGATTGACTGCCTTGATATTACGTTTGTATACATTCAGATCCTTGATGCCGTCGCAACGGTTGAAAATAATCATCTCGGACTTACGGATCATCTCTGCCAACAGAGACTTCATGTTGGTATAGTACATGGGGAAGGTGGAGCCGTCGATGGTCGTGATCTGCTGTTCTACTTTCCAGTACCAGGGGAGCTTCATGTTCTTGAAGTTCCACATGCCGTTATACTCGATAATAATACGGGCGGGCTTATACTGCTTCTCCAGTTCGATTAGATGATTCGGATTGAACTCCTCTTCCTCTTCGATCAACACCACATCCGTGCGGCTCTTTTTCAGAAGTGCGGGGGTGTACTCATTCTCGCCCTCTTCGCAGAGGATGAGCAGAGTCCTGCCCTTGATCTGGAAATACGGCTGTCCTAATGTAAATGTGATAAATTCCGTCTTACCGCTCTCCAGAAAACCATTTATAATATAGACCGGTTTTGTCATAATTCATACCTTTCTCTTTTATCCTGCTGTTCCTGTGGATTTACTTACGGAACAATTCAGCCAGCTTGTCCTCATCCAGTTTGGAACCGATGACGCAGATCTTACCGGTGACTTCCGGCTTACCGCTTCTGATGTCATGCTCTTCGGGAACATAATCATAATATACCCAGGTTCCGTCGGGAGCAGGCACCATACCCTTGGCACGCAGAATTGCACCGTACTCTCCGCTGTCCAGAGCAGTAAGGATCTTCTCGATGTTCTCTGCGCTGTAGGTGTTGGGTGTCTCGATACCCCAGCTGGTGAACACTTCATCTGCGTGATGGTGATGATGGTGGTGGTCGTGGTCATGATCGTGGCAGCCGCAGGTACAGTTCTCGTCATGCTCATGCTCGTGATCATGATGGTGCTCGTGGTCATGGTCTTCGTCATGATCGTGATGATGGTGATGCTCGTGCTCGTCCTCATCATGGTCATGGTGATGGTGATGTTCATGCTCATCCTCATCATCGTGATGATGTCCGCAGCAACACTCGTGATCATGGTCGTCCTCGTCATGGTCATGATGATGGTGATGCTCGTGGTCATGATCGTGATCGCAGCACTCATCCTCATCGTGATCATCATGGATATGCTCCAGCATTTCCTTCATCATGTCTTCCAGCTTGTCGGCACCCTCGATGGTCTTCAGTACTTCCTTGCCATCCAGCTGATCCAGGGGTGTGGTGATGATGGTTGCCTTATCGTTATGCTCACGGATCATCTCCACGCAGGCATTCAGCTTCGCCTGATCTACCTTATCGGTTCTGCTTAAAATAATGGTTCCGGCGTATTCGATCTGGTTGCTGAAGAATTCGCCGAAGTTCTTCATATACATCTTGCACTTGGATGCATCTACCACTGCTACCGCACTGTTGATTTCCACATCCAGGTCACCTGCCACGTTCTCCACAGCCTTCAGGACATCGGACAGCTTGCCGACACCGGATGGCTCGATCAGAATACGCTCGGGAGCGTAGGTGCTGATGACTTCCTTCAGGGAAGTACCGAAATCACCTACCAGAGAACAGCAGATACAACCGGAGTTCATCTCCTTGATCTCGATGCCGGCTTCTTTTAAAAAGCCGCCGTCGATACCGATCTCACCGAATTCGTTCTCGATCAGAACGGTCTTGCTGCCGTCCAATGCTTCCTTTAATAACTTTTTGATCAGGGTGGTCTTACCGGCACCCAGGAAACCGGATACTACATCTATTTTCGTCATTGTGTTTTCCTCCAATCTGGGTATAAAACCCATCTTTTTTATTTTCTATCATATTTCACGGATTGTCAAGTCCTGCTCGTTCGCTCTCAATGATGCTGTAGGGAACCACAGCCACTTTTCCCTCTTCATCCGCACCGCACAGGACTCCTAAAAAGACTCCGTTCTCCGTGAAGGCACCTCCGCCAGACATTCCGGGCTCCATCAGCCCCTGTAACAGAAGCATGTACTGTGTAAAATCTTCCACATAGATCCATGGCTCCACCACAAACGCATAGACCGGCCGCCCCGAAGTCCCGCCGTACATCCATACATCCTCATAGACTTCCAGCTCGTCAAAGGCGTTCCGATCCGTATCTGCCGGAAGGCAGGATTTCCACGTGCTGTCTGAAACCTCCGCCTTGTCTACCCATAAAAATGCCAGATCACAGTTCTCTGCTCTCACAATGCCGGATGGAGAAACTTCCGTTCCATCCGGAAACGTCACCAGGATCTCACCGGTATCATGCTCCAGCACATGCCCTGCCGTCACGATCAGCATGGAATCCTCATTCTCATCGTAGATCACGCCGCTGCCCTGCAGATCCCCTGCCCGGACACCCACCAGAGACTGAAATACCCGCAGGTCCGTCTCTGTCAGCTTCTGCGGAATCTCCTCCGGAATCTCAAACTCCGTGATATCCGGCAGGATTCCCTCCTCAATATAAAAAGCACTTTCTGTCTCTTCCGCAGTCGTAACATCCTGCTGCTTTGCTCCACAGCCCGTAAGCAGCAGTGTACAACTCACAATAAAGCTCATACCGATCCTGCTAATAAGAAATTTTCTCATTTATGATTGCCTCTCCGCGTGCCATTGTTTCCTGTAACGAAACAGCGGACCGCATTACGCAGTCCGCCATTTCTCGAGAAATGTAAGCAAAAAATAAGCCGAGTTCTGTATATGACGATCATCTATCTAGTACGACTGTCACCAGCCGCATCAAGCGACCTACCTGAAAGCAGACCGGGCCGGTCTATCGCTCTCTGTTTGGTCTTGCTTCGGATGGGGTTTACATGGCTCCGCCTGTTACCAGCCGGACGGTAGTCTCTTACACTGCCTTTCCACCCTTACCGGCATAAAGCCGGCGGTATATCTCTGTTGCACTAGCCTTGGAGTCACCTCCACCAGACGTTATCTGGCATCCTGCCCTGTGAAGCCCGGACTTTCCTCACCTGCATAAAGCAGCCGCGATCATCTATTTTACTTACACTTGTTCGATTATATCTGTTCCCGGTCAAAAAAGCAAGCAGTTTATGCCACCCGGCGTAACTCTGTCACTTTTTCCTTCTCCCCTGTCTGCTTTCTGTTACCCAGTACATTTCCAAGGCTCCGGATCATCTGACAATATCCTGCGACCGCCATCGGATACATGACCACATAATAGGGGAAAATATAACGCGCCTTGGCTTCCCACAAAATACTGAATAAAAATCCGCCGATCAAAATCACCGCCAGTACATGCTGCAACATATTGCCGTCCTTTTTTACCGCGAAGCAAAAATAGAGAAACATTCCCAAGTACAATAAAAATTGCATCTTATCACAGATAAGAAAAAGCGGATAAAAAAGCTCTCTGCCCACCGTGATCTTCCCCGCAAGGCTATCCGGCTCCGGTCGGTATTCCTCTCTGAAATTCGTAGTGAAAAACAGTGACTGGTACAGCGGTTCGTTCCACTGCGATAATAATTTTTCCCGGAAAAAGTTCCAGGTATACCCCGGGGATCCCGCAAAGGTGTGTAACCTGTCACGGATGTCTTCCCTCGTCTGTTCTGCCACGATACCGGCATCCTGCCCCGCTTCCTTATACAGGGTCAGCGGATAATCATAATACCAGCCGTATCTGCCCTGGTTCTCCTGCAGTCCCATGGAAATCCAGGAGGTCACCGGAAGCCCGGCGCTTCGTTCATAGCCGGAACGGATCTCATACATTTTATAGATGCCCTGGTAGGATAACAGCGGAAGTGCCAACGCAAGTCCCGCAAATACAAATGCCCACCGATCCCTCTGCACGATTCCCCACACCGTAAGTACCAGCGCAAGGGCAAGTAACAGAATCAGGAAATTTTTCCGTACCAGCATTCCTAAAACTGCCACCGGCAGTATGCCGATCAGCCATCCCTTTTTCCTGCGATTCCCGTAGCACAAAAGCATCCATCCCACTGCCAGGGAACAGAGAATGCTTAAAAGTTCTCCATATACCCAGCTGGTGTAAAAAATTAGGGGGAAACAGACTGCCATCAGCAGACAGTACAGAATCTGTTCTGCCCACTTTCCACCAAGTTCTCTCACAGTCAGATATCCCAGGATAACAATTCCGCCAAGGCAGAGAACATTGAATTTCTGCCACTGATAGAATTCCGTGGTTCCAGTGATTTTGAAGAAAAGTTCCAGAATCGCCGTAAATCCCAGCTGGTGCGGATAGATTCCGCAGTAGCCGTCCGGAAGTATGGAGCTGTAACTTCCCTGTGCAAAGGACAGCGCTGCCACATAGGCATACAGCTGATCTCCCTCCGGGGGACGCACGGTGGCACTGATCCACCAGTGTCCGGCGATAACCATCCATAAGGTCACCACAGTTAACAAACCTATGGATGACCATAACAGGAATTTCGGTCGGTTACTTAGTCGTCGTCCCGCCAGGCGTAAGCCCCCGTATACCAGAAGAACTGCCATTACGAAAAAAAGGTTCTGCCCCATGGAATCCTTGATATTTACAGGGAATTCTCCCACCGCCGGATCCATGTACTGTGTGTAGCGGAGCGCATACCAGGACAGGAACAGAAAAATTCCCGCCCCGGTCAGGCGCACGACCCATACCGCTATGCTGTTGATAACATTGCCCGCCTTCTTCTGTGTCATTGGTAACTATTCCTTATACGTTAAAACAGCTTCCGCCCACAAATTCTCTGCACAGAGAATTGTTGGGGAGGCTTTCGCTGGTCACACCCAGGAAATATTCTAAGAACTTTAACAGTCTCTTGGCTTCGTAATATTCCGGCTCTCCCTTGTCGATCTGGAATAATAGCGGTTCTGCGAACTGCTTTAATACCGCCAGTTCATAGATCAGTACAGAATTGAACATGGCATCCGCATCCTCCTGGAACGGGAAGATATTCTGCTCCTCGCCCCGGCGCACGGAAGCCCACATACTGATGGTACGTCTCGCATCCGCACCTCTGGTCCTTGCATCTCTGACCATACGGCGAAGGAGTCTTCCGTCCGTAGTCGGGATTCGGTTATGCTCATCAATATTAATATTGGTCAGCGCACTGATATAGATCTTGTATTTGCTCTCCTCGGGAAGCGCATAAGAGGTCTTCTCATTCAGTCCGTGGATTCCCTCAATGACCAAAATATCATCCGGTCCCAGCTGCTTGAAATTGCCCTTATATTCCCGTTTTCCGGTCTTGAAATTAAAGGAAGGCAGCTCCACACGCTCTCCGGCTAACAGTCTGCACATGTCGTCATTGAACTGCTTTACATCAATGGCCTCCAGGCATTCGAAATTATAGTCCCCGTTTTCATCCCTGGGGGTAAACTCTCTGTTCACAAAATAATCATCCAGTCCGATGGGATGAGGGGTCTTGCCCAGCGTCTTTAACTGAATGGACAGTCTGTGGGAGAAGCTGGTCTTGCCGGAGGAAGAAGGTCCCGCGATCATGACGAACTTGACGCCACCTCTGCCTACGATATCCTTGGCGATCTCACCGATCTTCCGCTCCTGCTCAGCTTCCTGTACCAGGATCAATTCACTTAAGGAACCACGGCAGATCTGGTCATTTAAATCTCCTACGGTCTCGATGCCGATCTTTTTGCCCCATTCTTCAGATTCCTTCAGGGTCTGGAACAGCATCTTCCGCTCCACAAAAGGCTTCACATTCGTAGGATCCTGCTTATCCGGCAGCAACAGCATAAATCCCTCATCATACTCAATGACATTGAACCATTTTACATAGCCGGCATTGGGCAGCATATAGCCGTAATAATAGTCATAATAGCCATCCATCTCATAGATATTCACAAAAGAACCTCTGCGGTAGCGGAACAGCTTTTCCTTATCCTTCATGCCCTCCGTATGGAACAGTTCCATGGCATTATCCAGTGAATAGGATCTTTTTAAGAAAGGTGTCTTTGCCGCCACCAGTTCCCGCATTCTGTCACGGATCTTCGCAGCGTTGTCCGCCGTTGCAGCGATCTGTCCTCTGGGGGAGATATAGGATCCGTTGCCCACTGCGAACTCCACTCTGCAGCTCTGCGCCGCCTCTCTGCCGTAGACATCAAATACCGCTTTCAGGAAAAGCATGATGGCGGAGCGCACATAGGTCTTATTCCCCACATCGTCCTTCAATGTAAAAAAGGTGATCTCACAATCCCTTGTCAGCTTTTTGAACAGTTCTCTGATCTTGCCGTCTCTGGCTGCCAGAGCGATCAGATTGTCATACTCCTTCTGGTAATCATTGGCTACATCTTCGTAAGTAGCTCCCTGGGGATATTGTCTCTCTTCACCGTTTATCTTCACTGTGATCATTCTTCTCACCCTGTCCTTCTGTAATCTGCTTTTACAGGTCTTATTATTTATACGCAATCCGGTTCCTTACCATTATTGTACCACGCCAGTGCCCGGGTAAGCAGCACGGTTTCTTCCGCGATCTCCTTCCTGCGCCGCATCGTTTTGGGATTCGCCGCATCCGATTCTTTCTCCAGCCGCTTCGCGATCTGCTCATGCTGTGCAAGCTGCCATTCCAAATAGTTCAAAAGCAACGGACACTTACGGGACAACAGTAACGGACCAAACTGCCCGGCCAGTCCGGATTCAGCGTCATCCGCTTTCCAGGAATCTCTCACCTGTGCCCGCACCGCATCCTCCGACATCTCGCCCAGCCAGCGCACCTTCATCATAAAATAATATTTTCCTTCTTCGTAGATGATATTCTCATCCATCAGAAGATATCCCTCTTCCATCAGGAATGTCCGAAAATGAGGGATCTCCGACTGGGGCTGTAAGATCAGCTCTTTAAACTCTCGTGCCTGTTCTCTTCCTTCGGTAAGAATCTTCTCCATGAGAGGTCCACCCATGCCGGCACAGATCATCCCGGCAGCCTCTCCGGTCTTCAGGCTGTGCAGACCGTCCGAAAGTCTTGTCTCTATCCTGTCTGCCAGTCCGTACTCTCTGATATGCTCTCTGGCATGTTCCAGAGGGCCGGACCGTACATCCATGGCGATCACCCTCGGGGAAATGCCTTTCTGTACCAGATAGACAGATACAAAACCATGGTCACACCCCACATCCGTTATCACGGTGCCGGGAGTGACCATGTCTGTTAATGCCTGCATTCGATTGGATAATACAACTTCCGCCATTAATCCAGATAATCCTTCAGCTTGCGGCTGCGGCTGGGATGACGTAATTTTCTCAGTGCTTTTGCTTCGATCTGACGAATACGCTCACGGGTAACGTTGAATTCTTTACCTACTTCTTCCAGGGTACGGGCACGTCCGTCATCCAGGCCAAAACGGAGTCTGAGCACCTTCTGCTCTCTCTCAGTAAGCGTACCGAGTACCTCCACCAGCTGCTCCTTTAACAGGGTAAATGCCGCTGCATCGGAAGGAACGGGCACATTGTCGTCCTGGATGAAATCGCCTAAGTGGCTGTCTTCCTCTTCACCGATAGGGGTCTCTAAGGATACCGGCTCCTGGCTGATCTTTAAGATCTCACGCACTCTGTCTACCGGCATGTTCATCTCTGCTGCGATCTCTTCGGGGGTCGGTTCTCTTCCCAGCTCCTGCAGCAGCTGTCTGCTCACGCGGATCAGTTTGTTGATGGTCTCTACCATATGCACGGGGATACGGATGGTTCTCGCCTGATCCGCAATCGCTCTGGTGATAGCCTGACGAATCCACCATGTTGCATAGGTGGAGAACTTATATCCCTTACGATAATCGAATTTCTCTACTGCCTTGATCAGGCCTAAGTTACCTTCCTGGATCAGGTCAAGGAACAGCATTCCACGGCCCACATATCTCTTGGCAATGCTGACTACCAGACGTAAGTTGGCTTCTGCCAGACGCTTTTTCGCCTCCTGGTCGCCCTCTTCCATTCTCTGTGCCAATTCGATCTCTTCCTCAGCGCTTAACAGAGGAACTTTACCGATCTCCTTCAGATACATGCGGACGGGATCCTCGATGCTGACACCTTCCGGTACGGACAGGTCGATGTTCTCTACATCCACTTCGTCCTCATCGGTCAGAATGATCTCTTCATCATCCACATCATCGTCATCGGTAATCCGCAATACATCTACATTATTCTGGTCCAGATACTCCAGAACCTTCTCCATCTGTTCCTCTTCCAGAGGCATGTCCGCGAAGAAGTCACTGATTTCCTGATACTCCAGCACATTCTTTTTCTTTTTCGCCATATTCAGGAGCTCTTTTATCTTCTCCGCAAATTTTGCCTGTGTGTTTTCATCCATTTTCGTGGTTCCATCCTTTCATTGCCATTATTTATAGCCATATTTCGTATTTTTTATAACTATGTGGAAACATAAATCCCATTATTCCAGGGAAATATGGGTCCTTTGTAATTCTTCCAGTGCTTTTTTGCCCTTCACCGCCTGCATGACCGCATTGACATCACTTCCCAGATTGGCCATGTAATACTGGTAACTGTTGCGTTTGACGGCCAGCAGTATATCGTGAAAAGCTCTTTCTCTCTCCTGTCTGGTGGATAATTCGGGAAGTGTGGTGTGGAAAAGCTCCGCCGCCTGCCTCTGTTCCTCTTCATCCTCAAACATACTGATGATTCCCGCCGGCTGGAACTGTCCACTGTCCAATTCTGCGAACATTCTCTCTGCCACCTTCCGGTACAGCTCCTCGGTAAAATCCTCCGGAGAAATGTATTTTCGTACGATCGTATACAGGGAAGGATCATCGCTGATCCAGGTGATCAGAAGCCTCTGGGATCTTCTGCCGTTCTCCGCCGGATCACTTTTGTTCTGTACACCGCTTCTGGGTCGCTGTACCGGCTTGGCTAATCCCGTCTGAGATGCATAGCCTATGACCATCTTCCTAAGGTCATCCGGACGGATCATGTATTTCTCGGCAATCGCCTGCAGGTAATTTTCCCGTTCCAGATCTTCCGAGAACTCACACAGCTTCTGTGCGATCTCTCTATGGAACTTCGTCCTCTGCTCCGGGTCACTCTGATCGTATTGCTCACTCAGGATACGGATTTCGAAATAGAAACTGTTCTCCGCCTGATCGATGCGCTCCTGGAATGCTTCTTTGCCCAGATTCTTAATAAATTCATCCGGATCCTTGTAAGGCCGCATGTTGATGACCTTACCGGTAAGTCCCACTTCTCTTAAGATGCCGATGCCGCGGAGCGCTGCCTTGGTTCCGGCGCCGTCGCTGTCATATGCTAACAGGATATTTTCCGCATAACGGTGTAAAAGGTTCGCCTGTTCCACCGTAAATGCCGTTCCCAGGGATGCCACCGCCTGGGTGAATCCCGCCTGGTGCATGGCGATTACATCCATATAGCCCTCGCACAGGATGATATTGCCCGTCCTGGCGGTTCTTGCAAAATTCAGTCCGTAGAGGTTCCGCCTCTTATCGAAGATCACGGTCTCCGGGGAATTCAGGTATTTCGGTTCGCCGTCTCCCATGACTCGTCCGCCGAAGCCGATGACCCGGTGGTTAATGTCCTGTATGGGGAACATGACACGATTCCAGAACTGACTGCGTAATCCTCTTTGCTCGGAAAACATCGCCAGACCGGAGTCTTTGATCTCTTCGTCCGTAAATCCCTTTTTCCGCAGGTATTGTACCACCTGCTCGCCGTTTTTCCCGGCGTAACCCAGTCCGAAATGGTGCATGGTCTCATCGGTGAGCTTCCGCCCTGTCAGATACCGCATTCCCACTTCGCCGCGGGGGTCTCGTAACATATAGTAAAAATATTTTGCCGCTTCTTTGTTGACTTCCAGCAGGCGCATACGCTTGCCTGCCTTTTTCTTCTGTTCCGGTGTCTCCTCTACTTCGGGAAGCTTTACCCCGGCACGGTCTGCCAGGATCTTGATTGCCTCCGGGAAAGTATCATTTTCATACTTCATTAAAAATGTATAGACATTTCCGCTGGCATGACATCCGAAGCAATAATACATCTGCTTGTTTGAAGACACCGAGAAAGAAGGTGTTTTTTCGTTATGAAAAGGACAGCAGCCCCAATAGTTGCTTCCCTTTTTTTTCAATGAGACATAGCCAGAGATCACATCCACGATGTCATTCCTGGCTCTGACTTCTTCTACCAGTTCTTCGGGGTAATACACTTTCTTTGCTCCTATTTTGTCTTATGCCTATCGCTGCCAGGACTTGGGTATGTAGATATCTTCATATACCGCTATGGCAAAACGGTCTGTCATAGCTCCCACATAATCGCAGACGACCTTCTCTCTGGGTTCCCCCACGGAGAGGAGATTCAAATACTCTTCCGGCAGGTCATCTAAGTTCTTCAGGAAATGCTGGTATAAGGTCTCCATCAGCATTTCTGCTTTTCCTTCTTCGCTCTTCGCTACCGGATTCTTATATACTCTCTCAAACATGAACTGCCTGATCTTCGTCATGGCTTCCGCCACGGGCTCCGACATGAGGATGTCGTTTTTGTCCATGCTGTTGGTCACGATATCATGAATAAAATGATCCAGTCTCTCGGTGGGACTGCTGCCGATCACTTCACAGATCTCCTTCGGGACATCCGCTTCCGTGAGGATTCCTCCGCGGATGGCGTCATCCATATCGTGATGAATGTAGGCTATTTTATCGGAAAGTCTGACGATCTTGCCTTCCAGGGTGTGGGGTTTGCCGATGGTCTGGTGGTTCCGGATACCGTCCCGCACCTCGTAAGTCAGGTTCAGTCCCTTACCGTCCTTCTCCAGAATATCCACCGTGCGGACGCTCTGCTCGGCGTGTTCGAAGCCAAACGGGCATACTCTGTTTAACGCACGCTCTCCGGCATGTCCGAAAGGCGTGTGTCCCAGATCGTGTCCCAGTGCAATGGCTTCCACCAGATCCTCATTCAGCTTCAGTGCCTTGGCTATGGTCCTGGCAGTCTGGGATACCTCCAGCGTATGCGTCAGTCTCGTGCGGTAATGATCTCCTTCGGGCGTTAAGAATACCTGCGTCTTATCCTTCAGCCTGCGGAAGGCCTTGCAATGGATAATACGGTCTCTGTCTCTCTGGAATACCGGACGGATATCGCACTGTTCCTCCGGTCGCAGACGTCCTTTGGAGTTCACACTCAATGATGCATACGGACTTAAATAATCCTTTTCCCACTGTTCCAAGCTTTCTCTGATCGTCATAGTTCCTCCTGCCCCTACTTCTAATATTCTGTGCCTGTCCGAAAAATCCTTTTCTATAAAAAGAAATTTTTATCTACACACGGAATAGATGAATTCCGCGTTTTTATCCATCGCTTCGCTGGCTTTTTTGAAGGGTGACATCTGGAATACATGCCACATTCCGGGGAAACGGTCCATGTGGGCGGATACTCCGGCTTTGATCAGGTTCTTATATAACCGCAGGGAATCGTCCAGCAGGATCTCATTCTCTCCCACCTGAATATAGACGGGCGGGAAGCCGTGAAAGTCTCCGTACAACGGAGAAATATACGGATCCGTCAAATTCTGATCCGGTGCATAGGCTTTCGTCATGCGGTCGATGTATTCCTTGTCCAGTACCGGATCCAGTTCTGCCTTGGTCTGAAAAGTCTTGCCTTCGCCGGTGAGGTCCGTCCAGGGGGACATCAGTACGATGCCTCTGGGTAGCAGTCGCTCCTGCTCTTTTAATTTTAACACCAGGGAAAGTGCCAGGTTGCCTCCGGCGGAATCCCCGGTAATGATCACATCTCTGGCTCCGTAGCCCAACAGCATCAGATAATTCCAGGCTTTCATGGCATCCTCCGTAGCTGCCGGATAGGGATGTTCCGGTGCCAGGCGATAGTCAAAACACAATACATCCATGGAAGTCCCCGCTGCCAGCTTGGAAGTCAGGGTTCTGGCATAGACACTGCTGCCCGTTGAATATCCGCCGCCGTGGCAGTGCAGGATCACATATTTTTTCATATGGGCACGGTTCACGCTGACCCACTCCGCTTCCATCCCGTCGATATCCACCGGACGGTACTGGATCTCCTTGCTGTTCCCCAAAAGCTCCCCGATGTGATCCTGGGACTGTCTGTGCTTCTCCAGATCCGGATTCTCCACCAGCCCGTGGGCTCTGCGGATCAGCTGCATTAAGTTCTGATTGTTCTTCTCACTGTTTTTTCCTACCAGTGCCATAAATTCCTCCTGTTCATTAAGTTTCTCGTAACTATCAGCGCCTCATTCGCAAAATCGCATCTTCGATGCTTTCCTTTTGCTCATTGAGGCTACTTCGCCAAAGAAATATTGTCCAAGCGTCTTACGAATGCGAGCATTCGGCGAAGCTTTGCCAATATTTCATGGCTCTGAATAGTTATCAAAAATGAAGTCGTCTTCGTACCGCATTCCGCAGTCTTCTGCGGGATAAAAGGGTTGCAATGGTAATATCCACGATCACGCAGATCGTCAATACGATTGCGGACCAGCCGAGCATGATCTCCTGTCGTAAGAATCGGTCGATCAGAAGTTCCAGTCCCACACACAGCACGGCGATCCCCGAGATCAGATACAACGCTCCCGTAAGGAACGACATGGGAAGCTTGCGGATACAGAAGGTCACTGTTTCCACCACCACGGTCGTAAGCACCACGATAGGCACACCCAGTCCGCAGAACCAGCCGTTATGCCCTGTCAGATAGGTCAGCAGATACAGATACACGACCACCGCCACACCGTCTAACAGAATCGACAGGTAAATGGGCTGTCTCGTATAAATAACTACCGGGATCATGATCACCCACAATACCAGAAATACGCCGATCACCGCCAAAGACCACAGGTTGTTACGGAACACAAAAGCATTCAGCAGTCCACAGGTAGCTGCCGTCGCCAGTACGATGACCGTAAGCAGCACCCCTAAGTCTTTTCTTTTTACTACTTCCACCTGTCCTTTTTCCTTCGGAAAAGGAGAAGGCTGCGTCAAAGGTTCCGGCGCTTTCGGATTATAGACCGGTGTGTCACACAAGGGGCATTTCGTCGCCGAAGCGTCCAGTTCCACACCACAGTTCACACAATATGACATAAATCTTCCTTTCTAACCGGAGAGTCTACCGGTTACTTTCGATCTTCACATGAATGCCATCCTGTACCAGCTTACGGAAAAACAGTCGTTCCACGTCCGTTTCCGCAATACTGCTGGCGAAATTGATGGTCAGGATATCTTCAAAGCTTGCAATGGCACAGTTCGTTCTCGTGGAAAAAGGCTGCCCCATGTAAATATCAAACCTTTCAATATAGGGTTTCATGGTCTCCGGCACTTTTAATGCTCCCATATTGGTCAGACCTGCCGAAGAGTTTTTATCCTGAATCTTCGTATAGAACTGCCGGACCACCAGGTCCTTGATAAATAGCGGCACGATACGGATCAGCGGATTCCTCTGGGTCTCCGCGTTGGTGGTGATGTCACCTCGCAGCAGCTTTTCGTTCAAGTAATAACGCATATAGTTATGCACCTGGGTCACGATTTCCTCAAAAGTGTACTCTCCCAGTCTCGGGTCGATCCCCGGATAGATCATGGTAATAAAATTCCGCAGGGTCTTCGACGGGAAAAAGCGCCGCAGATTCACCGGCATGGCGATCTTCACCGGACGCAAGCTTATATGCCACTCACTCTCCTGCTTCTGCATCAGTGCATAGAGTAATACCGAATTCAGGTACTCCGTGATGGTGGCATTATAGCTTTTTGCCACTTTCATGACCTCTGATACCGACATGATACCGTCTATGATGTTCAGGGTGTAAAAAGGTTCCTTCGTTCCCCGGACGCGGTAAGTCTTCTCTCCCGGTCTGGGTGGGCATACCTTGGCATTGGCGTATTTCATGTAGGCGTCTTCCAGTTCTCCCGGATCCGGCGTGTCCAAAATATCCAGTACAAAACCACCGTTTTCGATCTCCGTATGTCCCATCAGACGCAGATAGGTGGCGGTCAGAGTCTGTAACACGCACATACCCCCGGTACCGTCTCCCAGGCTGTGATGCGCCTCCAGTGCGATCCGGTTCCGATAATAATAGATTCTTACCAGATAACGGTTGTTCGCCTTAAAATACATGGGCTGGCAGGGATTTTTCACATCTTCCTGTACAAAAGGTCCCGGACGGTCATTCGGCTCTAAGTATCTCCAAAATACCCCTTTACGGATTGCCGCCTTATACGTGGGAAAACGTGGCATCGTCAGATTCACCGCCCGCTGCAGCATCTCGGGATCGATCTCTTCCTTCAGTAGGACGGATAAACGGTACACCGAAGAGAAATCCCTTCGCTGTAACGTAGGGTATACGATAGCAGACAGATCCAGCTTGTACCAGTCCCTGTGCACCTTCGCCGTTCTGTCTGTTTTTATCCTGTCTCTTTTGCTGATTGCCATGAGTTTCACCCCTTTCCCGATTTCTTATAATATTCTTATAGGATTCCAAATACAACAAAGGCGGCAACCTTTCGGTCACCGCCATGTGATGCAGAAAGAGGGACTTGAACCCTCATGGTATCACTACCACACGGACCTGAACCGTGCGCGTCTGCCAATTCCGCCATTTCTGCGAACAAATGTATATTACAACAATCGATTCCAAATGTCAACATTATTTTTCAAATTATTTGAAATGTATATAAAATAATCACGATTTACATATAAGAGCTGAACAGATTACCTGCATTATAGAGTCCGGTATATCCAGCATTTCCGGTATACAGACTGCTTCTGGTGGAGGCATGGTCTGCTGCGAAATTGATCATGGAGCTCTGTGCGGATACGCGGTAGCCGTAAGAACCATTCCCCTGAAACAGACTCTTCACCGTAGACATATCTGCCTTCATGAACGTATCCTTGTCCAGAGACAAGGTACCGTCATTTTTCATGGTGATACCGATCTTCGCCAGCTGCTTGCTGTTAGCCAGGGTCGTATTGCTCATGGATGTCACCCGATTATTTACCGTGGTGTCGCTCACATCATCTGCAGCTGTCAGTACACCGTTGTAGTTCTTCACAAAATTATTCACTGCACTGTAGATGGCATTGGTATCGTAACCCTTGGTGGTACTCTCCACACCGTTCTCATCCTTGGTGGTGATGTCCTTCTGTGCGAACAGATCATTTTTATCGGTCGCTAACAATGCGTCTGCGGATTCCTTCAGCGCATCTGTCGTGGTCTCTACCTTCGCCAGTGTCTTCTTCGCAGTATCTGTTGCGTTATCTTTTTTCGTAATGGTGGAAGCTGCGGTCTTGGATGCATTATCACTCTTGCCATAATAAGCCTTCATGAGCTTGCCGTAGCTGCCGTTCTTAATACTTGCATAATCTGCCAGCCAGTTGTCGCTTGCTGCATTGGATGCCGTAGAACTTAAACCGGAAAACAGAAAAGAATAATTTGTCTTTGCCTGAATATTAATACTCATCACAGTCACCTCCGTGTTAACTGTTTTGAATCAGCCTTTCAGCCATTAGTCCTTTTATACCAATTACAGTATACTACTAATTCAGTATTTTTTCAAGCATGGTCACACGGTTGAAGGGGAAGGAGAAATAATAGCCGTCCGCGAAATCCTCCGTCATGGCAATCACTTCCTTCGCCAGCTGTACACCGGCCCGCTCTCCCTCTTCTCTGGTCATATCCGCCCGGTATCTTGCCAGTACTTCGTCCGTCACATCGATGCCTGCCATCTCATTTTTCATGAATGTAGCATTTTTAAGACTCACAAAAGGCATAATGCCGCACAGAATTCTGGCTCCGGTCTCCTCTTTGATCCGGCGTACTCTGTCCGCACTTTCTTTCGTAGATATGGGCTGCGTCAGGAAAAATGTGGCTCCTGCCGCCATTTTCTTCTTCACTCTGCCGATCTCCACTTCGAGATTCCGTCTGCCCTGATTAATGGCTCCGCCGTAGCATACCGGTGCCTGTGCAAACTGCTCTTCATTCATATCCGCAAGGATCTGCATGAGACCTACGGAGTCAAAATTAAACACACTCTTTACCGTGGTTCGCACCATGGAAGGAATAGGGTCTCCGGTGATCACCAGGAAATTATGGATGTCGTTAATATAAGCTCCCAGCAGCTGGGAACGCATGGCGATGGCATTTTTATCCCGACAGCAGATATGGGGCATAACGCACATGCCGGTCTCCCTCGCCACCTTTTCCGCCATAAGGATGGAATCGGCTCTGGTACGTCCCGAGGGAGAATCCGGAAAAGTCAGCACGTCCACACCGCTTCTCTGCAGCAGATGTGCGGCATCCATCAATTTTTCGTCATCGATTCCCGCAGGGGGTGCCAGTTCCACGGCGATCAATTTCTTCCCGCCTTCCGCTTCCTTTTTGTGGTAAAAAGAATGATCCTCAATGCCAATCTTTTTTTTCTCCGGTTCCGTCTTTACCTGTGTCTGCGGATACTGGGTAAAATCCAGTTTTCCCGCAAGATCCACGATATATTCCGGTGTCGTACCACAGCAACCGCCTGCCATATCCACACCAAGTCCCACCATCTGCTGCATTCTGTCCACAAAATATTCTCTGTTATCCCCGGTGAAAATCATACGTCCGGTGATCATCTGCGGATAACCTGCATTAGGAAGGGCTGTGAGGAACTTGACTTCCGGCTTTTCCAGTGCCTGTAAGATCCGGTGCATGTGAGAAGGACCCACACCGCAGTTAAAGCCTACGGCATCGATCTCCTCCACCGCTCCCGCTCTCTGCAACAGCTTTCTGGCGCTTAATCCCGCATTACTGTAGCCGAACTGGTTCACGGAGAACTGTACTGTAATAAATGCCTGTTCGCCAATCAGTTTGATTGCCGGCAGAATCTCTTCCATATCGGAAAACGTCTCAAAGACAAAAAAGTCCACGCCCTCTTCCAGGAAAATGCGGCAGATATCTTCGTATTCCCGGCTTAACAGTTCCTTCTGCGCCGGTGCATCACAGGGAATCTGTCCAATATCTGCGGCGATATAGACTTCTGATGTCTCCCCGGTCGCTTCTCTCCACTCTGCCACTGCCTCTCTCGCCAGACGGACACCACTTCGCATTGTCTCCTCTATCTGCTCCCCGGGCAGATCCATACAGAAGCTGTTGGCAGCAAAGGTGTTGGTTCGTAAAATCTGTGCCCCTGCTTCCAGATACTCTCTGTGGATCTCCTTTACCCGCTCCGGAGCTTCCAGATTCGCCAGCTCCGGCAGCTGTTTCGTGTCGTATTTTCCCCCGTAATAGGTACCGAAGGCTCCGTCAAACAGAATCTTTTTCTGTCGGATTCTTTCACGGATCTGCTCTTTGGTATATTTTGTATTGTTCATATTATTATCCTTTTGGTTTTATTTTTAACGATGCCTGTCAGATTACCGGTTCCTGTTTTGCCGACAGGACAGATACGAACTCAAAATACCTGTCAAGCAGATTGCCGACGATGGCGATTCCCTTTCCCATGGTGAAGGCTGCCAGCACCGTACCGATGCCCAGTCCCATAATTCTGCCCAGGCAGAAATAGGTCATGCAGGCGGTCACTAACAGGCAGGTCACATCAAATCCGATCTTGATCCGGGAATAAGGTACCTTTGTAAGCTCCGCCAGTTCTCTTGGGAACAGATCCGTCGGAACGATAGGCAGCTTGCAGCGGTTGGACAATGCAATTCCAAAGCACAGCAGCGCATAACTTACCACGAAGTAAAGGATCCGTAAGGGAATATTTAAAGGCAGTCCCGTGATCCACAGTTCGTGCACATCCATCATTTTACCGAAACAGAATCCCACCACAAAACTGAATAAATAAGAGGGAACGAACTTTTTACGCATAATCATCAATACGGCAATCAGCGCTCCCTGAAAAATATAAGTCCAGGTTCCCAATGTCAGAACCGGGAACACCTGCTGAAACGCATAGGGCACACTGGAGATTGCAGAGATGCCTGAACCGGATTGCAGCATTAAGAGCACTCCCATACTATTAATCAATACCACCAGGATCAGGGCAAATTCTCCCCGCATTGTTATTTTCTTTCTTTCACTTTCCATCTTTTATCACGTCACTTTCCTTGATCTGTAATTCAAAAACAGAAATCATTATAGTTCCGTAACTTTATTTTTTCAATCCATAATTTGTATAAAAATATGCGTAAAAGCCTCCCGAAATTTCTCTCGGGAGGCTTGCAAATATCCGTTATGAAGTCAATCTTACATTAACTTTCTAAACAGCTCGGTCAGATCCTCAATGCTTGCATCCTTGGGGTTGCCGGGTGCGCAGGCATCAGCGTGTGCGGATTCTGCCAGGAACGGAAGATCCTCTTCCTTCAGTGCTTCCAGCTTGGAAGGGATACCTACATCCTCAGACAACTTGCGAACCGCATCTACAGCAGCCTTACGATAAGTAGCCTGATCCATCTGATCTACGCCTTCTACGCCCATAGCACGAGCGATCTCACGATATTTTTCGCCGGTGCAGTCGGCATTGTATTCCATAACGATAGGGAGCATCATTGCACATGCAACACCGTGAGGGGTATCGTATACAGCGCCCAGTGTGTGTGCCATGGAATGTGCAATACCGAGACCTACGTTGGAGAAGCCCATACCTGCAATGTACTGACCCAGAGCCATGCCTTCACGACCTTCCTTGGTGTTGGCTACAGCGCCGCGCAGGGACTTGGAAATAATCTCGATGGCTTTCAGATGGAACATATCAGTCATCTCCCATGCTGCCTTGGTGGTGTAACCTTCGATGGCATGGGTCAGAGCATCCATACCGGTGGAAGCTGTCAGACCTTTAGGCATAGAGGACATCATCTCGGGATCTACCACAGCGATAATGGGCATGTCATGAGGATCTACACATACAAACTTACGCTTGCGCTCTACATCGGTGATAACGTAGTTGATGGTAACCTCTGCTGCGGTACCTGCTGTGGTGGGTACTGCGATGATGGGTACGCAGGGTTTCTTGGTAGGTGCTACGCCCTCCAAACTGCGTACATCTTCGAATTCAGGGTTGGCAATAATGATACCGATGGCTTTGGAAGTATCCATGGAGGAACCGCCGCCGATAGCGATAATATAGTCTGCGCCGGATGCCTTGAAAGCAGCCACGCCGTTCTTCACATTGTCAATGGTGGGGTTAGCCTTAATATCAGAATAAATTTCATAAGCAAGACCCTCTTTGTCCAGCAGGTCGGTTACCTTTCCGGTTACACCGAACTTGATCAGATCCGGATCGGAACATACGAATGCTTTCTGGAAAGCATGAGCCTTTGCCTCGTTTACGATTTCTGCGATTGCTCCGGCACCGTGATAAGATGTCTGGTTAAGCATAATTCTGTTTGCCATGATACATAATCTCCTTTCGATTTGAGAACGAATCTTAATGATAATTTCATTCTAATAGGATGCCATGCAGAAAAAAAGTGACAGTTTAGTCCGACTGTCACTTTTTACAAAAAGTTCATAATGTGTACATCTCTTTTGGTAATTTTTTACAAATGATTTTGGTGAATTTTCCTTAACACAATTAACGTAATACGCCTAATTGTTGGAACAATTCCGACACCGGCACAGGAAGCGCGCTGACCAAAAGCGCTGCCATCTGCTCCGGTGTTCTCTCCTTCGGAGTGAAGATCCATTCCACAGTCATATCAATAGAACCTCTGCAATAGAGCCGCAGGGGGAATAAAATATTCTCCTCGGGCTGCCTGCCGGTCTTGCGCTTAATCAGCTGTGTATAGAAATCCAGGATCAGTTCGTAGTCATGTTCCCTCAGAGAATTATGGTCGTCCGAACGGAATGCCCCCGCGAAAAAGACTCTCTCCTTCTGAATAAATTCAAACTTCCTAGTAAGCCCTTCGTATACGGTCAGCCCGTCTCCCATCTGCGCAAAAGATTCCAGCAAGAGCTTGTCAAAATACCAGTTGATCAGGTCATATTTATCCTGAAAATTCCGGTAAAAAGTCTGCCTCGTCACGCCACAGGTCTGCACGATCTGCGTCACCGTCATGGCATCGGTGCCGGAAGCCGCCATACACTTTTTCGCTGCTTCCGCCAGGCGGTATTTTGTTTTATTCGCTGAAGTTTCTTTTATATTCATTTCGTCTTTTATTCCTTTTCCGGACTTCCCGGTGAGCAGGCTCCGTCTTGTGCTCTTGTGCTCATTACATCATAACACAAAAGCTCCCCTGAAAAAAGGGAGCTTTCGCAAATCATTTTCGTTTTCACTCCAGGATCTCATCCCAGTTCTGTACCTCGCACAGCAGCGGTGCTTCATAGTCCGCATGCAGTGACCGGTAAAAAGGGCCTACTCCCAGAGACTTCATGCCTCCGGCTGCTGCCGCTTCAATTCCCGCTGCCGAATCTTCCACCACCAGACACTGTGCGGGAGGAAGTTCCAGCTTGCGTGCCGCGACGAGAAACACCTCCGGATCCGGTTTGGATTTTGTCGTATCCAGTCCACAGCTTACCTTATCCAGATAAGGCTCCAGTCCTGTCTTTTCCAATATGACCGGAGCATTTTTGCTGGCAGATCCCACCGCCAGCAGCAACCCTCTTTCTTTTAATTTTTTCAGTACTTCTTTTACATTCTTAAGTACTGCCGATTCATCCATGTGTGCCAGCAGTTCCAGGTAATAATGATTCTTCCGCTCCGCCAGTTCTGTCTTTTCTTCCTCGCTGTATACGCGATCTGCCTTTTCCAATACGATCTCCAGCGATGCCATCCGGCTGACTCCCCTCTGCCGTCTGTTATCCTCCCTCGTAAATCCCGTGATCTGCAGCTCGTCCGCCAGCCGTTTCCATGCCTGATAGTGCATCTCATCCGTGGATACCAGTACCCCGTCCAGATCAAATATAATTCCTTTTATCATAGTTCTTGCCCCCGTTTCTTTTTCGTGTTACACTGAATTTAATAATTAGTTTAAGGTTAAACCTATCATACAAAGGAGATTTTATGGTTACCATTCGGGACATTGCGCAAGCCACCGGTGTCAGCGCCACAACTGTATCTAATGTCATCCACGGCAGGAACAATCGTGTCTCCGCCGAAACGATTCAAAGCATCAACGATGCCATCAAAGAGCTTGGTTATATACCGAATATGTCCGCACGGTCTCTGGTGTCCAGTTCCTCCAAGGTGATCGGTTTCGTCAATCATGTCATTACCCGTACCGATACCAATGTTATGACCGATCCTTTCCATTCCGCAGCCATCGGAGCCATTGAGACCGCCCTGCGGGAAAACGGATACTACCTCATGCTCCGCACTGTGGAGACAGCAGAAGAACTGGTTACCTTTCTCCAGAACTGGAATATGGACGGTCTGTTCTTCACCGGAATTTTCAAGGATAAATTCTTCGACTCCGTTGCCGGTCTTCATATTCCGGTGGTATTAATTGATTCCTACGTCCGCACTCCGCAGTTCTGCAATGTGGGACTGGAAGATTTCACCGGAAGCTATAATGCCACTCATTATCTGATTCAGAAAGGGCACAGACACATTGCCTTTGCCTCTCCCAATATCAAGGACGGAGGCGTGCTTCAGGAGCGTTTTCTCGGATACAAAGCCGCTCTTGCCGAAGCTTCTATCCCCTTTGACAAAAGCATTGTTTTTCAGCAGGAAATGGATATCGAATCCTGTAAACTTGTCTGTGAAGATGTCGTAAAACACCCGGAGATTACCGGTATGGTAGTAAGTGCGGATATTATGGCGGCCGGCATCATGGCCGGCCTGAAATCCAAAGGACTCCGCATCCCCGATGATATCTCCATCGTCGGTTTCGATGACATCAGTCTGGCGCAATTAGTCTCTCCGCCTCTGACTACCATTCATCAGGATATGAATCTGAAGGGTCGTCTTGCGGTAGATTTCATGCTGCAGCTACTGGATGGAAAGCCTCTGGATACCAAAGAGATCTCGCTTCCCACCCGGCTGATCGAACGCGACAGTGTCAGAGCTCTGTGATCGTCCCTTCCTTTTGATCGATATGTACCTTATATTCTCTGTTTTGATAGAATATGGAGAATTCCAGTTCTTCTATACTTTGCGGCAGACGCGGATGGCACACCGGCCGTCCGTTCTCTATGCAGATTCCGGCGAATCCTTCCACCACTGCCATATATGCCGCACCGGCAGCTGCCGGATGCGTCCCGCCGATATAGACAAGACCTGCCCACTCTTTGCCTCCCTCTTGCAGATCTGCCGTCGCTGATTTCATGAAAAAGGGATAGGCCCGCTGCGGTTCTCCGATCTTGCAGGCCAGCATGGCGTACATACCGGCACTTAAGGAGGAACCGTGTTCCGTCCTCGGTTCATAGTACTCCCAGTTTGCCCGAAGCACCGATGCTTCGTATTCTCCGCTGAAAAGATTCAGCATGGTCACCACATCCGCCTGCTTGATGATCTGGGTATGGGACGCCACCCCATTGGCTCCGCCCCAGTACTCTTTTTCGTTTAACAATCTGCCCCGTACTTCTTCCAGGGTTGCATCTTCCATCTGAAAATAGTCGTCAAACTGTTCCACGATATTTTTGTATTTTCCTTCTGTCTGCGGCTTCTGAAGATATAATTTTTCCGCGGCATCCGAAAACTTTGCCTTAAGCTCCAGACCGTCATATTCCTCCGGCAGAGTTCCTCTCTGCATGGCAGTCTCTATGACTTTGACCGCATTCTCCAGAACGTATTTTGCCATCCGGTTGGTATATCCGTTGTTATTGACTCTCTCATGGTACTCGTCCGGTCCGATGACATCATGGATCTCATAATCCTCTCTGGTCAGGCGCCGCAACAGCAGACTGTAATAGAATTTCGCACATTCCACAATCGTCCTGACCCCTTCTGCATCCAGCAGGCTGTCGTCTCCCGTCCATTCCACATAACGCAGGATTCCGTATACCACGGCTGCCGAAATATGGACCTGTTTATCCTTAAAATAGGTACGCACGGGACGACCGTTGAAGACATCCATCACATTATAATCTGTGCAGGCATCGTATCCCCCTTCCTGGCTCTCCCAGGCATAGAACGCTCCCTCATATCCATAATACGCTGCCTTCTGAAGTGCCCCGGGCAATGTATCAATACGATATTTCATCAAAATTCTGGCGGTCGCCGGATCTGTCATCAGGAAAAAGTCCAGCATGAACATCTCCGTATCCCAGAATACAGCCCCTTTATAAGTCTGACCGGATAGTCCTCTGGCAGGAATCGACAGACTGTCCGTATGTCTGGGGGCAATGGACTGCAGATGATAGATCGAATAGTTGACTGCTTCCACCATAGGCATAAAAGTATCGGTTGCGTATTTGTAATATGCCGGTACACAGGTAACATTAGGATGAAGTTCTGCCATCTTGGCAACATAACCTTCATGAAGCTTAATGTCATCTGTCAGAGTATCCTCCGGCCAAATGCCCAGAGTCAACGTAACTTTCTCGTCCTCCGTGTCCTCTTTGGTCTCTGCTGTTGCGGCTACCTGTGTCTCCTCACCCTTGGTGTCGGTTGCTGCCGACTGCTTATCCCCGCCACATCCGGTCAACATCACAGATACTGCCATTGTCATGCAAAGAATTGCACTGATCAGTTTCTTTCTCATAGTAACTCTCCCTTCTCAAAATATAGATGTTGGTTAGATTTAACGTTAAACTTAACAAACTATAACCTTTTAAAAATTATAGCAGGACTATGAATACTAATGCCACTGTTTTACGGTAATTTGAAATATAGTCCACACTTTTGTTAAATTGTCACCCCGTTTCGTTACGTTTAACGTTAAACTTATAATATCATAAGCATAAAAAGAGTGCAAGACATGTTTTCTACAAACTTCCTGCACTCTTTCTTATAATAATCCACTTTCTTTTGTTGATTTTGCACAATTACTTCCGGTTTACGAAAACCGCGCTTTTTGACCGTTTCCCGGTCAGGTATCTATTCTCCGTCTAATCCACTACCGGGCTCAGCGGTACATAGTTTTCCGTCATATCCGCGAAATCCCGCTCCTGTGCACTCTGGGTGGATGTATCGTTTTGTCCTTCGCAGGCACATAATCCTACGGTAATGGCAACGCATAATACTGCTGCCAGAAATACTCTCTTCATATCATTTTCCTTCCTGTCTGTTGTATGGTCTGATTACATTTCCGGTAATTCCGCTTCCAGAAAAGCTGCCGCATCCCTGACGCAGTCCTCGCATTCTCTCTTCACCACACCGTCCGTGAGGCCCTTTAATTCCTTACAGATCACTGTTCCGTTCTGTCCCTTGAAGCGGTTGAGAATCTTCCGGGAGCCCTGCATCGTCCGCTGGGGATTCTTATTGATCAACCCCAGTATATTGACCGCTCCGATGATGGCTCCGCAGGTAGCTTCCGTACTGCCACCAATACCTACCGCAAACCCCTGGGTCAGATTTCTCGCTGTCTCTTCATCTATTCCCGCCAGATCACAATACGTGCACGCCACTGCCTGCGCACAATTGTAACCGCACATTTTTCTCTCTGCTGCTTTTTCCACTCTTGATTCCATAATTGTTATTCCTTTTCGTTTGTTTTTTCCGATAGCCGTCTATGCCATATCTCTTATTGACTATTATAACAGAAATAAAAAAATTGGTACAAGGAAAAATGGTGCTCATTATTTCAAACTGTTTTAAGTGTATAAAAAATTCCTACAAATTTTAAAATCATGTTGACATTGCCGTGGGAAGATGTTATTATCATTCTTGCGTGATGCGAGATAATTATTATTTTGTGTCGCTATGCGGAAGTGTCGGAATTGGCAGACGAGCAAGACTAAGGATCTTGTGGTAGCAATACCGTGTGGGTTCAAGTCCCATCTTCCGCATTAGTTAATAAAGCGGGAAGCCTAATAAATCAAGGCTTCCTGTTTTTGTTTGTAGCCGGTTTTGGGTTACAGTTGAGCCTTAATTTCCAGACCAAAGTAGCCCTAAAAGCATTTTGGTCTGGAAATTTAT
>CAVGMD010000037.1:0-26369 GCA_963630275.1 Bacteroidaceae bacterium | reverse complement strand
GTCCTCCGTATGTCTCTCCGGCTCCTGCTGCCACGAAGAATATGTCGAAGCAATCCGGGACCCATTCCTCCTGGAGATCTTCAAACATTTTTTCACATTCTGCACACAGATCGGCAAATGCCATTCTAAATTCATACGCTTCGTCTTCATCCCCAGCCAGAGCATTGATAAGGCTATCATTCCCATCTTCGGAATCAGTGTACCAATGCACCTCTTCGCAGGCTTCTTGGATGTCCCACAAATCCTGTTGGATGAAATCAAGGTTGAGATTCTTGACAATAGGCTTTTTATATCTCAGTTGTTTTGCCTTAAACCGTTTCGATTCCTCTGCATCTACCATTTTTCGCTCCTTCGCTAAATCCTAATATTCTGCCAGTTCTCGTACTCTCATTCTCTGTCTCCACTCCTTTACCATCCGATAATACAGTATCCCGGCATCAATCCATATTCCGGTACATCCCGGAGCACATACCGGATCCGGCGCACCTCTGTCCGACCAGTATATTCTCCACCTGCGCACTCCATTAGGATCAGGACATCTCCCGGCTGTACATCATCTTCGTCTTTCCGTAGTTCAAAGTTTTTCTTTTCCTCCCGAACCGCCTGAAAGTACTTGGGTAGAATCTTCTTTTCAACCGTCTTCATTTCTGTTCTCCCTGCCATTCCAACCCCATCATGGTCAATTCTCCGTAAGAAAAGCTCCTCTTAAGTCCGGTTTTGCAATCACGTGCCTGGACCATGTATGGATAAACTGCGGTTACCTCGTATTCTCTGGTCTCGCTAACGGTCTGATGTCGTCCGCGTCCGTGGGTCTCCAGTGGCTCCTCGATGGACTTGTGCTCTGTTTTAATTATGTCGCCTATATGTATATTATGGATTCGTGGCGCAGGACCCGGCAGAAGATTGCCGTCCCAGTCCTTATAATCCTGCATTGTCGTCTCCTTTCCGGGCTGCTGCTGCCTCTTGGTCTCCAGCACCGCCCCGTGGCCTTGTTTACAGTGTCTATTGTGATTCACTTTATCCAAAAGGCTTATTGATTTTTCTGAGCTGCCAGTGCTTTTTGAATGGCAGCATAATAATTATTTACCCCGGCGATCAGGATCTCCGTCTCGGTCTTTGCCATTTTTTCCGCACAGTATTCCAGTCGCCGTTTTTCTTCTGGTGTCATCCGGATGATCTTGCTTATTGTCCTGCTTTTCACTGCCGCGCTCCTTTCTTGTATATACAGATTTGTATATACATTATCCCCACTTGTTATAAGTCAGGGCATCCTCCGACCAGTCCAGGTAATGGTCCTGCAGGTACCGCTTAAACATCTGCAGCATCTCCTCCCGTCGTCCCTTGTTGCCGTTATCCAGCATCTCATGATGACTCTGACAACCCAGGGCTCCGTTCTGCGGGATCCCGAGTCCGCCCCGGGAGCGCGGTATGTAGTGCATGATGCTCTGTAGCTGCTGTCCATACCATGTGACGTCCTCCATATGGTATTGCATCCGGCAAAAGATACACTGATACAGATCCCGCTCTTTTATGATCTGGCGTGAGGCGGCATTAAATTCCCGTGCTCTCGCCTGCTTTGACATCTTCGGCATCCTGCTCTCCCCCTTTGCTGAGTTCTTCCAGCTTGTCCAGATATCCTGCAATATCAGACAACTGCTGCCGCGCCGAGGAGATCAGATCCATCTCGACATATCGTACCAGGTTCTCCACGCTGCCACGGACGGACTGACGATAAGCTGCTCGCTGGTCTGCGGTGTCCGGGCAAAATTGCGGATAGTCCCTTTCGAGATCTGTTTGTCCCGGTACCTGCTCTTCTGATCCCATGGTGTCGGTATTCTGATTATCCTCGTCGGTTTCGCCGGAGGACGAGTCATTTACCTGTGTTTCCGGCTCTTCCGGTGCTGGATCCGGTGCGGCTCCCGGGACGGTCATCTGCTCCGGCTTCTTGTCCGGCTCCTTCGGCTTTTTCTTCGGTTCTGTGTTTGCTTTGGTCACACGGGATTCCTTACGTTTTTCCGGTTTCTTCTCCTTTGGAGTCTCATCCGGTTGCACCGGTGCAACTTCCGGTTCTTCCTGGGTTAAGTCCTCGTCATATAGCATCTTGTACTGCTCCTCAGGACTGCTGCCTCCATCTATGAGAGACCGGACTGCATCACAGATCTGATCTTCTGTGTATTTGCTCCGCTCCAGCGTTTTCAAATTCACGATGGTAGCTCCATCTGAATTTATAATGATCTGCGTCCTACGCTCTCCTGGGATCCGGACGGTATACACTGCGTCTCCCTGCGGTATCAGGATATCCATAATCTCTGCATTATTTCTATTTCCACTTGCTGTTTCCATAAAGCATACCATCCACAACTTCCTGAAGAGCTCTTCCTGTTCCTGACCCAGTTGCCATAGGTTTCTTTCCAATGGCGATCCCTCCGGCGGAAGCATGGGCTTGTCCGTTACGGCTGCTGCCTCTGCCTTCTCGATCTCTACCTCGATGTCAGATACCTGATTTTCAGCCTTTACTTCTGCCTGGATTTCCTTAAGTTCGTCTTTTGTCAGAGTTTTAGGCAAAACTTCGTTGATCTCGTCCGGAATTGTGAGCATTACGGCCAGCTTTGAACTACCAATGCCTCGATACTGCTGTTTCAGCTGTTGCGAATTACCGCCTTCGGAAAATCTCCTGTTAATATTGATAAACCGGTTTGCCTGGGATGGATCCACACCATACTCTGCATAGGCAAATTCCTCCATGTTTTTATATCCGCTGGATCTTAAAATGTCCGTTTCTACTGCCTTTCTCAGTAGATAGCCGATCAGCACAAATTTCTCTGCTGCCTGGGTAAAGGCTCCGTCCAGCTCCTTCTTATATTCCCTGTATCTTTCTTCATAACTTATGATTTCTCCCATCAGATTACCTCCATCAGATCTTCTGCCAGTCCCTTCAGGACCACAGTATTATTCTTTGCCTTCAGTTCTTCTATGTTCTTCTGCCGCAGGATCTCGCTCTGTGCAGCATATTCATGGTCCTGCTTGCTCATGCGCTTGCGGATCACCTTCTGCCATTCCCGCAGGAACGGCTTGATCTTCTCAATGCCCGGCTCCTCGTCGTATGCTCCGCGGTGCTGGCGGATGGTACCGCCCGGTTCCACCTCTATGGTATAAAAGGGCTTGTCCGGGGACGACTGCTGCCGCAGGAAGCAGATATATGTCTCTCTGCTGACTATCCGGTCAAAATACCGTTCCGTATTGCCTACGCAGTGATGCAGTGCCATGCCCTCTGCCGTGATCTCCATAAAATCCCTGGGAACCACAATACAATAGGTGTCGTTCTGATATTCAAACTTCGCACTGATCTCGGAGAGGATATCCTCATATCCCGGATACTTGTCCCTCATTGCCTGTGCCTGTCTTGCAGCTTCTCTCTCATCCCGCTTCCGCTTGATCTCTTCCCGTCGCAGCTCCATCTCGGCATTGACTTCGTCATGCCGGCGCTTTAATTCCCGGGGGCGGTACACCAGGGCATCATCCATATGTTTTCCCAGTTCTTTTGCCATGCTGAGGTAATCCTCGTACTGATCCCAGACTCCCGCTATGGTTCTGCTGGGATAGCTTTCTTTTTTCTGCCGGTTGATGTAATTCATTAACTGCTCCGGTGTCAGATACTTTCCTGCTTCTGACCGCAGATAACTATCCGGTTCAATCTTATTTTTTTCTGCCCAGGACAAATACTGCTCTGACAGTTTCCTGTTATTGAGGTCAGACCACTGCAGCCAGCGCAGCATACACATTCCGCCATCTGCCTGTCTGAGACGGTTGATCAGCTGCTTATCCTCTATCTGCAGGATCTCCTCTGCATTTTCTCCGGATACATCAATCGTTTCCCCAAAATATCCTCCCCAGTAGGTGATGCTCTGTGATAATTCATCCAGCAGACGGTAAAAGCGTCCTTTTGCCATGTACTCTGCGATACCGGTAAACTCCCTGTTGCTCTCCACCATAAGACCGTTATAGTGCGCTTTTATTCCCATCTGGGCAAGCTTCGGAAATACATCTGTCCATGCCTCATATGCCGTTCCATGTAATCCGTCCTGAATACCTTCTGTGTCCGGATACAGGTAGGCGCTGTGCCATCTTCGGTTGCTGTTGTTCCCGGTACTCCATCCCGTCCAGTACAGATTCCCATAGTAATAGATTTTCATGATTTCTTTTTTGGTATCCCGAAGCATCATCAGCCGGATATGCTCATCCAGGTCGGTGGTTCTTGTTCCGGTTCTGTCCCACTCAACGGTTACCTTAAAGTGCCGCTCTACACCCTGTTTTTCATCCACGTTATGGATCATGGTGAGCCAGTCTGTGACACTGATGATATCTGCTTTTTTATTCACAGTCAGAATGTGCCCACACAGCGGGCAGGTGATCTGCTTCCTGTGTTTCACCGGGACACCTGCTGCCTCTTCCGGGAAATCTCCACCGCATGCCGTGCAATGGCAGGTCTTTTTCTGCTTGTCATAAAAGGCATACTGCAGATCACCTACTATCTTCTCTGTGATCCAGTCATGTACCTCTTTCCCCGGATTCGGACACTTGCTCATCAGTTTCCGTATGCGCTCCTCTTTGATGTTTCTGGCCTGTTCGCGCTTTTCTGCGTTATAGTCCGTCTCCATATGCTCTATACGCTGCAGTACATCTTTTACCCAATCCTTCTTCTCTCTGGTAAGGATATCCAGTTCCTTGATCTTCTCCTCTGTCAGCCATTCTTTCTCTTTCAGCCGGTAATCCCAATAACCTCTTTCATAGTTATCTGTACAGCTGTTGATATTTGTTGCCTGCTTCATGCCGGTATCCGGAAAATATGTTCCGTATTCCCATGTTTTCATGTTGATTGCATGGCGGCAGGTATTATTTCCATCCCTCCAGATATCCAGAATCAGGTAATTCTCCGTCGTCTGGAATGTAATCTGCTTAGGTCTTTTTGCATCCGCCGGTATCACCGGTGCCCTGAGTATCTCTGTCCACTTCATGCCTGCTGCCTCCTCTCTGCTTCTGCCAGGTCCTCCAGGGTATACCACACTCCCGGCAGGATATAGACTTCGTCCACATCAAAAATCTTGGCCGCTGTGACCTTTCCTTTCTCTTCCCGGATCAGCCCCAGGTGTGCTCCGGCACAGCCGCTTACTTTGGGATGGATTCCCCTTGCAATGGCGATCCCGTCGGGGATCCTGATCTCTGCTGTGTTCTCCTTTACCTGCACCATAAGGTTAGACGCTTCCCAGTTATCCCGGCGAGGATGATGTATCATGTAAAGCATGGCTTCTCTTGCGATATCCCGGTTGGTCAGTTCTTTCAGCAATGTCAGCCTGGTACATGCAATGCGTGTATTACTGCCGTCTTCCGCTATGTCCCCTTCTGCTTTTGCCTTAAAATACCGGTGATCTCTACCCAGTCCATAGTATCTCGCACAGTCCAGTACATACTCACAGGCATGGAGACCGGTATCACCGCACTTTGATTGTTCTGCCGTAGCCGGTACGCACAACTGATACTGGAATGTTCCCTGCCCCATCGTACAGGTCATATCATTGTTCGTTGCCTTGTATACGATCATTTCTTCTCTCCCATGTAATATTCCAAGATGATCTTTTTCAGTTCATCCCTGCCACACATTCCGATCTGTCCGGCACTCTCCGGCAGTCCTGCTGCCTTTGTGATTCTCCGGTCAACCGTTACTCGTTTTTCCGATGCCAGCTTCAGTCCTGCCGCCAGCACATCCAAAAGCTTTTTATCCGGATTAAATACTGCATTTGCCAGTGCAGCACCGTCTTCCTCTTTATGCTGTGCCGGGTATTCCAATATCATCTGCACTACAAACTCCTTCCAGTCCTTCATCTGGCTCTCTAACTTCAGGTCCTGTTCTTCCAGCTTCAGTTTTCCAATAGCTGCCATCGTCTCATTGCAGAGTGTCTCCTCCGGATCGTCGCTGTCCATGTAGTCCTCGGCATCCTCTCGCTCCAGTCCGTTCTCGGTGGCTAGTCCGATCAGTGCCTCCAGGTCTCCCTCTTTCTTCTGGGCAGCTGCTGCCCTGTTCAACTCCTCTACGGTATTAAAAACTCCAAATTTCTTCTCCATCTGTTCTCCTTTCCCCGGTTGCACCGGTGCAATTCTGTCAAATTGTTATATTTTCCATGTTTTGTTGACATCAACAAAATCGTCTCTAACATGAGTACTCTACTCGTGCTGTCAGTTTTTTGGCACTTCTGCAAAAATGTCTTTTAATGCCCGTTTCAGCGGCAGATTAAACCGCATCCACTCCGCATATTCGTGCTTTTCGCTTTCTGCCAGCAGGATATGCCCGCCGTCCTCGATCTCCTGCAGGAGCATTTCCCACAGGATGGCATTTTTGACGTCGTTTCCCCTGGCGCTCTTCCAACCGTTCCGTCGCCAGGTCTCCGCCCATTGCTGCTGGATGGCTGCTGCCACATTACTGCATTCGGTGTGGATCACCACCGTACATGCATAGTTGAGACGCTGCAGTGCATCTCGGATAGCATAGAGGACAGATGCGCTCTCTGTGGTGTCATCATACTCGGCAATCTGCGGAGCAGCTTCGTAGTCACTGCCGTTCTTGCGCTTTGTCCTCATGATGTACATTACCCGTCCGGATCCCTTGGCGGATCCCCGGAGAGTCGTGCCTATAAAGATATCCACTACTTTCAATTCATTTTCCAATTTATCAACACCTCCTTACCCTGTTCGGCGGTTTCTTCCGCTCCTGTGTTTTTAACCTGATCAATGTGTAGCTCCTGTATAGGAATCCTGTCACCGGGTTGATGCCCTCATGGATTCGGGCTATGTAATATCCCTTGGGTGGCTTGACCTCCGGCTTCCACCTGACCAGCTTGTCCGTCCGTGGCTCCGGGAGCGGCATATTGCGGCTGGTATTGTAGGAGGACTCCGCAATTCTTGGTTTGCCCGGTGTGCCGTCTTTCCGTGGCTCCGCTGTATGCTCGTCCTTGGTCAGGTAGTCTGCCAGCTGCTCCATATCATCCCCGGTAAACTTGCTGTGTCGGATCTCCGCCACGTAGGTGCCTCCCTGGGTCCATGCTTTTGTCACGATAGCAGCCGCGTCTCCCTCCAGTGTCTGTTTGATCACGAGATGGATATGCCAGGCTCCCTTGGTTCCACGCTCAATATTGCGGATCCAGTAGAGTGGGGCACCTCTTGCCCGGTAGATCTTCCGCACCTTGCTCATTGCCTTCTGGAAGTCCTTCAGCGCTCCTGCCATATCCGGTGGACGTTTCTCCGTCGCGTAGGTCCATGTGATAAACAAATCTCCCTGATCAAAGTACTGGATCAGCCGCCACCGGCACAGCCTTGCCTTATTCCTCCGGTTGATCAGCCGCACCTGCTCCTTTGTCGGTTTCTCCTTCTTCTGCCTGGTCTTACCCTTTCCCCCATAGTTCCCGTCATGGTACTCTTCTACATCCAGTACATCCCCATGCTTCAGTCTTATTTTCTTTCTCTTAACCATGTCTCTGTATCCTAACTTTAATATCTTTATCAAGTGCGCAGGGGCTTCAAAAAGCCCCATTTTTCTTGACTTTTTCGGCTTACAGAGTTACAATTATCTTGTCTTTATTAGTAGCTCTGTGAGCTCGCCGGCATCGCCAAATGCCGGCTTTTTTATTGCTCTGCGTAGGCAGGCTCTACTATGTAATTATCCGTTGACCAGTAGTACCGCTTTTTGCCTGTCAGCAAGTATTCCACGCCCTGGATCTCCCTGTCGTAGTACTCCACTGTCCGCTTAAAATCTGCCCTCTCGCGCTGCAGGCGGTCCAGTATGACCCGGATGGCATCATCAGTGATCGTGATATACCGGATGCCCTTCATCATGATCAGATGCGCGTTTCCATATTTTTTGAGAACATAGGGAAAAACCTCCTGTGCCTCGTGGTCAACCAGCATCATCAAGGGCTCTGTCGGTGTCTGTTCCAGTCTCTCCATAATCTCCTGCACTCTCTCGTCTTTCACACATCCCACCTCCTCTCAGTTGCCCCAGCCTCTGTTCCAGATCCTGTACTCTCTGTCTGTATTCCCGCCATTTTTCCACCTGATCCTCGCAAAAAAGGCAAAAAATAAAAAGCATAGCCGCCAAGCCCATGACTATGGCGATCTGCTCTCCTATCTCTGTTGTCTTAAATACCGGCTCCAGAAGCAGTGCCCCAAGGATCGATATCACAATATCCTTATACATGTCTTTGCCTCCTTGTCTCCTATCACTACCTTTATATGTGTGACTTTCAAGATCCTGACAAAAGCCTCTAATGTAATTGCCCGCTCACCTTTTTCCCAGTTTCCAACCGCGTCTAACGAATACCCTATTTTTTCTGCAAGCTGTGTCTGAGACAGCTTCTGCGCTTTCCTTATTTTTCTAAGAAAAGTTCCCAGCTTCTTTCTATCCATGCCTACACTCCTTCCTCCAATATCTGATCCACCATTTTCTTGATCTCGCACAGTTTTCTCTCATGCAGATCCTGCAAATTTTTAAAAAACTTCAGCAAGGTTTTCTCCTGCTTTTGATTTGTCGTAATGAACTGGATTCCATCAAATTCATAGTGCTTTGCCTCCGGGATCATCTGCTTTACACGTTCGTAAACCTGCTCTGCCAGTTCTTTATTACAGGCCGACCAATACATTTTCTCGTATTTCTCCCGCATTACCTCTTTAACAAAATGCTCTGTATCGATATACTCGCTCATGTTACTTGCCCTTTCCGATCACGACCTCTGCGTGGTGCCCGGCGCTGATCTAACCGGGTACCACCGGAATGAGGTCGGCATACCATCATAGCAGTGGATGATATGCCTCCATATGGTGATGCTGTAAGGTGCACCACGCACAGACCGTGATCTATTATGCTTGTCCATGCCCTCTACGTGGTGCCCAGCCGGGGAAGGACTGGACACGCACGCTTTAATTGTGTAAAAGGGGAGTGTGGTGTCGGGTAACACCACGTACAGGGCACGGATACCTGTAGTTACGCTGATTCTTCTTTCTTCTTGGCTGCATATCCCAGAGTCTTCAGGCTCTGTTCATTCAGCCTTAAGGCAATCTCTGCCTTTTTCATGGGATCCATGTCATCCAGTGACAATACCTGATCCCCAATGTGGATTAAATTTACAATCCGCATATGTACCTCCTGACTGCTTTTCTACAGCTTATGGTGCTATGGTTGTCTATCTTGCATTGAGGAACATTTCTTTTGGTCTACAAGATCTTTCGGAAAAATTTCTATAATACTATTTTTGCTGTTTTCACTTTTTCCATTATTCGTTCCGTAACATACTCAAATGTCTCTTCAGAAAGAGCTTCCCCTGGGAGTTCTTTCTTTATTGCTTCTATGGCTCCCTGAACAGCTTTGTCCACCTGAAAATCACTCAGTGTCACTGTAGTTCCTCCATTGCTACTCATTGTAGTTATTACTCGTAACATTCCTGTTGCCTCCTTCCCTATAAAATCTCTTGTATCCTCTATCCTCTTTTCCTATACTGTACTTACAGGCTGTTACAGCAGCCGAGTACAAAAAGAAAGGAGCTGTAATTCTATGACTTCTCTGTCTGAGAAAGCTTTGGAAATTCTTCAAGCATCGGATCAAACCATATTTACTAATTCAGACCTTATTAAAAACGGTTTTACCGAAGCCACTGCCAAAGCAGCTATCAAAGAACTGGAAGATGCCGGCTACATTTTCATCCGATCCACTTACATAAGTGGAAATGTTTCTTTTGAATTACTGTAGCCAACTAAGATTTAGCCCTGGATGTTCGCAGCATCTTGGGTTATTTCTTTTCTCTCACATCAGGTTCTCCCACTCGCTTGTGATTCCAAAAATCATAGTTTGTACATACGATCTTCTTGTTCAGTTCCATCCGGACGCGAAATCCTTTTCCACCTTGGCATTCTACCGAGAAGTAATCGCATCCATCTGCGAAGTCAATTCCATTCAAGAGGAAGATCTTCTTTTCCACATCTACTTCCAGTGTTTTAATCTCCTGTGGGATTTCCGAAAGTATCTCTTCGAATTTATCCATTCCTGCTGCCTCCTTCCCTACTCATTTATTTTGATTACTTGAATAATTCTTTCGATAATGCTATTATTTTCTTACCCATATAGGGCAAGAAAGGTGGAATCTCAAATGATTAAAAAACTGATCCTGCCCCGTTCCTTTAACTGAAGGTCGCAATAATGGTCGCCAAAGCATTTCAAACTGGCGTAAAATGTAGTAATCAGTATGGCGATCTGCCGCAGAGAAGCGGATTAAAAAACGCATCAGATGGCACTGGTAAAAATGTCCCACCATACCGGATACTCCTTCAATTCCACCAACTAATGGGCTGCACTACCATTCGTTCTTTGAATCCGCTGAACTAAAACTGCGTAAGTGGTGGAGTACTTAAAGAAGCAGTGGCGCTATACATTGCGGTGAAAACCTGCAAAGTACATAGGGTTAAAAAATTTAGGCATTGGCTGTTAGTGATAGCGCACTAGCAGCTTTTTGTTTTGTTCGGCTTAAATTGTTCCAAAGGCACGCCAAGCGCATCACATATCCGCATATACTCATTAACTTCAATTCTTCTTTTGTCATTCAGTATCATACAAAAAACAGGTTCTGGTATTCCTGCTTCCCTGGCAATATATTTCTGCTTAAGCCCGTTTTTTATCATATAGACTTTTATATCGCTTCCTTTCAATCTCTCACGCCTTTCTGTTTTCACAATTTTCATTTTTGTTTTCCACAATATATTGATGTTTAAATATTTTTCCGCATATATATTGTATTTTTATCTTGGCATATGAACATATGTTTTCTACAATTATTGCAGAACATTTGTTTTGTTTAATTGTAGAAAGGAGGTATTCATTATGCCTAGAAACACAAAACAGACTTCAGCTCGTGCCGCTTCTGCTGCCTCTAAGGTTCTTCGTGACGGTCGAACCAGCAAGGCTTCCAAAACCGCTGCCGCAAGCGCTCTGTCTCAGACCCCTTCTAAGAAGAAAAAATAGTCTGTGACTTGAAAATTTGGTGTAGGGCTGTCGCAAGGCCTTGCACCTTTTTTTCATTGAAGCAAAGCTTCTCATATCCAAGCAGATCACATACCGCATGAAGAATCTCGTGCATTAACGTCTGCTCTTTCAGCTCCTGGGGCATATTTTTGTCAATCTTGATAACACCAGTGAGGAAATCAATTTCTCCTTTTCTGGGTTCTTCCTTATTGACTACTTCTACTTCCTTGATCTGATATGTCACACCCAGAATGTTGATTTTGTCCGGCACTGGTTATTTCCTCCTTTTTGAAAAGTTCATTGGCATCTACTCCCAAGGCTATCGCGATATTCATAATGTCTATATCCTTGATAACCTTTCGGCCCTTCATCATTGAGCAAAACTGATTTGGAGTATAGCCAGCCCTGGCAGCTACCGCAGATTGCTTTAAACATTTCTGCTTAATTATTCTTTTTACGTTAGGTGCTACGATAGAATTCAATTTTGTTCTCCTTTCCTAAAGTTTCTTTAGTTCTTTTACAGAATAACTCATGATTCTTTAGTTGTCAATACATTTTCTAAAATATCTTGAGTTTTTTGTATTTACATTTGAATATTTTTGAGTTATATTATTAGCAAAGAAAGAGGTGTGTGTATGGGTATTGGATATAGAATAAAAGAAGCAAGAGAACGAATGGGGTTAACCCAAACTGAACTCGGTGCCTTAATTGGCGTAACTGGTTCCGCTATTACCAACTACGAAAAGGAAACCAGCCATCCGAAAGAACAAATTATATATAAATTAATGGAAACGCTAAACGTGGACGCAAACTACTTGTTTCAAGATGCTGTAAAGATAAAGACACAGCAAAATGATGTAACCCTGGCAGAATATGATCATATTAAAAAATACCGTGCTCTCGATGAGCATGGTAAAAAGATGGTCGATTTTGTACTTGCCGAAGAATCTGACCGTTGTTCCTCCGATGTCACTTATCTTCCAATTAATTTTAGTGACAACACTGCCATAGACGTAACAGACATGCTTAAGAATGCTGTAGTACTTCGCGCTGCTCGCAATGATCATGCAGATGAGCCTGATGAGACAGAAAAGATGCAGTCTGATATGAAACTTCTGAAAAGACCTGAAAAGTAAAAGGATGATGTGAATTGACCTATGAAAACTTACTGCAGGAAGCTGCCGATGAAAATGTATATGTAATAGAAGATGCTCCATTCCAATCCCAGGCCGACGGACTGATCCGTAATGATGTGATTGGTATTAACCGGACCGTACGGAGAACAACGCAGAGAGCATGCGTGCTGGCGGAAGAACTGGGACATTACCATACTACCGTCGGAGACATTATCGACCAGTCCTCTGCTGCCAACCGCAAGCAGGAGCTCCGGGCACGTCTCTGGAGCTATAACAAGCTGATCGGACTACACGGCATCATCTCCTGCCATAAGGCACATTATACTACCTCTTATGAGATGGCAGATTATCTCGGTGTCACGGAGGAGTTTCTGCAGGAGGCTCTGCAATGCTATCGAAGCAAATACGGTATTTGTGTGCATTATGATAATTATGTTATCTACTTCGACCCGATTGTGGTGTTGGAGTTGATATAGTTGCACCAGTGCAACAGAAAGGATTTTTATGTTTTTCTTTTTTTTCGATATTGATGGTGATACCCCCGTCCCCTTTGAAGTGGACGAAAAAGAACTGAGTCAGGAAGAGTTGGAATTTTTTAATGATGGGATCCGAAAAGTATGGAATTCTCGCGAAGAGGAATGGTATTTTTCGATTGTAGACGTTTGTCAAATACTTACTGAAAGTCCCAATCCAAACAATTATTGGAAAGTTTTAAAGAACAGGTTGAAGAAAGAGGGAAATGAGTCGGTTACAAAATGTAACCGACTGAAACTCAAATCACACAAAGATGGTAAGAATTATTATACCGATGGTTGCCGTAGATGGTGGTACGATTGCCAGAAACGCACGTCTGGATCTGGAAAGACAACTTGGACAGAGTGTAATTTCTCCACTCAATGCTTCTGATCCTCCTTCTTTGGAAATAGTTCAAGACCGGTCCGATAAAAAATCATAGATTGGAGGTTTCAGAATGGTAAAAGACAGATATTCATTTGTTGCATTACTCACTTATGACGATGACGGTATTTCTATCGACTTTTCCGATCTTCCCGGCTGCTGCCCCTGTGCAGATACCACCGAGGAAGCTCTTAAAAATGCCAAGGAAGCTCTGGGACTACACCTCTGTGGCATGGAGCAGGACAACGAGCCCATTCCTGCTGCCTCTCCCATTACTGCATTAAAACCGGAGGCGAATCAGGTTCCTGTTCTGGTGGATGTGTTTATGCCCCCTGTCCGGGAACGTATCAACAGTAAATTTGTGAAAAAGACCTTGTCTCTCCCGGCATGGCTGGCGGCCAAGGCTGACGAGGACGGTGTGAACTGTTCCAAGATTTTCCAGGCCGCATTAATGGAATATCTGCATATAGACAGTAAGCAGACTCTGGCAAAATAGTATAAAAAATCAGCCCCAGTATTGGCGCACCGAAGACTGTATAGTTGCACCGGTGCAATTTACAAAATATAACAGAATCGAGGTTTATAAATGAGCAAACCCAAAACAAAAGATGAGATATCCAATCATAAAGAACAATCTCTGTCAAATTTATCTGCTTTTTTGGATGATCTGATAGCTTCTGACGATCCCAATAATGCAAAACGTGCGGATCTTATCAGTTACTGGCTGAAAGACTTTCAGCTATACTTATCACAAGAAAAGGCCTTTGATGCTGCCAAAATAAAGTCGTATAAACGTGGGGACGTTGTAAAAGTCAATCTCGGTTTTAATGTCGGCAGCGAACAGGGTGGTCTGAGGTATGCCATTGTTCTGGATAAGGATAATAAGCATAATTCCAAAACCATTACTGTTGTTCCTTTGACTTCTCAAAAAGAAGAAAAGAAAGTATATGAGAGAGATGTTCTTTTAGGCCGAGAATTGTATACCCGCTTAAAAGCAAAATATGACTCCTTATCAGAAGACTTGACCAAACAAATAAAAGAATGTCAGACAAATATAGAGCAGTCACGTCAGGTATATGAATTTATATCTATCGCTTTTGCAGATGCTACAAAGTTTGATCCCGAAAGAACGGCTAAAATGAAATCTGACTTGGAAGATTCCCTTGCAAGGCAGACCGAGCATCTTACACAGCTACAGGAAGACACAAAAACTCTTAGCAAAATAAATGTCGAACTACACAGAATGAAAGATGGCAGCATTGCTAAAATTGAACAAATAACTACCATTAGTAAGCAACGGATCTTTGATCCACGTAAAAACGCAGATGTTCTATCCGGTATTAGATTTTCTGATACTGCAATGGACAAAATCAATGAAAAACTTAAAGAACTTTACATATTTTGATTGACGGCGAGCATATTATGTTCTATAATAACTACGTTCGATTGAAAGATCGAAAAACTGTGCCTATAGGGCATTAAAAAAGACTGTAGTTATTACCAAAGGAGCCTCGCCTTGTGCGAGGCTTCTTTCGTTGTGTAGCTACAAAAAATCAGCCCCAGTGTGCCAACACCAGAGCTGATGATAATAGTCCCGAAGGATACTACTATACGTTCAAAATAATAGTATCATCCCGGGGCCAAAAAATCAAGTCCCGGGCATTTTTATGCCCATTTTTCCGTACATTTACTTAGGAGGAATGTGCAATGTCTAAGAAAGTGATACGCAAATCTGCGGAGTCCACGGACCGGATCCGCACCGGTGCCGCCTATATCCGCGTCAGCACCGATGATCAGCTGGAGTATTCTCCAGAGTCCCAGCTGGAGGAAATCAAAAAGTACTGCCTGCAGCATAACATCCTGCTGCCATCTGAATATATCTTCGTCGAGGAAGACGGACGCTCCGGCCGCAAGTCCAGTAACCGGTATGCCTTTCAGAATATGATTGCTATGGCCAAGGTAAAGCCGAAGCCCTTCGATGTCATTGTCCTGTGGAAGTTCAGCCGTTTTGCCAGGAATCAGGACGAGAGTACTTTCTATAAGTCCATGCTCCGGAAAAAGCTGGGAATCGACGTGGTCTCCGTCAGTGAGCCGCTGATCGACGGCATGTATGGCCGCCTCATTGAAATGATCATCGAGTGGCAGGATGAGTTCTACTCTGTGAACCTCTCTGGGGAAGTCCGCCGTTCCATGCTCTCCCGCGCCCGCAAGGGACTCTATAACGGCAAGATGCCACTAGGATATACCAAGTCCCCGAATGAGAATCCTGTCATTGAAGAACAGGAAGCTGCTATTGTCCGTAAGATTTTCGACATGTACGCCTCCGGCAGTGACATCAACTACATCACCAGAGATCTGAATGACCACGGATACGAGACGAAGACCGGCAAGCGTTTTGATCAGGAAGGTGTGATTTACATACTGGAGAATCCTTTCTACATCGGTAAGGTGCGCTACAACATGCGGGAATCCAGTGCTACCAGCACCCTGCGGGATCCCGAGGAATGGATCATCAGTGACAGCTTCCACGAGCCGATCATTGATATGGATACCTGGAACATTGTCCAGGAGCGCCGGGAACGCAGCAAGAAGCTGATGCAACGCTATGAGCATCCGGTCTCCCACACAAAGCATTGGCTGTCCGGTCTGGTGAAATGTCCTGTCTGCGGCAAGTCCCTCTCCCACAAGGAGGGCTATCCCCGGAAAGCGCCTAACGGCAGCACTTATATCTCCGGCGAGGGCTTCCAGTGTCTTGGATACATGAAGGGGCTTCATACAGGCTCACAATATATCTCTGCGAAGAAACTTACCTCCGCCGTGATTACGTCGCTCCATGAGGTGCTGGAGAGCGTCACGGACGTTTCCTTCGAGCTTGTCCGAACCTATGAGCCGACCATAGAACTGGACAGACAGCGTTACCAGCGTGAGCTGGCTTCCCTGGATCGTAAACTGGAACGAATCAAGGACGCATATCTGAATGAAATTGACACATTGGAAGATTACAAGCGGAATAAAGACATGATAGAGAAGCGCCGGGCAGATCTGGAAGCACTGCTCTCAGAGCTGACGACTGCTGCCTCCTCCAGCCCCGAGAACTACAAAGAGCAGTTCTTAAGCCGTGTGCAGTCCGTCCTGGATATTATAGAAAGTGATGCCCCGAATGACCTGAAAGCAGAAGCTCTCCGGGGCATTGTGCGCAAGATCGTGTTCTATAAGGATACAAACACCCTTGAATTCCACTATTACCTCATGGTAGAATGAATCCTGTAACCCGCATAAATACTGGGGTTGTAGAATAGTAGCCGTATTTCCGACCATCCCCCTCCGTGGCCCGCATCCAATACGATCAATGGCATAAAAAAAATCCCGCATATCCTTTTGTTTCATGATATGCAGGAGTTTCCTCATTTAGATATTTATTTACTTACTTCAAAAGTGCTACCGTCACTTCCTGCGGAATTACAAATTCCGGTGCCCCCATATAACCGGGAGCCACTTCGTATTCGTCAAAGGCAATGACCAGTTCTCCTTTTTCATTAAAATAGAAATTTGTCTGCTCTGTGATCACCTGGAAATTGAATTCCGGCATATCCTCATCATCCAGGAAATAAATCACGCCTTCGTCCGCTTCCATCTGTTCCCGCATCTGGTTCTTAATGTTCTCACTGATCACAGTAAGATAGTCGCTCCCCTCTGCAAACAGATCTGCCAGTGTCACTACATTTCCCGTCTGCTTGTCGATGGTATAAAACTGATTATGCTCGTAGCCACTGGCTTCCGTCTCCAGAATGCTCAATTTAACGGTGTAATACTGTGCATTATCCGTAACGACCTCCTGGGATACATGCAAACCATGATACCCTTCCTCGGATAAGGTATCCTCGAACTGACGGATCAGTTCCTCTACCGTAGCTTCCATATCCTGATTGACCGCTTCCAAGCCGTCTTCCGACAGCTTTGCTACCGCAGCATTCTGTCCGGCACCGGATCCTTCCGCACTTCCGGCATCTGCGCCTTCCGGAGCGGCTGCCCCCTCTGCCACTGCTCCTACGGGAGCACCTTCCCCGGTGTCTTCTCCATAGGTGATCTGTGCCAGTTCGATCTCCGCGTCATGGTTCTCATCACTGTAATTGTACTGCCGCACCGTCACCAGCCGGAAAAAACCACCCAGCACCGGAATATTCTCCATGGCATGGGCAATCTGCATGTTGGTATTGGGCAGTGCGATCATCACGACCGCTGCCGCAGCCACCGCCGTCCATGCAGAACGTCTTCTGGCGCGCTCTGCTCTTTTTTTCTCCATCCGGGCTCTGTCGATACCTGCCTGCAGCCGTTCCCGTCCCGCTTCGGGTATTGTCATATTCTCATACTCCTCTTTTAACTGTCTCAACCGTTCCTGTTCTGTCATATCTATTCTCCATCTGTCCGGTCTTTTCGAACCGGGCACGTTATCTCTTCTTATATTCCTATATCTGTCTGTGTCAACAATTATGGAATCAGCCCGTGCTGCCCTCGAGATTCAGCCGCAGCTTTTTCATCACCCGGTACAGCCTGCTTTTTACCGTACTCAGGTTCTCGTCCAGAATCTTCGCGATCTCCTCCAGCTGCCTGTCCTCAAAAAATCGTAAGACTACAATGGCACGATCCTTCGGATCCAGATTTTCTATAGCCCGCTTTAAATCAATATTTTCATAGGTATCTTCGCTTGCCGCCTGGATCTCATCCACATCCGCGCTTTCTCTGCGGCTGCGTAAGAAACTGCATGCCTCGTTGATCACGATCCGGTATACCCAGGTCTCCACGTATTGCGGCTCCTTCAGGCTGTCACTTTTTAAAATAGCTTTATAGGCTGCTTCCTGTACAATATCCAGCGCGTCCGCTTCATTATGTACATAACTATAGGCAAGGCGGTAATACTTCTCATACCCTTCCGTCAAGGCACGCTCTACCGCCTGTTCTTTTTTTCTGTCCGACATATGTCCTTTCCTCACTTTTAAAAACTGCATGCAATTATTTTTCGGTATTCATTGTAACACATATTATTTTTATGTCTTATACTATTTTGACGCAATATTCCTGTAAAAAGTTTCAGCTACACAAAAAATCCCGGGGTGCTCACCCGAGATTCTTTGAAAAGAGATGTATGAAACTATGCGTTGCATTTGTTCCTGTCGATTCAAAAATGTAAGCCCTTACATTTTGAATCATAATCATTTTACCATTATTTCGACTATTTGGCAAACAGATTTCTTACAGTTGCGACTTTTTCGCACTTTTAGCCAAAATCACGCCTTCTTTTTTGTCTAATCCTCATATTTGAAGTAGTCAAAATCCGCTGCTTTGCGGCTTCCGCAGCCTCCGTTGTTGGCATAGATACCTACCAGAGTACCGGTGTGGCGCTTCGGATCGTCGGGAACGCCCTCGTCGCAAAGGTAAATACAGTTCTCCAGAATTCCGACCTGCTCCCAGTTCTCTCCGTCGTAGCTGTAATAAAAAGTTCTGGTCAGCTTCTCCACCACCACTTTCAGGTACACGGGAGTTTCCTTCACATTATCCACTTCCGCCATCAGCTCCTCGCCGTGGTTGCGATTGATGACCAGCTGGATCTTCCGTCCGCCCTCATAGCACAGAGAGCATCTGGCATAGGTGGCCGTGCTGTAGTAGCAGGTCAGTCCCGCCTGTTCTCCGTCCTTATCCGGATAGAATTCCAGCTTTGTCTCCGTCACGTAAGACAGTTCCTGTTCTCTGCGCAACAACGTATTTTTCGCGCGGATCTCATTCAGCTGTCCGTCTCTGGTCCAGATCCGGAAATACCCGGGACGCTCGGTCAGTGACCAGGAGCCGTTGTCCGGGTTCCGTACGAACTCCCATTCCAGGTTCAGCTTCGTATCGTTAAAATCATCGAAAAGATTTCTCTCATAAATGCACTCCGACAGATTAGGCGCAACCTGTGTCAGGCTGGGACCTTTTCCTTCATTGACGGTAAACCAGCCATCCTCCGTCCACCGTACGGGATCCAGTGCCGACTCTCTGCCTACGGTAGTGTATTTGCCCCCATTGGGTCTGCCGCAGAGGTAATAGCACCACCACTGACCGTTCTGGTCCTGTACCAGTTTGCCGTGTCCGGCTCTCTGGATGGGTGCCGTGGGGTCCTTCTGACGCATGACCGGATTGTAGGGGGAGCACTCGTAGGGACCGTAGAAATTCTTACTTCTTCCCACGTTGATGCCATGACCGTAACCGGTGCCGCCCTCCGCCACGATGGCGTAATAATAACCGTCCTTTTTCATGATATGGGGGCCTTCGGAGCAGCGCTCGCCGGTGCCTTCCCATGCGGTCTTCGCAGGACCCGCCACTGCCAGTCCGTCCGCTGTCAGCGGAACCGCCTGTGCTGCTTTGGCGATGATCATATATCTGCTGCCATCATCGTCCACGAAAAGAGACGGGTCAATATCGTCCACTTCCAGACATACCGGCTTGCTGTAGGGTCCTTCCGGCTTATCGGACACCATCACCAGCTGTCTGCGCATTACGTTGTTGTCACGCTTACCATCCGCATTCAGACGCAAAGTTACATAAATATAGTATTTTCCATCCACATATTCGATATCCGGCGCCCAGATTCCGTGGGAATCCCGGATGTCGCTGATGTCCAGCCATTCCGGGTTCGTGATGGCATGACCGATGATATGCCAGTGCACCATATCTCTGGAATGGGAAATGGGAATTGCCGGAAAATACTGGAAACTGGAATTCACCATGTAATAATCATCGCCGACACGGATCACAGAAGGATCCGGGAAAAAGCCTCGCTGTACAGGATTGTGATAGGTTCTCTGTTCGCTCATAAGGGTCTCCTTTTATCACTCATAATCATACTGTAAGTGTAACTTTTCCCCGGTCTTCTGTCGTGCCAGTTTTCTTTTTATTTTATGACAAATATTGCACTGTCGTTTTCGCAATTACTTCAGAATCGTGCCGTCTGCCAGTGTAATGGTATAGCCGTTGTAATTGATGGTGCCCTGATTGTCCAGAGAGCTGATGGTGCAGTTACCGGTCAGTGTCCAGGTGCTGCCCTTTTCTACAGTAACCACGGCATTATTATCCACAGCGGTACCGCCCTCGACATTGTCCACGATATTGATGGTTCCGGTGAAGCTGCTGTTGTTTGACAGCGTCAGATTCAATGTGGAAATGGTATCCACCACGATGTCTCCTTCCACGGTCTGCCTGTCAAAAGTTGCATCCACCTGGGCGCCGTTAGAACCGGCACTGCCCCATCCGTGGGAAGCACTGTTACCAACCACTCTCATCAGCACACCGTCGCTGTCCTGATTAACGATCTTGACACCGGATAAGTTCAGTGTGCAATGGGTATTGGTAATGTAGAACATGTCACCGTTTTTAGAGGTCAGTGTGCCGTCTGTCATGCTGAAACTGGAAGTACCGACTTCCGCGTCACCGGACATGGACTGGTAGATCATGACATTGTGCACATTTTCATCGGAGCTGCTGCCCTTGGTGTCACTCATGTTGCCGGTCACATCACAGTTCTCCAGAGTAATGGAGTTCTGACCCTCGATAACCAGTGCCTCGGAATTATTTGCAGTCAGAGTTGCATTTTTCACGGTAATATCCGCAGTGGAATAAACTGCCGGGGAATTATAACCGTTGCTCTCATAGGTTCCCTTGTTGACCACCACGATGCCGCCGCCACGATCGGAACGAATGGCTGCGGAAGAATTACCGGAAGTCTTTACCGTCAGATTCGTTGCATTGGTGGTTCCGCCTCCGGTGGTCTGAATACCACCGGAATTATCTGCGGTGGTGGTGATGGTGGAATCGGAAATATTTACGACAGTTCCTTCACCATAGCTAAACACGCCGTTGCCGTTCTGTGCGGAAGAGGTCACCGTTGCTCCGGTGATGGTAACATTGGCTCCATTGGTTGCCAGCAGTGCTGCGTTCATTCCGTAGAAATCGCCATCCTCGGTATTGGAGGTTGCACCGGAACTCTTATCCACAGTAATGTTCGTTAAGGTTACCTCTGCGCCGTCCACTCGAAGAACGTTCTCATCATCCCCGGTGGAAGTATATGTTTCAGAAGTGTAGGTGCCGTCCGTATCAATGGTGGTAGCTGCGGTTCCCTGGGTCACCTCGCCGGATCCGCCGAAGCCTCCGGGAGCGCCACCGGGGCCGCCCTGACCGCCCTCAGGGGGCTGTCCCATCTCACCACCGGGACCTCCCTGTCCGTCCTGAGGAGGCTGTCCATCGGGCTTGTCGGTGTTGTTCGTATCCCCTGCCTCCGTGGTGATTTCTGTGGTCTCCGATGTAGTATCGGTGTTAGCTCCGCAGGCGCTGACTGCCAGTGCCGTGATCATAAGTAAGCTCATAACTGTTGTTTTTTTCATAAGAATTGCTCCTTTCGTTTTCTATCCTCTGGGTTATTATTTTCGTTTTCTTTGTCTTCCCCTTACTGACAAGGTCATTGTATAACGCCAACCTTAGATTTAACTTAAAAAAAGCCCCACAGAATACGAAATTCTGTGAAGCTTTTGTGAACTGTGTGTTTATGGATTTGTCTCAAATACGATTTCAAAGCAGATCCGGTCGGGCTTTTCATAGATTGCCCGGATGCTGCCGCCGTTTGCCTCCGCGCAGGCTTTCGCTACTGCCAGTCCGATGCCGTAACCGCCTTTTTTACGGGTGCGGGCTTCATCCCCTCTGCGGAAACGTTCAAATAACGCCTCCGGCGATACCCCCGGAAGTTCTGCACAGGTATTTTCCACCCTGAGAACCGCTTTGGGCTTTCGACCGTCGTTTTTCTGTTGCAATGCTATCAGCACTTTCCCGTTGTCACTGGCATATTTCAGGGCATTTTCCAATAGAACGCTTAAGAGCCGCTCGATCTGCTCGCGTTTCGCCGTGATCTGCGTGGTATCAGTAAGTTCCGTCCGCAGTTCGATCCCCCGCAGCGCCAACGGCTCCCGGAAAGGCTCCGCCATTTTCTGCATCAATTCTCCCAGGTTTAGGCTCTCCCGTGCCACATTTTCGGAATATTCTTCCATGCGAGATAAGAGCAGCAGGTTTTTCGTCAGACCGTCCAGCCTTCCCACCTGCTCTCTGATATTGCGGCCCCATTTGCTTTCGCCCTGGTAGAGTTCCATGGCTTCGGTGTTGGATAAAATGATGGCTAACGGTGTCTTCAGTTCATGTCCCGCGTCAGTGATAAACTGCCTCTGTTTCTCCATGCTTTCCGCAATGGGCTCTATGGCTCTGTTGGAAAGTCTGCGGACGAACAAATACATTCCAAGCAGACACAACACGCCCAGTCCCGCCGACAGAGCAAACACACGCAGACAGCTTAGTTCTTCCTTCTGTGGATTCAGGAAAATGATGTCTGTCATCCCCTGTCCCGTGGTGTCCGGATGTGCCAAATAGAGGTACCCGGAGATTCTTCCGGTACTCTGTGACATAGGATCCCGCATGGCTGTTTTCGGGTCAGTCTCCGGTATTGCTTCCCCCGCTTCGGGTACCTGCGGAATCGGCTTCTTCACATCCGCGGGATATTTTTCATAGACTTTCAGAGCGTAAGAAGATGCCTGCTCCTCGTCCACCCCGGTCACATGGGTAACATCCGCAGAAGTTACATTGCCGTTATCATCTATTTTTACCAGAAAATATGCCGTGTTCACCAGATCATTGTCCGGCTTGTCCACCCTGTCGGCTACCATCTGCAGGGTGTCTTTTAAGTCTCTCTGCACCATTCCCAGATTGATGAGGTTGATGGCTCCCAGCAAAAGCACCAGCAGTACCGTCACCGCCAGCATGGCTGTCCGGATGAATTTTTTACGAAGGATCTTAATCATGGCAATCCTCCTTATCCAGTCGGTATCCCACGCCGCGCTTCGCCTGGATCGTCACTTTGGACTGCAATGCGGCAAAACGTTTCCGCAGATAGGAAAGATAGACCCAGACCACGCCGGGCTCCGCTTCCGTATCGTATCCCCATACCTTCGTCAGTAGTTCCTCTGTGGACAGATAGCCGTCCTGATGCAGCATCAGCGCTTCCATCATCCGGTATTCCAGCTTGGGAAGTACCACGCTGTCCACCGGGGAACTTAAGGTATAATCCTGCTGGTTCAATGCCAGATCCCCACAGGTCAGCACGTTGGGAGTATATTCCTCTCTCCTTCGCAGCATGGCACGGACTCTAGCCAGCAGTTCCTTCATGGCAAAGGGCTTCGGCAGGTAGTCGTCCGCTCCCAGGTCCAGTCCCGTAACACGGTCCTCGATCTCTGCTTTGGCAGTTAACAGCATGATCGGTGTCCGGCAGCCTTCCTGTCGCAGCTTCTGTAATACTTCCAGCCCGCTCATTCCCGGCATCATAACATCCAGAATAATGCCATCATAATGTTCCGCTTTGGCATAGTCATAAGCGTCAGTGCCGTTGTCCACCGCGTCCACCTGATATTTGTAATAAGTGAGAATGTCCACCACTGCTTCGGACAAACCGGGCTCATCCTCTGCATATAATAGTTTCATTGTGATCCTCCGGAATTATTCCATGATGGAGTACTGCATCCACTCGTATAACAGCTTCGTGCCCTCCATGATCTCGGGCGGAAGCAGTGCACGGGCTACCAGTTTTAATTCATCGGATTCGATGTCTGTTCTGCGAAGATGGGCGTAATCGCCGTCGATGCTTTCTACGATGTATTCAAAATGATTCATAGGATGTACCTCTTTCTTTGATATGTTTGAGATAAGTTTAAGAGGTTTTGGGGGGAGAGTCAAGGGGGAGATTATCTCGACGCAGCAGCGGTTTATTGCATAAATTACTTCGTAATTCACCGCTTTATCTTCGAAAATCGCTCTGCTTTGCAGAGCCCGTGCTTCGCACTTTTGATTTTCTCGATAAACACCCATAAAAAACAAATGCCACACCCGAAGGTGTGGCGCTTGTTTTTTCTATGGGTGTTTACATCATTCCGCCCATGCCGGCTCCACCGGCGGGCATTGCAGGAGTCTCTTCCTTGATGTTAGCTACAACGCTTTCGGTAGTAAGCAGTGTGCTTGCTACGCTGGTAGCGTTCTGCAGAGCGCTTCTGGTAACCTTTGCGGGATCCAGAATGCCTGCGCTTACCATATCTACATATTCCTCTTTCAGAGCATCGAAACCGACACCGACCTCAGACTCACGTACCTTATTGATGATAACGCTGCCTTCCAGTCCTGCGTTTGCTGCGATGTGATACAGAGGAGCTTCCAGTGCTTTCAGGACGATGCCTGCACCGGTCTTCTCATCACCTTCCAGGCTGGCTGCCAGTTTGGCAACTTCCTTGGATGCATGAATGTATGCGGAACCACCACCACAGATGATGCCTTCCTCTACGGCTGCTCTGGTAGCTGCCAAAGCATCTTCCAGACGAAGCTTTGCTTCCTTCATCTCGGTCTCGGTAGCAGCACCTACACGGATGACTGCAACACCACCGGACAGCTTAGCCAGTCTCTCCTGTAATTTCTCTCTGTCGAAATCAGAAGTGGTCTCTTCGATCTGCTTCTTGATCTGTGCAATTCTGGACTGTAATGCTCCCTTGTCGCCTTCACCGTCTACGATTACGGTGTTCTCTTTCTGTACCTTAACGGATTTTGCACGACCCAGCATATCCATTGTGGTATCCTTCAGCTCATAACCAAGTTCGGAGCTGATTACGGTACCGCCGGTCAGGATTGCGATATCCTCCAGCATAGCTTTTCTTCTGTCGCCATAGCCGGGAGCCTTAACAGCTACTACATTGAAAGTACCACGCAGTTTGTTGACGATCAGAGTGGTCAATGCCTCGCCTTCTACATCCTCAGCGATAATTAACAGCTTAGCGCCGGACTGAACGATCTGCTCTAACAGAGGCAGGATCTCCTGAATGTTGGAGATCTTCTTATCAGTGATCAGAATATAAGGATTATCCAGAACGGCTTCCATCTTATCCATATCGGTTGCCATGTAAGCGGAGATATAACCTCTGTCAAACTGCATACCTTCTACCAGATCCAGCTCGGTCTGCATGGTCTTGGACTCTTCAATGGTGATAACACCGTTGTTGCTTACCTTCTCCATAGCATCTGCAACCAGCTGTCCTACAGCCTCATCTCCTGCGGATATTGCAGCCACTCTTGCGATGTGCTCCTTGCCGTTTACTTTCTGGCTCATCTTACCGATGGCTTCTACTGCACATGCGGTTGCCTTCTTCATACCTTTTCTCAGGATGATGGGGTTAGCACCTGCTGCCAGGTTCTTCATACCTGCATTTACCATAGCCTGTGCCAAAACAGTTGCGGTGGTGGTACCATCACCGGCTACATCGTTGGTCTTGGTAGCTACTTCTTTTACCAGCTGTGCACCCATGTTCTCGAATGCATCTTCCAGCTCAATCTCTTTTGCAATGGTAACACCATCGTTGGTGATCAAGGGTGCACCGAAGGACTTATCCAGTACTACGTTTCTTCCTTTGGGTCCTAAGGTTACTCTTACGGTATCTGCCAGCTGGTTTACACCAGCCTCTAATGCTGCACGGGCTTCTGCGCCGTATTTAATCTCTTTTGCCATAATAATCAGCCTCCAATTTATTTGTTCTTAGTCTTAATTTCTTTTTGAATTTTGCAATTACTGAATGATTGCAAGGATGTCGCTCTGCTTTACGATGATGTACTCTTCATCATCCAGCTTTACTTCGGTTCCGGAGTATTTGGAATAGATGACCTGATCGCCAACCTTAACTTCCATCTTTACTTCCTTGCCGTCTACAACACCACCAGGGCCGACAGCAACAACTTCTGCCTGCTGGGGCTTTTCCTTATTCTGACCGGGGAGTACGATACCGGACTTGGTAGTCTCCTCTGCAACTAACTGTTTTAATACTACTCTGTCACCTAAGGGTTTCAAATTCATGACAACTGCCTCCTTATAACTATTTAAATATCATATTACTCTTTTTCATTTGTTAGCACTCATTTTTATCGAGTGCTAATTTCTATAGCCTATATTAGTTTTATATGCCGAGATTTTCAAACGCATTCGCAGTTATTTAAAAGTTGTTTCCTATTGTTTTCTCGTTTTATCTCTTTTTTTCTATCGTTTTTATATCACATGGGTGAAAATGCGATTTAATATTTCGTTTATAAATCAAGTAGGAGGCGGTGATTAACCGCCGTCCTCTCACACCACCGTGCGTACCGTTCGGTACACGGCGGTTTCAATAGTTGACGTGCATGGACTGATA
>CAVGMD010000036.1:0-26477 GCA_963630275.1 Bacteroidaceae bacterium | reverse complement strand
ATCAAAGCAGGGCGGTGTTCGTCCTGTTGTGGTTCTTCAGAATGATGTCGGCAATCATTATGCGCCGACGATCACGATTGCTCCGCTGACATCGAAAATTGAGAAGAAGCGAAAGCAGCCAACGCATTTCTTTCTCCGTAAAGCAAAGGGGCTGGAAAAACCTTCTATGCTCTGCGGAAAGAAACCGTAGAGCGCCTCTTCGGAACAGCAAAAGAAAACCATGGATTCCGCTATACACAGATGATAGGAAAAGCCCGGATGTGATGTTTTTATCTTTACCAGAACAAATGAAAAAAACTTTTAAGAGGCAGAAGATTTGCTGAGTAACAGAGTAAAAACTCCCGGAAGGCGGATGCTTTCCGGGAGTTCTATTTACGTTTCCATTCTATTTTATCCCACTGCAGGTGCGGAAGCTGCCTCTGCAGTACGTCTTGCCAGTTCTTCCTCTTCCAGGACGCGGTAGGCAACCTTACCGACGAGGGTTTTGGGCAGCTCGTCGCGGAACTCGATGGTGCAGGGCATAGCGTACTTCGCAATGTTCTTGGAGCAATAGCTCATCAGCGCCTGACGGGTTTTGTCGTTGGCGGGAATGCCGGCAGCAAGCTTGACGAATGCTTTGACCTTCTGCATCCGGTAAGTATCGGGAATGCCGATGACACAGGACATCTGGACCATATCGTTCGCGTCGAGGATATTCTCGATCTGACCGGGATAGACGTTGTAACCGGACGAAATAATCATGCGCTTGGCGCGGCCGCGGAAGTAAACGAATCCTTCCTGATCCATCGTGCCGAGATCGCCGGTGTAGACCCAGGTGAGACCGTCGGCATGATGGCGCAGAGTCTGCGCGGTCTCGTCGGGGTGCTTCATGTATTCCTTCATCACGGTAGGACCGGCGAGCAGAACCTCGCCCTCCGTGCCGTAGGGAACCTCTTTATCGGTGCCTGGCTCGACAACCTTGATATAAGTGTCCGGAAAAGGAACGCCGATGCTTCCCTCCTTGAACATGTGCGGCGGGGTTAGACAGCAGGCTGTGACGGTCTCTGTGGTGCCGTAGCCTTCACGCACCGGTACGGGGGCACCGTGGGCGTAGAGGAATTTATCCAGCTTCTTTTTCAGCTCAATGCTCAGACTGTCGCCGCCGGAGAATACGCCTTTGAGAGAATGAAGATCTGCACCGTCCATGCTCGGCAGACGCAGCAGCGCTTCGTAGAGCGTAGGCACACCTGCAATGAAGTTGCAGTGATACTTGGTGATGAGCTTCGCGTAACTTTTGGCGGTGAAGCGGGGCACGAGGATACAGCGCCCACCCTGGGAGAGCATGGTGTGGATACATACGCCGAGACCGAAGCCGTGGAAGAGCGGCATGGCAGCGAGCATCTTGTCGCCGGGGTTGAACATCGGGTTCGCCATGATAACCTGCTGACCGAGGGCATTGAAGTTCTTGTTCGTCAGTACGATGCCCTTGGTGGTGCCGGTGGTACCGCCGGAATAGAGAATGACGGCGGGATCGTCACCGGTGCGCTTGACGGAGTAATTCCAGAAGCACGCTTTGCCCATGTGCATGAATTCGTTCCAGCGAATGACCGGTGCATCCTTCGGGATCTTGGCGATTTTGCGACCCTCGGTGAGCATATAGCCTGCGCGGACATGGGTAGAGAGCGCATCCTTTACACTGGCAATGATGATGTTGACGACCTTGGTGTTCTGACGGATGTTTTCGAATTTATTGTAGAACTGGTCCAGGGTGATGGCAGTAACACTCTCGGACTCGTTGAGATAGAATTCGATCTCCTTTTCCGCCGAGAGGGGATGGATCATGTTCGCGATGCCGCCGACGAGGTTGACGGCGTAGAACATATAAATAGCCTGGGAGCAGTTGGGCATGGCGATGGTGACTTTGTCACCGGTGCGCACACCGATGGTTTTGAGGGAGCGGGCACATTTTTTAATCTCCGCGATCATGTGCGAATAGGTGGTGGACTTGCCCATGAAGTCGAACGCGATGTTCTTGGGATACTTTTGGGCAACCAGCTCCAGTGCTTCGAACATGGAACCTTCAAAATAATTCAGATGCAGCGGTACGTCGCCGGTATGACCCGCCCACGGAGTCTTAGCAGTAATTTCAGTCATAGTTTACCTCCTGATTCAAGGGCAGCTCCAGCAGCTCGGGATGTGCAAGCAGGTGATGTACGATTTTAAGGGAGCGGGCGAAGTAGAATCCGTCCGCGATGCGCTCATCCAGCGTGAAACCGATATCTACGACGTCGCGTATCTCGCGGCTGCCGTCTTCGGCGATCTTCTCTGCCTTACGGATGGTGCCGATGGCAGCCATGATGGAACTTGAGCCGTAATTATTGAGATGGTGGTATACGCTGGGGCATTTGATGCTGCCCAGGTTGGTGAGGAAAACGGTAGCAAAGTTGGGGTCATCCTCACGCAGGAAATCAGGCACCTTGCCAAAAAAGTCCAGTGTTTTGATGATCCAGAAGGTGAAAGCCAAAATGGGGCGCGGCAGCTTTTTGAGCACGTCCATTGCGCCGTTCGCACCCTCGTTCTTTCCCGTGCGGGCTTTGTGAACCTTGCCTACCACGCGGTGTGTCACCTCGGTGAGGTTCCAGTCCTCCGGTGCGGAGACGACTACGAGGGATTCTTCACTGTGGTCTTCAAAGCGCTTTTTTGCAACGAAGCCGAGGGTAATCTCATCACGCTGATAAAAGCGGCGTCCGGCGATGAAGTTGTTAAGCTTCGGACGAAAATAGATTGTCTTGGCGATTGCCATGAGAATACAGTGGAACAGTGTAGTGCGGTATTCCTCTTCCCCCTCATTCTTTTTGGCGATATAACGTAGTGTCTCTGTCACGTCAAATTCCATATTGACGTAGACTTCAGCATCTGTGCGGTGGTTCATCAGGTGTGGCAGAATGGCATGGAGCGAATCTATGTCGCGGATCCAGCGGGCATCTTTTCTGTCACCCCATCGTTTCTTTGGTGCATCACTCATGGTGTGTCCTCTTTTCTTTTGATTTTATCTCTGCTCGAGATATATGAAACCGTAGTTTATCGTACTATGATTTCGTAATATTTGCAAGCCCGAAAGCAGTATGGCAGCCATGCCGTACGCGGCTGTAACTTATTTTTATGGAAGTTGCATACCAATGAAAAATGGGTTATCATAAAGTGACATTGGTAATAACAAATGACAAAGGACAACACTTATGAAACTGTTATACGGTACCGGCAATCCCGCAAAGGTAGCCGCCATGCAGAACCGCTTATCCGGGATTGACATCGAACTGATCAGTTTAAGAGATCTGCGGGCACAGGGAATGGAGATCCCCGATGTCCCGGAGACGGGCAATACCCCTCTGGAGAATGCCAGACAGAAAGCCAATGCTTATTACGAAGCTTTTCACATGCCCGTATTTTCCTGCGATTCCGGGCTGTATTTTGAGGATGTACCGGAGCAGATTCAGCCGGGAGTACATGTGCGGACGGTGAACGGCGTGTATCTGTCGGATGAGCAGATGCTGTCGCATTACATCGGACTGGTGAAAAAATATGGCAGACTGACAGCCAGATACCGGAACGCCATCTGTTATGTGCAGGATGCGGAGCATACTTACGAAGCCATGGAACCGGACATGGAGAGCGAAAAATTCTGGCTGACCGACATACCCCACAGCAGTATCCGTAGGCAGGGATTCCCATTAGACAGCATTTCCCTGGATCCCCGGACCGGAAAATATTTCTATGATCTGCCACAGACAGCGGTGGATCAGGTGGCGGTGGAGGAAGGCTTTCTTACTTTTTTCCGGAGAATCTTACAAGAGGGAACGGTGAATACAAATGGCAGCAGACAGTGAAATGTTTGGAACTGAGAAGATCAGTAAGATCTTGTTACGGATGGCTCCGCCGGTTATGCTGGCGCAGCTGATCCAGGCCCTTTATAATATTGTAGACAGCTTTTTCGTGGGAAAATGTTCCGAGACGGGACTGACAGCATTGTCCATTATTTATCCGTTACAGCTGTTGATGATCGCTCTGGCGGTGGGAACCGGCGTGGGCATCAATACCAATATGGCTCATTACTTAGGCATCCGGAAGCGGGAAAAGGCGGATGAGATCGGCGGAACCGGAACACCGCTGGCATTGATCATGTGGATTCTGTTTGCTGTGGTGTGCTATCTGATCCTGCCGGGCTATGCGCGGATGTCCACGGATTCGGAAGAAGTGATTCGGGATGTGGTGCTCTACGGACGCATCGTCTGTGTCTTCAGCATCGGACTTTTCACGGAGAGCATCTGGACGAAGATATTACAGGCCAACGGAGACATGAAGACTCCGATGATTGCCCAGATTGTGGGTGCAGTGACGAATATCGTATTAGATCCCTTGCTGATCTTCGGCATGTTCGGACTGCCGGAACTGGGAATTGCCGGAGCAGCCATCGCTACTGTGGCAGGACAGATCGTGGCGGCTCTTATTGTATGTAAAAAAGGCTTCCGCAGATCTCCGGCATTATCCTGTTATCCGGAGGATGTCAGGAGGATCTATGTACTGGGAATTCCCAATATCCTCATGCAGTCGGCGTACACCTTTTACATCCTGGGACTGAACCTGATTCTTGCCGGATTCTCAGATCAGGCAGTGACGGCACTGGGACTGTATTACAAATGGCAGACGTTCTTTTTTATCCCGCTGGGAGCGTTGCAGACCTGCATCGTTCCTGTGATCAGCTATAATTATGCGGCGGGCAGTGTGGACAGGTGCCGCAAGACACTATGGGTGTCACTGGTGTACGGGCTGGGACTGATGTTCATCGGAACCCTGTGCTTTGAACTGATCCCGGCACCGATGCTCCGGGTATTTACGCAGGATCCGGAAGTGGTAAGCATCGGAGCCTATGGATTTCGTCTCATCGGGATCAGCTTTCTTCCCATGGTGACTTCCCTGATCTTCCCGGTATTTTTCCAGGCACTGGGGCAGGCGCTGAAGAGCTCCCTGCTTACCGTAATTCGTACCGTGGTGCTGTTTGTGCCGCTGGGATTTTTATTTTCCCGATGGGGACTGCACAGCTTCTGGCTGACATTTCCGGTGACAGAGATGATCACTTCGCTGGTGGGATTTTTATTCTACCGGCAATTTATGAAGACGAAGAAATAAGGAACAGACAGAGCGCCCCGGCGACGCCCGGATAGGAGCATATATGACAGTAACAAATGCAGTGGAAACGACAAAGGCATGGGTGCCAGCGTTTTTCATCGGCTGTGGAATTTTCGTGGGCTTTGCCATGATTTTAGAGCAGATCTGCCATGCCATCGTGCTGACAGTGACCGGAAGCGTGATTCGGGACAATATCTGGCTGTATGCGATTTACGGCGGGCTGATGGAGAAGACTATGACGGCATTGGAGCCCGCACAGCAGGAGGTAACCTACAATCAGCTTTCCGTTCTCTGGACCACGCCGGCTTACCAGTTCTACCTCGCACCGGTGGAGCGGATCAGTGCGATTGCCCTGCAGATCGCGTTGTCGATTCCCACCTGGGCACTGGAACTGGGACTGTTAGTGACAGTCGCTGCAATCTGTGTGGCAGTATATAAAATGGTATACATGCAGGTGGATTCCCTGAAAAAGGCATGAGATAAGAGGCAGCAGATATGAAGATAAACAGAGAAAAAGCACTGGCAGCATTTAAGGAATACACGGATCGTTACGACAGCAGCCGGGATATGATCCGCCTGAAAATAGAACATACCTACAGAGTCTGCGGATTGTGCCAGCAGATCGCAAGATCCCTTGACCTTCCGGAAGAGGACGTGGATATTGCGTGGCTGACCGGACTGCTCCATGATGTGGGACGATTTGAACAGCAGCGGGTGTACGGCACCTTTACGGATGCGGATTCCATCGACCATGCGAAATACGGAGCACGCATTTTGTTTGGCAAGGTCTGGGAGGAGAAAAACGGACTTTTTTCGGGAAACGAAGAGAGTCTCCCGGAGGGGATTCAGTCAGATGCCGGGATCACGATCCGGGATTTCGTGGAGGATGCTTCCTGTGATGAACTGTTGTGGACAGCGGTATTTTACCACAGTGCCTACCGGATCCCGGAGGGACTGGATGAGCGGACGGCGATGTTCTGCCATATTTTACGGGATGCGGATAAGATCGATATTCTGAAAGTCAATGTGGAATTCCCTCTGGAGGAAATCTACAATGTGGACACCGAGGTATTATACCGGGAGGAAGTGACACCGGAAGTACTGCAGAGCTTTGATGAGGAGCATGCCGTACTGCGTTCCCTGAAAAACACGGCGGTGGATAACGTGGTGGGACACATTTCCCTGGTGTACGAGCTGGTCTATCCGGAGAGCTGCCGCATTGTGAAGCAGCAGGGGTATCTGGACAAACTGATGAATTTTGAATCCCGGAATCCTCATACGAGAAAACAGTTCGAGCATATCAGAGAGCATATGGGAAAATATCTTGCAGCTAAATAATCCAGATCCGGCAGAAACGAAAATAAGAATCTCATAGATCACATTAATTGTCTGTGAAAGGAGATTAGTATGGATGGATTAACAGCCGGAATCGGCGGAGAGCGTTATTGCCAGCCTCCGTCAAGAGTAAGGATCTGTCCGGTGAGATAGGTCGGCGCCTGGATGAGCTGGAGGACAAGCTGCCCCACTTCCTCCGGCTGCCCCAGACGGTCAGCGGGGATCTCCTCCCGGAGAGCGTCCATTTCCTCGGGGGAGAAGCAGTGGTTCATGGCAGTATCGATGACACCGCAGGAGATTGCGTTGACCTGGATATTGCTGGGAGCCAACTCCTTGGCGAGAGCTTTGGTGAAGCTGTTCACACCGCCCTTGGATGCGGAGTAAGCGACTTCCATGGAAGCACCCACGTTGCCCCATACGGAGGAGATATTGATGATGCGTCCGCTGTGCTTTTGCAGCATCAGAGGAATTGCCAGACGGCTGGTGTAAAAGCAGGAGCTTAAGTTCGTATTGATAATACGTTGCCATTCCTCGATGCTCATATCTGTGAGCAGACCGATGTAGGAGATCCCGGCATTATTGACCAGAACATCCAGATGATCCAGGGAAGCAAATATTTTTTCAATGGAGGCGGAATCTGATGCATCAGCAACAACGGCGGTGCAGGTGATGCCGTATTTTCCTTCTAAAGAGGCGGTGGCTTCCTGAAGTTCGGGGAGGGTATGACTGCAGGTGAGGATCAGGTCGTACCCAGCACCTGCCAGAGCTTCCGCAATGGCTCTGCCGATGCCCCGGGAAGCGCCGGTGACCATGGCTAACGGTGCATTTTTCGTTATATTCATTAAAAAATGTCCTTTCTGGATTTGTGATGCTCCGGTGCGCAAAGCTGCCTCGGAACAGGAACATATAAGGAGTGTAGCACAGATGGACTTGCTTTTCCATAGGGGAACTGCTACACTGGACAAAAGGAGAGAAAATTATGTACGATTTGATCATTATCGGTTCCGGTCCTGCAGGTCTGTCCGCGGCAGTTTATGGAAAACGTGCAGGTCTGAACTTACTTATTATAGAAGAAAAGCCCATGAGCGGCGGACAGATTCTCAATACTTATGAAGTGGATAACTATCTGGGACTTCCCGGTATCAGTGGATTCGACATGGGAATGACGTTCAGACAGCATGCGGAGAAGCTGGGAGCGGAATTTTTAGAAGCCACGGTCCACAGTGTGGAAGAGCGCGGCGACTATAAATGCGTCTATGCGGGAGCACGGGAACTGGAGACCCGTACGGTAATCTTTGCTACCGGTGCGGAGCACGCGAAATTAGGTGTGCCCGGCGAGGAAGAATTAAACGGCATGGGTGTGTCCTACTGCGCTACCTGCGACGGAGCCTTTTTCCGGGGCAGAACGGTGGCAGTGGTCGGCGGCGGAGACGTGGCGCTGGAGGATGCCATCTACCTGGCGAGAACCTGTGAAAAGGTGTATCTGATCCACAGAAGAGACAGCCTGCGGGGAGCTATGGTATTGCAGGAGGAGTTAAAGAGCCTTCCCAACGTGGAGAGCCTCTACGATCATGTGGTCACGGAGATCTGCGGTGAAGACATGGTGGAAAAGCTGCACATTAAAAATGTGAAGACGGGAGAGGAGAAGGATCTGGAAACAGCAGGCATTTTTATCGCCGTTGGTATCCATCCCAACACCAAATTGTTACAGAGCCTGGTGACTGTCGGTGAGGACGGTTATATCGAGGCATCGGAGACCGGGGAGACCGACAGAGCCGGCATCTATGTAGCGGGAGACATCCGTAAGAAACCTCTGCGGCAGGTCGTAACGGCAGTGGCGGACGGTGCCAACGCGGCGGTCAGCGCCGGGAACTATTGCAATCGTTTTCGTAAACAGTCATAGATTAGTAATAGAGTCATTAAGAAATTTGGAAGAAAAACGAAGAATATTTAAAGAAAAGAGTCACCCATGCGGTGGCTCTTTTTATGTAAAAATGCTGTAAACCCGCATAAAATAGGAACTTTTGGCAACTTTGACAATTAATTCACTATGTTGACAAATGGAAATCAGCGTGATATATTTGTTAACAGATGTAACAAATTCGTAACAAATGATTTGAAAAAGAAAGAAAAAAGTTAAGAGATAAGTTAAGAAATTAAGACAGCTCCAAGAGTTTCAGGAGGATAGAATGGTTCGTAAATCTGTAAAAATTACCGTGTGCACCATGGCAGCGGTTATGGCTTTTTCTGGAATGAATATCACCGCAGATGCAGCAGCATCTTCATCTGTACTTCCTAGCGGCGGTATTGAACTGACCCTGGCAAAGGGTAACAAGTTAGAGAGCCTGTCTGCCGGTACGAACAATACCAAGCAGATCGAGAGCATTATCGAGACCGTGATCCGTGATGATCAGATGGATACCACCCCGGAAGCATCCGAAGAAGAGTCCTTCAAGAATCTGGTAATCGCACAGGTAAATGATTATGTAAATGTAAGAAGCATGCCCAGTGAGCAGGGCGAGATCGTCGGTAAGTTATATGATGATTCCGTAGGTCTCTTCATCTCCGAAGAGAACGGCTGGTATCAGATCTCTTCCGGTTCCGTAACCGGTTATGTAAAAGCCGAGTACTGTGTGACCGGCGATGAAGCAGTAGAGCTTGCCAAGAAGGTAGGTACCCGACTGGCAACCGTTAACACCACCACCTTAAAAGTACGTACCGAGCCTTCCTTAGAGGCATCCGTATTAGGTCTGGTTCCTTTGGAGGACGACCTGGTAGTATCCGATGAGACCGACGGCTGGGTACAGGTAGATACCGAGGAAGGTCTCGGATGGGTCTCCACAGAATTTGTTTCTCTGCATACCGAGTTCGTGGAAGCAGAATCCAAAGAGGAAGAAGCAAAGCGTCTGGCAAAGGAGAAAGAAGAGAGAGACAGAGCTCGCGCCGCAGCGGCAGCCAAGGCAGCCTCCAGCAGTAAGAGCTCTTCCGGCAGTGCTCCCGCAGTTACTTATGCAGCCAGCGGAGACAGCGAGATGGGCAAGGAAGTTGCCAACTACGCATTACAGTTCGTTGGTAACCCTTATGTATACGGCGGATCCAGCCTGACCAACGGTACCGACTGTTCCGGATTTGTAATGAGTGTATATGCGAACTTCGGTGTAAGCCTTCCCCATTCCTCTTCCGCAGACCGCAGTCAGGGTTCCGCAGTTGACGGACTTGCCAATGCACAGCCCGGTGATTTGATCTGCTACTCCGGTCATGTAGCACTGTATATCGGTAATGGTCAGATCGTTCATGCATCTACCGCCAAAACCGGTATCATCGTATCTAACGCTGATTACAAGAAAGTACTGGCAGTTAGACGGATCTTCTAATATCATAGAACAGAATGTACAAAGCACTGTGTGGAAACGCACAGTGCTTTTTTATCCCGATCCATTTTCTAAAAAACTAGAAGTTGTATAACGAATTGTGCAATTTGTCAAAATATTGTTACGCGATGAAAAGGGGATTGACAAAACAGAACTATACAAAGTATACAAAAAAAGTGACACACATGTAAAAGCGACATGAAAATAACTTGAATACAAAATAAGTTATCCACATCCAAAATGCCCTAAAATTAGGATAAAAGTTACTTATACACCAAGTTATACACATTATCCACAGGAAAAAACAGATTCCGTGTGCAAGGAATTTACGAAAAAACAGGAACAAATGTTTTGTGAAGATGTAATAAAAATCAAAAAATGATGAGATTTGTCGATTTTAGGGTTGACATACAGAATGTCAAAAACAAGTAAAAAACTTCTTAAATTGTTGCAAAAAGCTGTGCTATTGTGCTATAATGACTATACAATAAATACAGGGGTTGCAACATAAATCCTTGTAAATAAATACTTGGAAGGGATGATCAGCATGAAGTTTATTATTGTTGGCAGAAACATCGAAGTTACACCAGGATTAAAAGCAGCAGTGGAGGAAAAGATCGGCAAGCTGGACAAGTATTTCAATCCCGATACAGAAGTACATGTAACATTAAGCGTTGAAAAAGAGCGTCAGAAAATTGAAGTGACCATTCCGGTAAAAGGAAGCATTATCCGTTCAGAGCAGGTAAGCAACGATATGTATGTATCCATTGATCTGGTGGAAGAGATCATTGAGAGACAGCTGAAAAAGTATAAGAATAAGATCGTTGACAAGCAGCAGGCGGCAGCTTCTTTCAGTAAAGCATATGTAGAGAATGACTACACGGATGACGATGAGATCAAGATCGTTCGTACCAAGAAGTTCGATATCAAGCCTATGTATCCTGAGGATGCCTGCATCCAGATGGAACTGTTAGGACACAGCTTCTTTGTATTCTGCAATGCAGAGACCGATCAGGTGAACGTAGTTTATAAGAGAAAGGGCGACACCTACGGATTGATCGAGCCGGAAGTATAGACCGGAACATAAAACTAAATAGGACAAACATACAGCCTGCCGGCAGTTCCGGCAGGTTGTTTTTATTGTACGGGAAAGGGACACCCGGAGATTTTCGAATTGTCAGAATACCGGAAAAATCACAGACATAACCTATAGGGAGGAACGAAGAGCAGGACAGGGGAATGAACAGGGAAAAAAGATTAAGGACAGGAATCTGGATCGAGATAATGCTTCTATTTTTAGTGGCGGGGGTATTTCTATACAAAGGGGTATTCCGGACAGAAGGTGGGGAGCAGGCGGTGGTCACCGCTACCTCAGCCTCGGGAAAAGACTATATCAAATGGGTGGATTCCGCTGCTTGCCTATATCGTGGCGAGGACCGGCGGAGAGTTCGATAAAAAGGCATTGAAGATTCTGAATGAAGCAGCCGGGAAATGGGCGGAGGGAGAGTCGGACATAGAAACCCTCGCGAAAGACATGAAATATTATCCCTATTATCTGGAAGCATACAGCGCTGCGCTGGGAGGACTGGTGGGAACACCTATCATAGCGGTGGAGTCCGGCACTGTGGAAGCACTGGGATGGAATCAGCACGGTGACGGCAGGAGATGTGATCGGCTACATGGGACATACCGGCTACAGTACCACGGAGAATGTGAATAATATAGAAGTAACCCATTTGCACTGGGGACTGGAACTGATCTTTGATGAAGAGCAGAAGGAGAGTGACAACGAGATCTGGATCGATGTGTATCCATTGACTTTAGTTCTGTCAAAACACAAATTTCATTTGTTATTTTGTTATTTTTTTGACAAAAGCATTGCAAAACAGATTGCCCTATGTTAAAATGGGAACAGTGAAATGATAAAAAAATAACAATCTACATTTCAGAAAGCAAACCAAACGAAACTAAACAAAAAAGTGGAGGACAAACAAATGGCAAAGAAAGTTGTATTAGCAGGCGCTTGCCGTACCGCAATCGGTACCATGGGCGGAACCTTAAGCACAACTCCTGCACCGGAGCTGGGCGCAATCGTAATCAAGGAGGCTCTGAAGAGAGCAGGCGTTGCTCCCGAAGCAGTTGACCAGGTATATATGGGATGTGTAATCCAGGCTGGTCAGGGACAGAACGTAGCACGTCAGGCTGCCATCAAGGCAGGACTTCCCATCGAAGTTCCCGCAGTTACCATGAATGTGGTATGTGGTTCCGGTCTGAACTGTGTTAACCAGGCAGCACAGATGATCATGGCCGGTGATGCTGACATCGTAGTAGCAGGTGGTATGGAGAATATGTCCATGGCTCCTTACGCAATTCCTCAGGGACGTTACGGATATCGTATGGGTAACGCAACCATGGTTGATACCATGATCAAAGATGCACTTTGGGATGCTTTCAATGATTATCATATGATCAAGACCGCAGACAACATCTGTGAAGAGTGGGGACTTACCCGTGAAGAGCTGGATGAGTTCGCATTAAAGAGCCAGTTAAAGGCTGAAGAAGCTCAGAAGAACGGTGCTTTCAAGGCAGAGATCGTTCCCGTAGAAGTTAAGAAGAAAAAAGAGACCATCATCTTCGATACCGATGAAGGTCCTCGTCATGGTTCTACTATTGAAGGTCTGGCAAAGCTTCGTGCTATCAATCCCGGCGGATTCGTTACCGCAGGTAACGCTTCCGGCATCAATGATGGTGCAGCAGCTATCGTTGTTATGAGCGAGGAGAAGGCTAAGGAGCTGGGTGTTAAGCCTATGGCTACTTTCGTAGCAGGCGCTCTGGCAGGCGTTCGTCCCGAGGTTATGGGTATCGGCCCTGTAGCTTCCACCAAGAAGGTAATGGCTAAGACCGGTATGAAGATCGAAGATTTCGACATCATCGAGGCTAACGAAGCATTCGCAGCACAGTCTGTAGCAGTTGGTAAGGAACTGGGCATTGATGTAGACAAGCAGCTGAACCCCAACGGCGGTGCTATCGCTCTGGGTCATCCCGTAGGAGCTTCCGGATGCCGTATCTTGGTAACTCTGCTGCATGAGATGCAGGCAAGAGGTGCTAAGACCGGTCTGGCTACCCTGTGCATCGGCGGTGGTATGGGTTGCTCCACCATCGTTAAGATCGAGGACTAATATAATAACAATTCGCTGGGGCGGTAGAATCTCTATCGCCTTAGCGTGGTTTTAAAAACACTGATTGAATTGGAAATGTGAAATGAGGTAAAAACATGGATTACATTTTGTATGAGCAGAATGGCAACGTGGCAACCATTACCATCAACCGTGAGAAGGCATTGAACGCGCTGAATTCTCAGGTACTGGATGAACTGAATGCCACATTGGATGCAGTAGATCTGACAACGGTTCGCTGCCTGGTAATCACCGGCGCAGGAAGCAAGTCCTTCGTGGCAGGCGCAGATATCGGAGAGATGAGCAGCCTGACCAAAGCAGAAGGCGAAGCATTCGGTAAAAAGGGTAACGATGTATTCCGCAAGATCGAGACTTTCCCCATTCCCGTGATCGCAGCTGTTAACGGCTTCGCTCTAGGCGGTGGATGTGAGATTTCCATGAGCTGTGATATCAGAATCTGTTCCGATAATGCAGTATTCGGACAGCCCGAGGTAGGTCTGGGAATCACCCCCGGCTTCGGCGGAACCCAGAGACTGGCTCGTCTGGTAGGTGCAGGCATGGCAAAGCAGATGATCTACACCGCACGCAATATCAAGGCAGCAGACGCTTACAGAATCGGTCTGGTAAATGAAGTATACAGCGCTGAGACAGATGCAGACGGCAATGTTGTAAAGAGTGCACAGGAAGTAATGCTGGCAGCAGCACAGAAGATGGCAGCCACCATTGCCAAGAACGCTCCCATCGCAGTCCGCAACTGCAAGAAGGCTATCAATGAAGGCCTGGATGCAGACATGGATCAGGCAGTAGTTATCGAAGAGAAGCTGTTCGGCGACTGCTTCGAGACCGAAGATCAGAAGTACGGTATGGCTTTCTTCCTTGACAAGAACAAGGAAAAAGTAAAAGAGCCTTTCAAGAATTGCTAATTATTTTTTATAAAAAATATAAAAATCAGGAGGATTTACCATGAAAGTAGGTATTATCGGTGCAGGTACCATGGGACAGGGCATTGCAAAGGCATTTGCTCAGGTAGACGGATATGAAGTAGCTCTCTGCGATATCAAGCAGGAGTGGGCAGACGGCGGCAAGGCCAAGATCGTAAAGGGCTATGCAAGACTGGTAGAAAAAGGAAAAATGACTCAGGAAGCAGTAGATGCTATCGTAGCTAAGATCACTCCGGGTCTGAAGGAAGATCTGTGTGCAGACTGTGATCTGATCGTAGAAGCAGCATTTGAGAACATGGAAGTTAAGAAGACCACCTTTGGTGAGCTGGACAAGATCTGCAAGCCCGAGTGTGTATTTGCTTCCAACACCTCCAGCCTTTCCATTACTGAGATCGGCAACGGACTGACCCGTCCTCTGATCGGTATGCACTTCTTCAATCCCGCAGACCGTATGAAACTGGTAGAGGTAATTGCAGGTGTGAATACTCCCGCAGAGACCGTAGACACCATCAAGAAGATCTCCGAAGAGATCGGCAAGACTCCCGTACAGGTGAACGAGGCAGCAGGTTTCGTCGTTAACCGTATTCTGATCCCTATGATCAACGAAGCAGCTTTCATCAAGATGGAAGGTGTATCCGATATCGCAGGTATCGATGCAGCTATGAAGCTGGGCGCTAATCATCCCATGGGCCCCCTGGAGCTGGGCGATTTCGTAGGACTGGATATCTGCCTTGCAATCATGGATGTTCTGTACAACGAGACCGGTGACAGCAAGTATCGTGCATGTCCTCTGATCCGTAAGATGGTTCGCGGCGGAAATCTTGGTGTGAAGACCGGCAAGGGCTTCTATGTATACAATGCAGACCGCACCAAGACTCCTGTGGATGCACAGTAAGTGTAATCTGTTCAGAGCCATGCAAATGTCCGTAAATATGTGAAGCATGCTTGCATGATGTCACATATTTCGGAACATTTATATGGCGAGAAGCCATACTTGAGCAAAAGGAAAGCCTCGCAGAGGCGATTTTGCGAAGGTGGCTCTGAACAGTTTGATAGTGGTATTTATAAATAATTACAACCAAGTATAAATAACAATGGAGGATTAACATCATGGATTTTACATTATCCAAAGAGCATGAGATGGCGAGACAGCTGTTCAAAGAGTTCGCCGAGAACGAAGTAAAACCTCTTGCGCAGGAAGTTGACGAGACCGAAACCTTCCCCAGAGAGACCGTTGAGAAGATGGCTAAGTACGGCTTCATGGGAATTCCTGTTCCCAAGGAGTACGGCGGACAGGGGTGTGATACCCTGACCTACGCTATGTGTGTTGAGGAGCTTTCCAAAGTTTGCGCAACCACTGGTGTTATCGTATCTGCACACACCTCTCTGTGTATCGATCCTATCATGACCTTCGGTACCGAGGATCAGAAGAAGAAATACGTTCCCGATCTGGCAAGCGGACGTAAGATCGGTGCTTTCGGTCTGACCGAGCCCGGTGCAGGTACCGACGCTCAGGGACAGCAGACCAAGGCTGTATTAGACGGTGACGAGTGGGTCATCAACGGATCCAAGTGCTTCATCACCAACGGTAAGGAAGCTGACATATACATTGTTATCGCAGTTACCGGTATCGTAGAGAAGAGAGGCAGAAAGATGAAGGAGATTTCTTCCTTTATCGTTGAGAAGGGTACTCCCGGATTTACCTTCGGTACCAAAGAGAAGAAGATGGGTATCAAGGGTTCTTCCACTTACGAGCTGATCTTCACCGACTGCCGTATCCCCAAGGAGAATATGCTTGGTAAGCAGGGTGCGGGCTTCAAGATCGCAATGCACACTCTGGACGGCGGACGTATCGGTATCGCTTCCCAGGCTCTGGGTATTGCAGAGGGCGCTCTGGAGAGAACCGTTGCTTACACCAAGGAGAGAAAACAGTTCGGAAAGTCCATTTCCGGATTCCAGAATACACAGTTCCAGCTGGCTGATATGGCAACCAAGGTTGAGGCTGCCAAGATGCTGGTATACAAGGCTGCACGCAAGAAGGACGAGTACAAGACCAATCCTAAGATCTCTTACTCTGTAGAAGCTGCTATGGCTAAGCTGTATGCTGCTGAGGTTGCTATGGAAGTTACTACCAAGGCTGTTCAGCTCCACGGTGGTTACGGTTACATCAGAGAGTACGAAGTTGAGCGTATGATGCGTGATGCTAAGATCACCGAGATCTACGAGGGTACTTCCGAAGTTCAGAGAATGGTTATCTCCGCAGATCTGCTGAAATAAGCAAGCAGGCATTTGTCGGAAATTTTATTAGAAAAGTAAGGAGAAAATACAATGAAGATTGTTGTTTGTATTAAGCAGGTGCCCGATACCAAGGGCGGTGTTAAATTCAATCCTGACGGAACTCTTGACAGAGGCGCAATGCTTGCTATCATGAATCCCGATGATAAGGCTGGTCTGGAAGCTGCACTGAAGCTGAAGGATGAGTTCGGCGCAGAAGTTACCGTACTGACCATGGGTCTTCCCAAGGCAGCAGATGCTCTTCGTGAGGCACTGGCTATGGGCGCTGACAATGCAATTCTGGTTACCGACAGAGTACTGGGCGGTGCTGATACCTGGGCTACTTCCACCACCATCGCAGGTGCACTGAGAAACCTTGACTATGACCTGATCATTACCGGACGTCAGGCAATCGACGGCGATACCGCACAGGTTGGTCCTCAGATCGCTGAGCATCTGGGACTTCCCGTAATCTCTTATGCACAGGACATCAAGGTTGAGGGAGACAAGGTAATCGTTCAGAGACAGTATGATGACAGATATCATGTAGTAGAGGCTCAGATGCCCTGCCTGATCACTGCATTGTCCGAACTGAATAAGCCTCGTTACATGACTCCCGGCGGAATCTTCGATGCATGCAAGGCTGAGATCACTACCTGGGGCAGAGCTGATCTGAAAGATGTTGACGACAGCAACCTTGGTCTGAAGGGATCTCCTACCAAGATTGCAAAGGCATCCGATAAGGTTCGTAAGGGCGCAGGTGAGAAGATCGTTCCCGATTCTCCCGAAGACGGAGCAGCTTACATTGTGGCTAAATTCAAAGAAAAGCACATCATCTAATATAGGAGGCAAACCATGGTAACCAATAATATTGAAGAATACAAGGGTGTATATGTGTTCGCCCAGCAGGTAGACAATGAGATCAGCGGTATCGCATTGGAGCTGCTCGGCAAAGGTAAAGAACTGGCTGCAAAGCTGGAGACCGAGGTAACCGCGGTTCTGATCGGTTATAATGTAAAGAATCTGGCAGATAAGCTGGCAGAGTATGGCGCAGACAAGGTGATCCTCGTAGATGATCCCGAACTGGAGACCTACAGAACCGAGCCTTATGCACACGCACTGGCATCCGTTATCGAGAAGTATAAGCCTGAGATCGTTCTGGTAGGTGCAACCGCTATCGGACGTGACCTTGGACCTACTGTTTCCGCAAGGGTTAAGACCGGCCTGACTGCTGACTGTACCGTACTTGAGATCGGAGATTTCCCTCTCAACGCCATTCCTGGACAGGAGCAGAAGCACAACCAGCTGCTGATGACCCGTCCTGCATTCGGTGGTAACACCATCGCTACCATCGCCTGCCCCGACAACAGACCTCAGATGGCAACCGTTCGTCCCGGCGTTATGCAGAAGATCGCTCCCATCGCAGGCGCAAAGGCTGTGATCGAAGAGTACAATCCCGGATTTACTCCGAACAACAAATATGTAACCATCAAGGAAGTTGTTAAGGCTGTATCCGATACTGTTGATATCATGGATGCTAAGATTCTGGTATCCGGCGGACGTGGAGTCGGCAGCGCAGAGAACTTTAAGATCCTGGAGGATCTGGCAGAGGTTCTGGGCGGTACCGTATCCTGCTCCCGCGCAGTTGTAGATAACGGCTGGAAGCCCAAGGATCTGCAGGTTGGACAGACCGGTAAGACCGTTCGTCCCCAGATCTACTTCGCAATCGGTATCTCCGGTGCTATTCAGCACGTAGCAGGTATGGAAGAGTCTGATCTCATTGTTGCCATCAACAAGGATGAGACCGCTCCTATCTTCGATGTAGCTGACTACGGTATCGTAGGTGACCTGAACAAGGTAGTTCCCGCTCTGACCGAGCAGCTGAAGGCTGCAAAGGCTGAGAAGGCAGCTAACTAATTCGTAACAACGAATCGACAACATATAAGAACTCCGCCTGATTCCCCGGTTCGCCCGGGAATCGGGCGGATTTTTTTACGAAAAAGTTATATAAGTTTCTTAGCTTGTATGCTTGCACAGGTAGGAATTGCATAGTAAAATAAAAATGCTAAATATTTAACAGAGCAAGAATGAGAGATAAGAAATTATGGCAAAACAAAAAGAAGTAAAAACCAACGCCATGCGGATCCTGGAATCCCTGAAGATTCCTTATACCCATCACACCTATGAGTGCGAGGAATTCGTGGACGGGCTTCAGATAGCGGACAAACTGTCCCTGCCCTATGAACAGGTCTATAAGACCCTGGTCACTGTGGGCAGCAGCAAGAACTATTTTGTATTCGTCATCCCCATCGCGGCGGAACTGGATCTGAAAAAGGCAGCGAAATCCGTAGGGGAAAAAAACGTGGAGATGATCCATGTAAAAGACATCAATGCCATCACCGGCTACATCCGCGGCGGCTGTACTGCCATCGGTATGAAAAAGCAGTATGTGACCAGAATCGATGAGAGTGCAAAGACTCAGGAACAGATCTACGTCAGCGGCGGCAAGATCGGCTCTCAGATTCAGTTGAAGCCGGATGACCTTGCGAAAGCAGCGAAAGCAGAGTTCGCAGATATTATCAGACACGAAAACTAATGCATTCAATGTATCAAAAGAATGCTGAAGATAAAGGAGTACACATGGAAAAACGAAAAAACATTCTCGATTACGACACCGTAGCACTGGATGAAGAGCAGGATGCGGTAATCATCATAGATCAGACCCTGCTTCCGGGCAGAATCGAACTGATTGCCTTACATACCGCACAGGAGATGTGGGATGCCATCTATCTGCTGAAGGTCAGAGGGGCACCGGCCATCGGCGTTGCGGCGGCACTGGGCATTTACCTGCTGGCAAACCGCATCGAGGCCGAAGATTTCGAGGAGTTTTATCGGAAATTCACAGAATATAAGGAATATCTGGATTCTTCCAGACCTACCGCGGTCAATCTGTCCTGGGCATTGAAGCGCATGGATGCCGTGGCTGTGAAAGCCGGCAGAGAAGAGCACAAGACCGTGGCAGAAGTGAAGGAAATCCTGCATGATGAAGCACTGCAGATTCGGGCGGAAGATGTGGAAGTATGCCGAAAAATCGGAGAATTTGGACTGGAACTGGTAAAACCGGGCGATGGCATTCTGACCCACTGTAATGCAGGACAACTTGCAACGGTAAAATATGGTACCGCCACAGCACCGATTTATCTCGGACAGGAGAAAGGCTACAATTTCCATGTATTTGCGGATGAGACCAGACCCCTTTTGCAGGGAGCCAGACTGACAGCATTTGAACTGCATTCCGCAGGTGTAGATGTGACTTTGATTTGTGACAATATGTCCGCGTCCGTCATGTCCAAGGGCTGGGTACAGGCAGTATTTGTAGGCTGTGACAGAGTGGCGGCCAATGGCGATACAGCGAACAAGATCGGTACCAGCGTGGTGGCAGCAGTGGCAAAGCAGTACGGTGTGCCGGTATATATCTGTGCACCGACATCTACCATCGACATGGCGACCGCCACCGGCGCGGATATCTGCATCGAGCAGCGTAAGGCGGAAGAGGTCACCGAAATGTGGTACAAGGAGCGCATGGCTCCGGAGGGCGTAAAGGTCTACAATCCGGCATTCGATGTGACGGATCATGAACTGATCGCCGGCATTGTAACGGAGTACGGCGTGGCGAGAGCACCCTACACGGAGAGCCTGAAGGAGATCATGGAACGCAAGGCACAGAGAGGCTGATGGTGAAGATATGAGGCAGAATGTAAGTCTTGCGGAGATCTCCGACGGCCATTTGTACAAAGCGAATGATATGGTAAAGGCGGACTGCGGCGGCTGTGAGGGTTGTTCGCAGTGCTGCCGCGGTATGGGAACATCCATTATTTTAGATCCCTATGATGTGTACCGGCTGACGACGGGACTCGGGAAAAGCATGCAGGAGCTATTAGCGACGTCGGTGGAGCTCAACGTGGTGGAAGGCGTGATTTTACCGAATTTGAAAATGCAGGGAACCGGGGAAGCCTGTGCATATCTGGATGCGGAGGGGCGATGCAGCATTCACCCGCACCGCCCCGGAATCTGTCGTTTATTTCCTTTGGGAAGACATTATGAGAACGGGGGATTGTTTTATTTTCTCCAGACCGGAGAATGTGCGAAGGAGAACCGCAGTAAGGTGAAGGTCAGCAAGTGGATCGATACACCGGAATTGAAGAGAAATGAACAATTCAAGCTGCAATGGCATGACCTGTTATCTGCCATGACAGATAGAGTTGCGGGAGAAGACGAAGGGAAACAGCGGGAAGAAAACCTGTTGCTGTTGCGTCTGTTTTACTTATTGCCGTACGAGGGGACGATAGATTTTTATACGCAGTTTACAGAGAGGATGGAACATTGGAATGAACAGAACGGACCGTTTTAACAGTTTGAACAAGTTCCCCATTGAGAAACGGTTACTCAGAGTATTTCGTAAAATCACATTATTATTAAGCGCGACAGGCATTATTGCCTGTGTTGCCATGGGTATTGTAAGTTATCAGTATTCCTATGCACTGCGCCATTACGGTTTTGCACAGGGTGATATCGGTAAGGCAATGATTGCCATCGCGGAGATGCGAAGCGAGACCCGTGTCGCCATGACTTCCCTGCTTGACAGCAGTGTGACCAATGGCAATGCCATGGAGCAGAAGCTGGATATTTTCCGTGTAATTATTTTTATCTTTATTCTGTTAATTATTGCACTGGGCTTCGCCGGATCTGAAAAAGCAGGCAAGAGTATCGCCAAGGGTATTGCACATCCTCTGAAGGCACTGACAGATCGACTGGATGGTTTTGCGGCCGGAGATCTGACTTCTGAGTTCCCGGCAATACAGTCAGAGGATGAAGTGGCAGAGATGACAAAAGCAGCCACTTCGATGGCGACCAACCTTCGAATGATCATTGAGGATATCAATCAGGCATTAAATGCCATGGCAAACGGCGACTGGACTGTGAAATTCCGCTATCCCGATCTCTATGTGGGTGATCTGGATGAACTGAAAGAGGCACTGAGAGGTATTAAGTATAAGATGAATGAGGCGCTGTACAATGTCAATGCGGTATCCAATCAGGTCTCCATGGGTGCCGGAAGTCTGGCAGATGCGGCGCAGTCGCTGGCGGAGGGCGCAACCGAGCAGGCAGGAGCTGTAGAACAGTTACAGGCAACCATTACCAATATTACCTCTATGGTAGACAATACCGCAGAGCATACGAAGAATTCCAGCAAGCAGGCGCAGGAGTACTCCGCAAAAGCAGATGAGGGTCGTACCGAGATGAATCACCTGATGGAGATCATGGGACGGATCAATGAGACTTCCGAGAAGATCAGCAACATCATCGGCGAGATCGAAGATATTGCCAGCCAAACGAATCTGCTGTCCTTAAATGCTTCCATCGAGGCAGCCAGAGCAGGAGAAGCAGGCAGAGGTTTTGCTGTGGTGGCAGATCAGATCGGCAAGCTGGCAGAGCAGAGTGCCCAGTCCGCAGTGAATACCAGAGAACTGATCGGTGGCACCTTAGAGGAGATTCATGCCGGCAATGAAGCCGTGGATCATGCGTCCCAGACCTTAAGCGTTATCGTGGACGGGGTCCGCAAGATCGCACAGTCCAACTCGGCGGCAGCAGAAGAGCTGTCTGCTACCAGTGAGGAACTGTTGGCACAGTCTGAGAATATGACAAATCTTGTAAAACAGTTCAAGCTGATCGATGAGAAGAAGATTCAAGCGAGAAAAAAGGAGGTTAACCATGCCGGTATTTGATTTCAGCAGTATTCCGGAAAATGAGAAGAAACAGGATCCTGTATGCACCTACACCACGTTCCGCTCAAGTGAGGCAGCAGCCAGTCCCGAGAAGCCGATCCTGATTCTGGATAACAGCAGTGAACAGTGGAAACATCACGCCATCGGTGTTTTCGGCAATCAGAGCAAACGTACCAACTTTGAATTCAAGGAAGAGGGCAGCAGTGCGTACGCCGATATTTTGCAGATCGATGCCAGATTCGTCAGCCTCGTCAGATGGCTGGGAGAGAATCACATCAACGTCCGCCTTTCAGGAGAGAACCGTGAGGACGGTTATGCAGTGTACAAGATTCGTGAGACCGCGTTCGGCGGTGGCACCAAGCTGTCGGCGGAAGATGGATTTTTACAGTTCATGATGGAACGGCTCTTTGCCAGCAGTGCGCCTGCGGAAGAAGAACAGGGCGAGGACGAAGGGGAAGACGGCGATGATATGAAGCTTACCAGCCTTCAGAGTATCTCCGATTTCATGACCTGTGCCGGAAGGACCATGCCGGAAAATATCCGCCTGTGGGCGAGAAGAAACCTGGCAGTGGCCAGATCCCATGAGGTATCTCCCGAGGAGAGAAGACACGCGCAGAGAGCGCTATCCATTATGATGAATATTCAGTGGAAGGGCAATTATTTCGAAGCCATTGATCCCGTGGAAGCCAGACGGATCCTGGATGAGGAACTGTACGGCATGGAGCGGGTCAAGCAGCGTATTATGGAGACCATTATCCAGATCAACCGTACCCACACGTTACCGGCGTATGGTCTGCTTCTGGTGGGACCGGCGGGAACCGGTAAATCCCAGATCGCTTATGCGGTGGCAAGAATTTTAAAACTTCCTTGGACTACACTGGATATGAGCTCCATCAACGATCCGGAGCAGCTGACCGGAAGCTCCAGAATTTATGCCAATGCCAAACCCGGTATCATCATGGAAGCTTTTTCCATGGCGGGGGAGTCCAATCTGGTATTCATCATCAACGAGCTGGACAAAGCAGCCAGCGGCAAGGGCAACGGCAATCCGGCGGATGTACTGCTCACCTTACTGGACAATCTGGGATTCACGGACAACTATATGGAATGTACCGTGCCCACATTCGGTGTTTATCCCATTGCCACGGCTAACGATAAGGACCAGATCAGTGCCCCGTTAATGTCCCGTTTTGCGGTAATCGATATTCCGGATTATACTCCGGAGGAGAAGAAGATCATTTTCTCCAGATTCGCATTGCCCAAGGTACTGAAACGCATCGGACTGCAGGCAAACGAGTGCATCATCACCGAAGAAGGACTGGATGCGGTGGTAGAGATCTATTCCAACACCAGCGGTATCCGAGATCTCGAGCAGGCGGCGGAGCATCTGGCAGCCAATGCCCTGTATCAGATCGAAGTGGACGGATTAACAGAAGTCGTATTTGACGCAGAGAAGGTCAGAAAATTATTTTTGTAAGAGGAAAAGCAGGCGATCGTGCAGAGTGCGATTGCCTGCTTTTGATGATTATAGCAAAAAGAGGAGAGGAAACATGACAAAGAAGGTATTAGTGATCACAGACGCGCAGCAGGAATTCATCACCGGTGCATTGGGGAACAAAGAGTGCGAGGCGGCGGTAAAAAATATCGTTGCGGCAGCGGAAAGCGGGGAATATTACAAGGTAATCGTCACCAAGGATACCCATACGGCAGATTATCTGAACACCCAGGAAGGCAGGCGCCTGCCTGTGCTGCACGGGCAGGAGGGCACGGAAGGATATGAGATCCATCCGGATATCGTGAAGGCGGTAAGAGGGCATTATGCACCGGAAAATGTAATTACAGTGAAAAAGCCTACTTTTGGCAGTCTGGATTTCGGCAATGTATTAAAAGCAATCTGGGAAGAGGTGACGGCAGCAGGAGAGGCTGCAGAGGGAGAATATCCCATGGAAGTGGATTTCACCGGGTTCTGTACCGGTATCTGTGTGCTGAGCAATGTGGTCATGGCGAAGGCATTTGTACCGGAGGCAAGAGTGTGCGTCATCGAGAAGGCATGCGCCTGTGTGACACCGCAGACCCACCAGACGGCCATTGCCGCCATGGGACCGATCCAGGTGGATGTGATATAGAGGGGGAGAAAATAATGCGATTACCACAGATTATCAACAGTTTATTGGAAAATGACATGTATAAATTCTCCATGGGACAGTGCATCTACCACCAGTTCAGCGCGTATAAGACTACTTGGACATTTAAATGCAGGAATACAGATGTATTTTTTACACCGGAAATGGTGGAAGAGATCAAGGAGCAGATCAGGGCGTACTGTAACTTACGTTTTACGGAAGAAGAACTGAATTACCTGGAAAATGTAAAATGGATCAAGGGTTCCTATGTGGATTTCCTGCGCCTGTGGCAGCCCAGATATGAGGACTTCGAAATCGGCACGGATGCAGCCTGCGGGCTGACCATCGAAACAAAAGGCTCCTGGTTAAATACTTCCATGTATGAGATCCCGACGCTGGCTATCGTTAATGAAGTATTTTTCCGGATGAATTATGACTATGACAAGCTGTATGCTTCCTTCCGGGAGCGGCTTGCGGATAAGGTGCAGAAGCTTGTGGACGGGACCTATTGCCTCGGCAATTTCAGTGAATTCGGTCTGCGGCGCCGCCTGTCCGCGGAAGCACAGGAACTGGCGGTACAGGAGCTGGTGGCACACAATAAGGACTATAAGGATTCTGTCTGCATCGGTACTTCCAATGTCTACCTGGCAAAAAAGTGGAATGTGACACCGGTGGGAACCATGGCACATGAATGGATCATGTGTACCGGGCAGGGCAATCACAAACATAATCCGGCGTATTCCAACTGGTATGCTCTGGATGCCTGGGTGAAGGAGTACGGTGTCCTGAACGGCACTGCCCTGACGGATACCATCACCACAGATTGTTTCTTGAAAGATTTTCAGCTGACCTATTCCACCCTGTTTTCCGGAGTGCGGCATGACAGCGGAGATCCCTTTGCCTGGGGCGAGAAGATGATCGCCCATTATGAAACGCTGGGAATCGATCCGAAGCACAAGACCCTGTTATTCAGTGACAGCCTGGATTTCACCAGGGCAGACGAACTGTGCAGGGCATTCCGGGACCGCGTGACGGTGGCGTTCGGTATCGGTACTTATATTGCCAATGATACCTGTGAGGAGCCTTTAAATATCGTCATGAAGACGACAGCCTGCAACGGCATGGATGTGGCGAAGATCTCCGATACGCCCGGCAAGGAAATGTGCAAGAATGAGGAATATGTGGATTACCTTACCCGATGTATCAAATGGAGACTGGAGCACGACAGATAAGGACGGCGGAAGTTATGGAATACGAACATGTTGAGCATACTTTTGCACCGGTCTATGATGCGGATTCCAGGGTGCTGATTCTTGGAACATTGCCCTCGGTGAAATCCCGGGAGAATCATTTTTATTATGGACATAAACAGAACCGCTTCTGGAAAGTGATGGCGGATCTGTGTGGGGAACCGGTGCCGGAGCCCATTGAAGAGAAAAAGGCAATGCTTCTGGCACATCATATTGCGGTCTGGGATGTGATTCAGAGCTGTGACATCAAGGGTTCCAGCGACAGCAGTATCCGGAACGTGGAGCCGACGGATATCCAGCGTTTGCTGACAGAATCGAAGATCACGGGAATCTATGCCACGGTGCTGCCCTCCACCAGTCCTGCCAATGCGGCATGGTCACTACAAAAATTGTGTGAAGCCTGGCGGAATACCATTGACATAACCGCTTGTTTGAAACATTTATATTAGTTATGCCGGATACACAAAAAATATTAGAAAACATGGGTGAACAGATTAAGATGGCGAGACTTCGTCGTAATCTATCGACAGAATTGGTGGCAGAAAGAGCCGGGATTAGTAGGGCTACGTTGTGGACAGTAGAAAAAGGGACTCCTACGGTAGCTATAGGAACTTATGCTGCAGTGTTGCATGCTTTGGGTGGTATGGATAAAGACTTAGAGCTAGTGGCACAGGATGATGAATTTGGCAGAAGAATACAGGATATGAATTTAGTAACTCCGAAAAGGGCAAAAAGGAAGTAGGGATTAGATGGATAACGTAAATGAAATTTATGTATACGAGAATTGGAAATCAGATACTCCATCATTGATTGGAACATTGTATGTGGATGGCGGTAGAGGAAAACAGATAGTCTCTTTTGAATATGATGACGAATGGTTAAATGATTTGACTAATAATGTTACGTTAGATCCGGATTTGAGAATGTTTAAGGGACGTCAGTATACACCGGCAGATAAGTTGATGTTTGGTGTGTTTGAGGATTCCTGCCCGGATAGATGGGGACGTCTGTTGATGAAGAGGCGTGAAGCAATTATTGCCAAGAAGGAAGAGAGG
>CAVGMD010000035.1:0-26885 GCA_963630275.1 Bacteroidaceae bacterium | reverse complement strand
GTTGGCATCTCTTCCGGTGAAGAAGTTGCTCAGCAGGCATCTGCCGGAATAGGAGATGCACATTGCCCCATGAACAAAGCTCTCGATTTCCATCTCCGCCGGTATTTTTTCCCGAATGCCCTTGATCTCCATCAGAGACAGTTCTCTGGCCGATACCACTCTCTTTGCTCCCAGCTTCCACCAGAACAGGTACGTTTCATAGTTGGTATTATTGGCCTGGGTGGAAATGTGTACTTCCACCTGGGGCCATACTTCTTTGGCGATCATAAACATTCCCGGATCGGAAATAATCAGCGCATCCGGCTGCTCCGGTTTCATATCCCGCAGTTCGGCAAAATATTTTCTAGCGTCGTCGAGATCATAGTTATGTGCCAGGATATTGGCCGTTACATATACTTTTACGCCATGAGCATGAGCAAATGCCACACCCTCAGCCATTTCCTCACTGCTGAAATTCTTCGCCTTGGCCCGCAATCCGAATGCTTCTCCTCCGATATATACTGCATCTGCCCCGAACATTACCGCCGTCTTTAACACTTCCAGACTGCTGGCCGGGATCAAAAGTTCCGGTTTTCTATAAGTCATATTCATTCTCCCTTGTGTCAATTTTCGAAATGTACTTTACACAAAGCTACATCTCCCACTCCTTCTTCCAGTCGGAAAAAGGAAAGATACTCCACGGTAATATTATATTTTTCGATATCTTCCTGATCGAATCCTGCACCACCCCAGCTGATCATATAAATGGAATCCCCTTCCAGCTTGGAAAAGTCAACATCTTCATACCATAAAAATTCCGATTCCGGTAAATAGTACTTATAAATAGTATCATAGGTATCATAATTGTAAATTACATCCGCGCCTTCCGAAATTTCCGAAAGTTTTTGCTGTGCATCCGCAATATACGGCACCGTCTCCATTTCCTTCGAATAAGTAATCGTATAAGAAGATAAGCAGAGAATGCCCATCCAGATGCATAAGCATAACCAGGTCAGCACACCCCTCATGGAATAAATCAGCACGATAAATATCCATGCGAATAAAAGTGCATCCAGCATATAACGATTATGCCAGAAATGATTCATTTTCTGTGAGATTCCCCAGCAGATCCACCATGTAAGGGGATAAATTCCCACAGTAAGTGTCAGGAAATCTCTTTTGTTTTTCTCTATTTTTTTCCAAAACAGAATCAACAGCAATAATGCCGCAACATATGCTACTGTCGGAAGATACGCCGACCATTTAATATTGGTATCAAATGACCATACACACAATTTATTCAGATTCAGACTCGCTTTTAAATCATCCTCTGCCGTACCCGTGCTGTCACGCTGTAACATTTTCACCACCAGATACAGCTGCGGCAGATACAATACCACTATCGACGCACAACAGCAGACCAATTTGCGAAGTGTTTTGTTCTTCCGACAGGCAAACATCAGATATACATATATCAGGAATAACGGAATCACCGCAAAGTACTGAGTATAAATTGCCCCCAGTGTCACTGCGGCAAGGCCTATCCAGTTCCCGATTCTGTTGCCGTTGTCCAATACGATCTCATACGCCAGTAATGCTGCCGCCAGTACAAAAAAAGTCATCCAGGAATACATTCTGACATTGATATTATAAAAGATGAAATTCGGTGCCAGTCCCAGCACAAGGATTGTCGAAATTGCTGCCTTAACGCCCCATCTTTTTTTCAGTAAGGTAGCACATAAAATCATGGATGCCAGCATACCAGCCACTGACACCAGTTTATATACCATAATTTTATCGCCGAACAACAACGCGGCAATTTTCACAAACAGGAAATACAGTGGCGGATGATTGTCGATGGATTGCGCCTCAATCACGCCCCAGAAAGAGTGATTTTTCACAATATCCCAGGTATATGCTTCATCCCAGTCCACAGCCTGTGTAAAGCAACTTCTCACTACCAGTGCAGTAACAATAAGGATTTCCGCTGCCAAAATAATATTCTGATATTTTGCCAGAAGCTCCTCTGCCTTTTTCAGCACACTGTTCTCCTGCTTCTGTGTTATTATTTCCGGGATACAGCTTCCTGCCATTAGCACAAATGCCCACAGGCACAGAATATTTACGGCATTCAAAGGTGCTCCGTAGGTGTAGCTTGTAACGGCCTGTCCCTCGTACAGAACTCCGTCCACGTACAGATTTTCATTTCCGGCAGCACCGATTTCTCCGTCTGCGATATACAGAAATCCGCTTTGTATCTGTTCCGCATTCTGTATCTCCAGGCTCCAATGATATTCATTTCCCTTCTTTAGCCGGATTTTGGCATCTACATAACAGTATCTGTCGCTGTCCCCTGCCTCCAGCTGAACCGATTGCTCCGTGAGAACTTTTCCCTCCCCATCTTTCAGTTGAAAGACAGCCTCGCATTTTTCACCGGTAAAATGAATCGCAAACCCGACTTTGCGTAACACCGATTCCTGTGCAATAAAAGTCTGTTCCATCTGTGTATTGAATGATTGTCCCTGATTGGTAAACAAATATGCTGTCGACTGGGTCTCACATTTTGCGTCCTTACGAACCAGTGCAAACGGCCATATACAGAGCATACACAGTAGCATGATAAATGCGACTGTCAGAATTCCCGCTTTTTTTCTCATCTTACTTGTTCTCCTCATCCCTTACAACTTTTGTACTCAGCGTCACGCCATCCCCCACGGGCAGAATCACCGTCTCCAGTTCTGGATGATGCTTTAATTCGTATAAATATTCCCGCATTCTCGCGTGAATCGTGCGGTTACGTCTGGTGACGGCGAAGCGGGATTCTATAATGTCTCCGTCCTGCAATACATTATCGGAGATCAACAGTCCGCCAGGGGACAACAGCCGTAAAATATCCGGCAGGAAATTAATATACTGCCCCTTGGCCGCATCCATGAAGATCACATCGTACGTACCGTCCAGTTCCTTCAGGATCTCTGTGGCGTCTCCCTCTAACAGCGTGATCCGGTCTTCCCGTCCCGTCTTCCGGAAGTTATCTTTCGCAATGGGGATCCTCTTCTCGTATTTTTCTATGGTCGTAATATGACAATCCTCCGGGGCATATTCACTCATCAGTAACGCAGAAAAGCCGATAGCAGTCCCAACTTCCAGGATGCTCTTCGGCTTTGTGAAATTCAGCAAAAATTTTAGCAGACTTTGCATGGATCTGCGTATGATGGGAACCTGTGTCTCCAGAGCGAATTTTTCAATCTCATTCAGCCACGCGGGATTCCCGCTGTCCAGGGAATCGATAAATGCGGACATTCTTTCGTCTATGATCATACTATCCTCATTTCATATATTTCTTATTGCGCAACGGTCTCCTGTTGTGCATCTCCGGTCACCGCGCTGCCGTTGTCGATAGTCTCTACGGTCTCATCCGTGGTGCTTTCCGTCTGTCCTGCCATGACTTCCATCATCTCTTCCGCAGTCATGGCGGTGCTCAGTTCATAAGTACCGGGCTTCCACTCTTTTTTGTACTCAGATAACAGATACTGTACTGCGAACAGTTTCGCATCTCTTACCAGACCTTTTTCCTGCATGACAGTACCGATCTCCGTAGCAGACATATCGGAGGTCAGTGTCACTGTAACCTTGCGACCTTCTCCGGAGGAAACTGCCGGCTCTGTGAAAATACGATATCCGTAATCGTAGCATTTGGATACTCCGGTATATACCATATATACCACAACCACCGCAAACACTACTTTTAAGATTGCGCCCAGAACGGCGCCTGCCAAATTTGCTGTTTTCATGTTGTTGTCCTTTCCCACTGGAACTACTCGAACCTCATCTGATCGGTAACATAGAGCCCGATCTCCTGCATCATACGGCAGAAAGCAAGCTCCGCCGCCAGGAAATCAGATACCAGCGGATTCTCACGGAACGCTTCGTTCTCTCTGGTGAACTGGTCGATCTTGTCAAAGTTGGTGTCCTTACTGGTCTGCAGTTCAAAGTTCCTGGTCCGGAAATCATCGATCTGCCGCTTCAGTTCCGGCTGCTCTTTTACACGCGCCAATTGTCTCTGATACTCCAGATAGGCATCCGTGTTCCGGATCGCACCGACCAGTTGTTCCACTGCCTCGTTCACATTTTCGTCCGCTGTTATCTTCATCTGCTTACGACCTTTCCAGCAATCGCTGCTATTACACTTCCATAATGATCGGAAGGATCATGGGGCGTCTCTTGGTCTTCTTCCATACATAATCACTGAGAACATCCTTTGTGGTAGTCTTCAGTTTGCCCCAATCCGTGATTCCCTTATCCAGGCATGCTTGCAGCGCATCGTCCACGGTGCGTCTTGCTTCCTCGATCAGTTCATCGGATTCCTTCACATATACAAAACCTCTGGATACAATATCGGGACCGGCTACCAGCTCGCCGCTGGCTTTGTCCAGACTCATAACCACGATCATAATACCATCTTCTGCCAGATGCTGTCTATCTCTCAGCACTACATTTCCGACATCACCGACACCCAGACCGTCTACGAGGATCGCGCCTACGGGTACTCTGCCGCTGACTTTTGCCTGTTCCTCGCTGACTTCCAGCACATCGCCGGAGGACAGGATGAAAATATTGTCCTTGCTGATGCCAAGGCTCTCTGCGATCTTCGCCTGTGCCTTCAGATGCTTGTACTCACCATGGACGGGCACTGCGTATTTCGGATGGATCAGTGTGTAGATCAGCTTGATCTCTTCCTGGCAGGCATGTCCGGATACATGGGCATCCTGGAAAATAACGTCTGCGCCCTTGCGGAGCAGTTCGTTGATGATCTTTGTTACGGACTTCTCATTACCCGGGATGGGGTTAGAGGAGAAGATTACGGTATCACCGGCACGGATGGTGATCTTACGGTGCATATTATTTGCCATGCGGGACAGGGCTGCCATACTTTCGCCCTGGCTTCCGGTGGTGATGATAACCTGCTGCTCATCCGGATAATTCTTTAACTGCTCCAGATCCACCAGTGTATTTTCCGGAATATTAATGCACTCCAGCTTGATGGCGGTATCCAGAATATTCACCATGCTTCTGCCTTCCACAGCCACCTTACGGCCGAACTTATATGCAGTGTTGATGATCTGCTGCACACGGTCTACGTTGGATGCAAAGGTTGCCACGAAGATTCTGGTGTTCTTATGTTCTTCAAATAAAGTATCGAAAGTCTTACCCACAGTCTTCTCGGAAGGGGTAAAGCCGGGACGCTCCGCGTTGGTGGAATCGCACATTAATGCCAGTACACCCTTTTTACCGATCTCGGCAAAACGCTGTAAGTCGATGGCATCTCCGTAGACCGGTGTGTAGTCCACCTTGAAGTCTCCGGTGTGCACCACGATACCGGCAGGGGAATAAATTGCCAGTGCTGCGGCATCTACGATACTATGGTTGGTCTTGATGAATTCCACGCGGAAATCACCCAGATTAATAGACTGTCCGAACTTCACCACTTTACGTTTGGTCTTCTTCATAAGATTGTGCTCGGTCAGCTTGTTCTCAATGATGCCCATAGTCAGGCGGGTTGCGTAGATGGGAACATTAATATCACGCAGCACATAGGGCAGTGCTCCGATATGATCCTCGTGTCCGTGGGTGATGACGAAACCTTTTACCTTGTCAATGTTGTCCTTCAGGTAAGTTACATCGGGGATGACCAGGTCGATTCCCAGCATATCATCCGCAGGGAAAGACAGACCGCAGTCCACCACAATAATACTGTCCTCATACTGGAAGGCAGTAATGTTCATACCGATCTGTTCCAGACCTCCCAAAGGAATGATCTTCAGGCCTGAAACGTTACTATTCTCTTTTTTCTTTTTCAACGAAATTACCTCCAAATTCTATACGTCTATACATTAAGTTCACAGTGTATGTATATTGGCGCAAGAATGGGGTTTACGCTCTGCAAACAAAGATCTGCGATTCCCCGCCCGTTCCTCCGGCTCTCTTCTCGAAAACTCCCGTGGAATCAGGCATCCCAGATCTTACGACTCCATCAAAATAACGGCACCTCTCATGCCCTTCGTGTATTCCCTGTCACTTTTAGCACAAAACCATTATATGTTGAAACCGGCAAAGCATCCGATATCCCTCTCTGCCAATCATACAAATCATATATAAATATAAGACCGTCCTTCTCGCAGAACCGCCTGTATTTATCGAAATTAAATCAAATCAATATCTTCCAGCATATCCGCAAATACTCCGGATACTGCTTCCAGTTCTTCATCGTCGGAGACTACATCATAAATGCTCTCTTCTTCGCCATCCTGAGACATATCCTTCAGGATCAGGGCATCTCCGTCGCCCTCTTCCACATCAGTTACCAGGATGTAATTGTGTCCACCGATCCTGGTCTGTTCCAGTACATAAAATTCTACAGGTTCTTCGCCCTCGGGGCGAAATGTGATTTTTTCCAATTTACTCATTCTGATTCCTTTTTCTTCTCATTGTTCCTGCGGTCCAGATATCCCTGCAGGATCAGGGTAGCCGCAATCATATCCACATAATCCTTGCGGTTCTCGCGACGGATTCCCGCTTCCATCATTGCCTTATCCGCTGCCACGGTGGTCAGTCTCTCATCCCAGAAATATACAGGGAGACCGGTTCTGCGCTCCAGCTTTTCCTTGAATTCTTTGGTCAGCTCCACGCGGACACCTTCGGTGTCGTTCATGTTCTTGGGAAGTCCCAGTACGATCTCTTCCACTTCGTTCTCTACGATCAGTTCCTCGATACGGGCTAATGTCTGTCGTAATTTATTCTCTTCCTTGCGGCGAATGATCTCTACTCCCTGTGCTGTTAAGAGCAGACTGTCGCTGATCGCCACGCCCACGGTACGTGAGCCGAAATCCAAACCCATAATACGCATGTGGGTCCTCCTGATAACTGTAATTATTTCCAGTGTTTGGTCCTGATATACTCCGTGAGCAGTTCTTCCACCAGTTCGTCACGCTCTACCTTCATGATGAGGCTGCGAGCATTTTTGTGGCTGGTAATATAAGTAGGATCCCCGCTCATGATGTAACCCACGATCTGATTCACCGGGTTGTATCCTTTTTCTGTCAGTGCCTCGTATACGGTAGAGAGTACCAGCTTTACGCCGGTCTCAGGTTCTGCCTCTACCTTGAAGTATTGTGTATTTCCTAAGTCCTGCATATGATCCTCTTATTCTGCCTTAATGCAATTTCTGTAACTATTCAAAACCCCATAAATTATGTCAAATGTTCTTACGAATGCAAGCATTCGACGTACATATTGCCATAATTTGCACGGTTCTGAATAGTTGCAAATTTTCCGTTATGCCTTATATTACCGCATTTACTTTGAAAATTCAAGAGGTGATAACAACAGAATCTCATCTGTCAGGAATCCCTGCACGCTGCCCCGCAGCACAGTATTGGTCAGGATATTTTCATTCTCCTGTACTGGAACCGCCATCTTCACATAGTCTTTGGTGTGTCCCAGCAGATATTCCGTTCCGTCGATTACCTTGGTCTCCTCCAGGAGCACTTCCGCTTCCTGTCCCAGGTAATGTGCCCGGAACTGCTTCGACTGCTCCTTCTCCATTGCCAGAAGCTCGGCACTTCGGACCGTCTTTACCTGATCCGGCACCTGGTCGGGCATCACGGCAGCTCTGGTTCCGGCTCTCTTGGAATATTTGAAAATATGCATTTCGAAGAACCGGATCCGGTCCAAAAAGGCTTTCGTCTCAGCGAATTCTTCTTCCGTCTCTCCCGGGAAGCCCACGATAACATCCGTGGTGATTGCCGGATGGTCGAATACCTTGCGGAGCAGCGCCACGCTCTCCGCATATTCTTCGGATGTGTACTTACGGTTCATGCGGCGTAATGTCGCATCACAGCCGCTCTGTAAGGACAGATGAAAATGAGGGCACAATTTCGGCAGCGCCGCCATTCTTGCTGCCGTCTCCTCCGTGACAATACGGGGCTCCAGGGAACCGATGCGGATGCGCTCAATGCCTTCAATGTCATGGATCCGCTCCAGCAGGTCGATCAGCTTGCTGCTGCCGGAATAATCTCTTCTCTCCTCATCCTCTTTTAACACGGAGACGCTTTCTCCACGCTTCCAGGCTTCCTCGTCAAAATCAATGCCATAAGAACTGATATGAATACCCGTCAGCACGATCTCACGGTAGCCGTTCTTCGCCATGCCGGTGATCTCCCGGATGATGTCCTCGGCTCTGCGGCTGCGGACTCTGCCTCTGGCATAGGGGATGACACAGTAGGAACAGAACTGATTGCAGCCGTCCTGGATCTTGATATAGGCGCGGGTATGTTCCGCGGTATGCTTCAGGGTCATTTCTTCGTATTCCGCGGTATGGTTAATATCAATGACAGTCGTGTCATGCAGAGTCTTGTCCACACCATGTCCGGCATTTTCTGCATTCTCTGCCACGGCATCTTCCTGTTCCAGATCCTGTAGATACTCCTCCAGAATGGATGCCAGATCCTTCTTACGGTTGTTGCCGATTGCCAGATCGATGCAGGGATCCTGCTCCACATCTTCCCTGCCGGTCTGCACATAGCAGCCCACCGCCACTACCAGAGCCGCCGGATTTTTCTGTTTTGCACGGTGAAGCATCTGTCTGCTTTTCCGGTCTGCAATATTGGTAACTGTGCAGGTATTTACGATGTAAATATCCGCGATTTCATCAAATGGTACAATAGTATAACCTTTTTCTTGTAACATTTGTTGCATTACTTCTATTTCATAGGAGTTAACCTTACATCCAAGGTTGTGTAATGCTACACTTTTCATAGGATTCCTCACTTTTTTTGTATTGTTTTCGTCTTGACTTTTGGTCGTTCACCCATTAATATGAAGTCAGAAGGTATGACACACATTAAGGAGGTAGTCAACATGAAGACAGTTCAGATTTCTTTAAATTCTATTGATAAGGTAAAATCTTTCGTAAACGATATTACTAAGTTCGATTATGATTTCGATCTTGTATCCGGCAGATACGTAATTGATGCAAAGTCCATCATGGGTATCTTCAGTCTGGATCTTTCCAAGCCTATCGACCTGAACATCCATGCAGAGGATGGCGCTGATGAGGTTCTGGAAGTATTAAAGCCTTATCTGGTATAAGTTACCGATTCGGAAGTCCGAATACATAACAAAGTTTTAAAAAGCCTTGAGAGTCGCAATCCTCTCAAGGCTTTTTTCTTGCTTCTCTTCTTATTCTCGTCTTTTTCTTATGCTTCCGCAATGATCAGTTCTTTGGTCTCCAGTGCGGTCTTCACCAGCTCATCGATCTTCTCATCCAGATTATGCTCATGTCTGCGGATCACTTTTACATTCGGCTTCGTCACAGGATGTTTTGCCACGAAGATAGTACAGCAGTCTTCATAGGGCAGAATGGAAGTCTCGTATGTGCCGATCTTCTCGGATACTTCTACGATCTCCTGCTTGTCGAATCCGATCAGCGGACGGTATACCGGCAGTTCGCATACTTCATTGGTAGCGATCAGGGAGTTCATGGTCTGAGATGCCACCTGTCCGATACTCTCACCGGTGATCAGTCCTAAGCACTCTGTCTCTTTCGCGATCTGCTCCGCAATACGCATCATATAGCGGCGCATGATAATGGTCAGTTCCTCATGAGGACATTTCTCGTAAATATATAACTGAATATCGGTAAAGTTGATCACATGCAGATAAATCGGTCCTGTGTAACGGGCAACGATCTTCGCCAGATCCACAACTTTCTGTTTCGCACGTTCGCTGGTGTAAGGCGGTGCATGGAAATATACCGCATCGATCTTGACACCTCTCTTGGCGATCATATAGCCTGCCACGGGAGAATCGATACCACCGGACAACAGCAGCATTCCCTTGCCGCCGGTGCCTACGGGCATTCCTCCGGGACCGGGCAGGATCACGGAGTAGATATAGATTTCCTCACGGATCTCGATGTTCAGCATGATGTCGGGATGATGTACATCTACCCTCATGTTGGGGTATGCATTCAGGATAGCTTCGCCCATATCCATATTGATGGTCATGGAATCCTTGGGGTAATTTTTCCGGGCACGTCTCGCTGCCACCTTGAAGGTCTGATTGCAATCCGGATATACTTTTGCAATGTAGTCGATCACGGTCTCACACAGCTTCTCGAAGCCCTCATCCTGTACATGGACTACCGGGCAGATGCCGGAGATGCCGAAGACTCTCTGCAGGTGTGCCACTACTTCGTCATAGTCGAACTCAGACTCTGCATCCACAAAAATACGTCCCTGTGTCTTGTGTACCAGGAATTCTCCCTCACATTTTTTCAGAGCGTATTTAATCTGGCGTACCAGAGCATCTTCGAACAGGTAACGGTTTTTTCCCTTAATGCCGATCTCGGCATATTTTATCAAAAATGATGTAAACACGTTTTTTCCTTTCTTATCTGCGACTGTATCTGCGTAACATAGGTACTATATTGTACAATGCCTGAAGGCAAACGTCAATCTCTTCTTCCATGGTAAATACAGAAAAACTGAAGCGGATGGTGGAATCAAGCAGGGATTTATCCACGCCGATGGCTTTCAGTGTAGCGGAAGGCTGCGGCTTGTGTGCGGAGCAGGCACTTCCGGCGGAGACATAGATTCCCTTGTCCTCCAGCGCATGCAGGAGCACTTCACTTCTTACTCCGGCAAAGGATACACTGACGATATGGGCTGCCGTGCCTTCTCCGTAAGGAGCGTCCGGCAGAAGTCCATTGACCGTCACATGATCCAGTCTCTCCACACCTTCGATAAATCTTCTCTTGCAGGCACAAAGTCTCGCATGATCCTCATCAAAATGGCTGTACAGCATTTCCGCTGCTTTCGCAAGTCCGGCAATTCCGGGAACATTCTCAGTACCGGAGCGGAGATTCTGCTGCTGTCCGCCTCCGAATACGATGGGCTGGATCTTCACCTTGTCTCCTACGTATAACAGTCCAACACCTTTGGGTCCGTGGATTTTGTGTCCGCTGACGGACAACAGGTCAATGTGCATCTTCTTCGGATAGATTCTGGACTTGCCGAATCCCTGTACCGCATCCACATGGAATAAAGTATCGGGGTTCATCTGCTTGATCAGGGCTCCGGCTTCCTCAATGGGCTGCAGAGCTCCGATCTCGTTATTTGTATGCATAATGGATACCAGAATGGTCTCCGGTGTCATGGCTCTGCGCAGGTCTTCCAAGCGGATGCGTCCGCAAGAATCCACAGGCAGATACGTGACACGGTATCCCTGGCTCTCCAGGTAACGCATGGTCTGCAGGATTGCAGGATGCTCTATCTGTGTTGTGATCAGGTGGTTGCCTCTGCGGCAGTTCGCCAGGGCGCAGCCGATCAGCGCCATGTTATCGGATTCCGTTCCGCCGGAGGTGAATAACAGTTCTCTCTCCTCCACCTTCAGGATCCTCGCCAGGGTCTCCTTGGCATAGCGGAGGTACTTCTCCGCCTCCACTCCCTTCATATGCAGGCTGGAGGGATTGCCGTAATCTTCACACATGATCTTCGTCATCAATTCGGCTACTTCCGGAAAGGTCCTTGTAGTAGCGGAATTGTCCAAATAGACTTCCATTCTCTTCTTCTCCTTGCTATCGAAACAGCTTCTTTCTTTTAAGCGAGCTGCATATATTGTTATGATTAAAATATGCCGTGGACAGGCGTCCTGTGCTCTCTAATTTTCCAACTGATACATCAGCCACGCGATGGTGGTAAATCCGGCAGTCTCCGTCCGCAGAATCCGTTTGCCCAAAGTGATAGGCTGGATTCCCGCCTCTGTGGCAAGCCTTATCTCCTCCGGGTCGAAGCCGCCTTCCGGTCCGATGAATATGGCGATCTGCTGTCCAGGCGCCACACTTTCGATTAGCTGCTTCGTCTGTTCCATTCCTTCTGCCAGCTCATAGGGCACCAGCTTCAGATCCATTTCAGATGCCATTTTCACTGCCTGGGCATAGCTCATCACAGGGGCTACAGTGGGGATCACGCCCCGCTTGCTCTGTTTCGCTGCCGCTTCCGCAATACCCTGCCAGCGCTTGATCTTCGCATCTGCCTTTTTCTCATCCAGCTTCACCACACAGCGCTTCATGGCTACAGGAATCACCTGAAAAGCTCCCAGTTCCACTGCTTTTTGGATAATCAGTTCCATTTTATCCGCCTTGGGCAGTCCCTGGAACAGATAGATCTTCGCCGGAAGTTCTACGCCGTCTTCCTTGATAAAGCGCAGCTCCAAACGGACGCAGTCCTCCTCCAGCGCCAGGATCCCGCAGCGGTATTCCTTCCCGTCGATTCCGTTGCTGACAGCCACTTCCTCGCCGGGACGCATACGCAGTACATTTTTGATATGATTGACATCGGTGCCCCGGATGATGACGCTTTTTCCTGCCACATCGATCTGCTCCGGCTCTACAAAAAACTGATACATTGTTAAAAATCCTCTAATTTTTTCTTGCGGTAACGCTGACCCATTCTCCCTGGTAAGTCACTTCCAGCACTTCCAGTCCTGCTGCCTTCACTGCCTCTACCACGGTCTGTTCCTTGTCATCGATGATACCGGAAGTAATATAGATACCACCCTTTTTCAGCTGGTGTACGATCACGGGAGTCAGGGGCACCAGTACATCTGCCAGGATATTTGCCACTACGATATCATAGCACTCATAACCCACCTTGTCCTGCACTTCTTTGTCGGTAATGATGTTACCGATCATCATATCGAACTGTGCGGGATCGATGCCATTGACCTCGCAGTTCTGTGCTACAGCTTCCACCGCACAGATATCCAGGTCGGTTCCCACGGCATGCTTTGCACCGAACATCAAGGATAAAATTGCCAGGATACCGCTGCCGGTTCCCACGTCCAGAAGCTCTGTCTCGGGGGTGATAAACTTACGCAGCTGGCGAATACACAGCTGTGTGGTCTCGTGCATACCGGTGCCGAATGCAGTACCGGGATCGATATGAAGTACCATTTTATCGGTATCTTCCGGTTTGATATTTTCCCAGGAAGGGATGACCAGGATGTCATCAATATAGAACTGATGGAAATACTGTTTCCAGTTGTTGATCCAGTCAATGTCCTCGGTCTCGTCCACGACAACGGAACCCTCTCCGATATCCATGAACTGACGCAGATCTTCCAGCTCGCGTTTTACATCGGCAAGCACTGCCTCGGTGGTGGTCTTCTCCCCGGCCACTTCCAGACTGCCGTCCTCTTTTTCTTCTACGAAAAAGCTTAAATATGCAATGCCATCATCTTCAGGTCCGTCTGGCAGGATATCTACGAACATCTGCTCCTTCTCCATGGCGGTCAGGGGAACCTTGTCCTCGATCTGTGCACCTTCCAGTCCCAGATCATACAGGGTACTGATAATAATATCTTCCGCTTCTGTCACGGTCTTTATTCTGAATTTTACCCACTTCATATTGTGATTCCTTTCTATTTTGGTTATCTCAATTTCCTACTTCCAGCTCATTAGATCATTAATCCTGTCTTTTCCTTGCTCTTCTCGATCATGTGGTTCAGCTTGCGGAAAGGCGGTTCCAGCGCCAGTCCCAATAATAACGCTATGATCAGGAACAATGCCATCTTACCCACATTGATCCAATAGTCCACGCCGTACATTCCGGCAATGCATTCCTTGAAAGCTTTCATACCGAACTGGAACGGCAGGAACGGGTAGATCCACTGGAACACCTTCGGCAGTGCCTCGATGGGGAATGTTCCGCCGCTTCCCGCCACCTGGATGACCATGACTACGATAGCCAGCGCTTCTCCCACGTTGCCGAACGCAAAGGTCACGGAATACATGAAGCAGCTGAATGCCGCGCTCGCCACGGCTGCCGCCAGCCAGTATAAGAACTTGTGCTGGCACTGGATCTCAATGTAATAGAGATTACCCAGGATCGTAAGCAGTGTCTGCGCCTGTCCGATGAGGAAGAACAACAGATATCTGCCAAAATACCGCTCATATGCCTTGTAATGATCCCCGGGATCAATGGGTTTCACGCCTACGTGAATGATTGCCACCAAAAATAACGCACCTACCCAGATTGCCAGGATCGTATAGAACGGGGACGCTGCCGAGCCGTAATGATCCACCGGATAGACAGGCACCGTCTGAAGCTGCACCGGAGATGATACAAAGTCCGCCACAGCCGCAGGATCCGTCGCCATGGCATTCAAAATATCCTCATAAGAGTCCGCTCCGGTGATCCGTTTTATATTATCCGCTATTTTATTCACCTTGTCCAGCAGTTCCTGTGCAATTATCAGGGAATCCTGCAGGCTTACGTTGCCTTCCTGCAAAGTCTGCTGGTACTCCTTTAAAATATCTGAGATTTCATCCATATTCACATCCGTGCCGTTCATCACCGCTGCGGCATTCAAAAATGCCTGCTGCATGGATTTACCGGTATCACGGAAAGAGGGTCTGACGTTGTTATTATAGTCGTTCAGAAGGTTATCCAGCTGTTTACTGCAGATCTGGATCTGCTCCCGCATCTGCGTCCGCAGGGTATTGATGTCGGTATCTACCTGTCCTTTGCTGTTCTGCAGCTGCTTCAGGTCCGCCTCAATATTTTTCAGTGACTGGCTGATCTCCTGAATCTGCGCATCCTGCCCGGTTACCAGGCTTCCCAGAACATCCATATTCGCCTGCATGCCCTGCACCAGTCCGATTGCCATGCCCAGTCCGGTGTCCGTGGTGCTTCCCACACTGTTGCTGTCCATCTGGGCTAACAGTCCGTCTGCATAGATGGACAGGTATTGCAGTGCTTCCGTCACCATATTCATACTGCTGCTTACCATATCGCTCATAACGTCTACCGCATCCACGCTGGAATTGATCATGGTCTGCATGCCGATCATGGTATTTCGCCCATTCTCCAGTACATTGTCCATATCCGGCAGCATATTCTGGCTGGTGGACATGATCATTTCCGCGGAATTCATGATGCTTTGGAAGGACTGCAGCATGACTACATAATCCTGTAGCTGTGCCTGCACAGTATCCAGAGAATCTGTCACACTGACCTGCCCGCTGGCATTCACCATGGAAAGCGCATTGCCGGCTTTCATGACCGACTCCGCCACAGTACTGATGAACGTGGCATTTACCTGCTCCTGCACGGCATTTTTCGCCTTGCCTGTGATCTTGGGTGCAATGCCGTTCTTTTTCTCATTTTCATAATAATAGATCGTCGGATGATCCACTTCACCGTCTATAAATCCCAGCATTTCCTGGGTAAAAGTCTCCGGAATGATCAGTGCTGCGTAATAGTCGCTGTTCTTCACGCCCTCCAGAGCCTCTTCCGTGGTCTCCGGGAATACCCAGCCGATGGTAGTATTTGCTTCCAGAGCTTCCACCACGCTGTCTCCCACATTCAGAGAAAGTCCCATAATCTCCGCTCCGGCATCGTCCGAAGCCACTGCAACCTTCAACTGACTGGTAGCTGCCGGTTCATAAGGATCCCAGTTGGAGAAAATATTGAACCAGGCATACAGTGCCGGCAGGATGCTTAATCCCATGACGATCACTACTGCCACTACATTATTGCTGATCCGACGGATATCGGTGGTAAATATTTTCCAGATGTTACGCATGCTATTCACCTTCCTCCCCGTCTTCTGTTCCTTTTATTTCTTCTGGTTCTTCTTTTGTCTCAGTCTCTTCTGCCTGCGTCTCCGCGGTAGAGTTCAGTCCCTCACCGATCATTTCACGGGTCTTGCGGATGATCTGCGCCGCTCTGTCGAAATCCGCAGGGGTCACAGCTTCAATCGTCCCCTCTTCCCCTTTCAGCTCCATGATCTTTTCCTGCAGATTATAATCCATATATTCCACAACGATCAGATAGATCGACAGGGCAAACAGTGACACGATCCACAGGATCAGGAAGATCACCTTGTTACTGCCGGTCAAAAACAGCAGTGCCAGGAAAAACAGGGGCACGATCCAGATGCATTTCAGACCGATCTTTATTCTTTTTCTGTTTTTTTCATGAAGGGTCTGCTCATAATCCAGCACCTTCTGGAAAATCTCTTCGTAATCTCTTTCCATGAAATTTCACCTTTACATTAATTGAGTATCTTCCATTCTCTCTTCCACAAAATGGTTCAGCTTCACAAACGGGATCCGGATCACCAGTCCGATGAGTAATCCTTCCAGCATGAACAGGATCAACTTCGCCAGGGCTGCCATATAGGCGGTTCCGTACATGCCCGCCAGTGCCTCACGCATTGCCGTAATTGCATAAGGGAAGGGGAAGAAGATGTATATCTTCTGGTAGATATCCGGAAGCAGTTCGATAGGAAACGTTCCGCTGGATCCCGCGATCTGCAGTACCATAACGATTACGCAGACAGCCTTGCCCACATCCCCGAACGCCAGGGTCAGGGAATAGATCAACAGGGAAAATGCGGTGGCGGTAAAACTTGCCGCCAGGAAAAACAGTCCCGGTTCCACAATATTTACTTTCAATAGCCACAGATCTCCCGCCACAATAATCGCAGCCTGGATCTGTGCCAGCAGTAAGAACAACAGGTATCTGCCGAAATACAGCTGATAACTCTGTACATTTTCAAGATTTTTCGGTGATGCCTTTACCTTCACCAGTGCCACCAGAATCGTAGACCCTACCCAGATTGCCAACGTGGAATAGAACGGTGTCATGGCAGAACCGTAGGTTGCCACCGGATACATGGCTATGGTCTCCATGGTCACGGGAGATGCGAAATATGCTCCCAGACTTTCGGGATCTCCTCCCAGAAAACGTACCAGAATATCCATCATTTCCTCTTCGGAGGCACCTTCCAGCCGATCTGTCAGATCTGTCAGTTTTTGGCTGATACCGTCTACCACACCCTGGATCTGCCCCAGGCTCTCGCTGGTTCCGTCGACCGCATCGCCGACACCTTCCATAACCACACCTATATTCTGTACGGTACTGCTCAATGTATTTACCAGGTTAGTCACCTGATTCAGTGAATCTGACATATTTGTCAGAACTCTCTGCATCTGCGGCACCAGATTGTTTTTATAGATGCCCTGCATATTGCTCACGGAATTCTCACAGCTGTCGATGACACTCTTTAAATTATTCATGGCATTGTTGACATTGACCTTCGCCTTCTCTGCCGCCTGTTCATCGGTGGATTCCAGTACACTGCCTATGACAGTGTTCATCATATCCAGTTCTTTCTGCATAGCTTTCAGCGCTTCGATGGCAGCATCCGTCGCTGCCGTATTGCCGCTTCCGCTGCCGGTGGAAGCATCCCCGCCGGATACACTTCCCTGCACACGCTGTTCAATCAGCGCTGCCAGCAGATTGTTCACCTGTCCGTTCAGGGTGTTGGTGTCCCTTGCCACTTTATTCAGATCCTTCGTCATCTGTGCCGTATCATCCGCCAGCTTGCTCTGATCCAGGATCTTCTTCATATCCTCCAGTGAGGTCTGTATGGTACTCATGGAGGTATCCACGTTCGTACTGAAATTCGACAGCGTATCTCTGGTGGAAGACAGATTCTGACTGCTCTGGTTCAGACTTGCCGTCGTCGCATCCAGTTTCTTCTGCATTGCGGGAATCTCATAATTCACATGGGTGATCGCTGCTTCCAGCCTGTCATTCCCCGCCCGGAAAGTATCGATCATCGCACTGTATTCCTTCAGGTTGTCATTCAGTTCTTCCAGATTGGCACGGAATTCCTCCACATAACTGTCTCCCTGCATCTGATCCGATACGGAATTACCCTCTTCGAAAATCGTGGTAGCTGCCACTTTGATAAAGGTCTCGTTAATCGTATTCTGTAACGTACCGGCTACCGTATCTGTGATCTTGGTAGCAATAGCGTTGCTCTTCTGATTCTGATAATAAATCAGTGACGGATTCTCAAAATCGTCGGAGAATACATTGTACATACTATATGTAAATTTATCCGTAATCACAATGGCTGCATAATATTTTCCCGCTTCCACGCCTTCCCGCGCTTCTTCCTCGGTATCTAAGAATATCCATTTCACACTGGTGTTGGAATGCAGACTCTCCAGCACGGATTCTCCCATGTTGACCACAGAGCCATCCTTCAGCGTGTAATCCTTATCCAGAGACACTACCGCCACGGGGATTCCTCCGGTATTGGCATAGGGATCCCAGTTGGCAAAAATATTAAACCATGCGTACAGCGACGGTATCACGCACAGGCCGATAATTATGACCAGTGCAAAAGGCTGTTTTACCAGTTTTTTCAGATCTCCTGTGAAAATTTTCCAAATGTTTTTCATGCGATTTCTATAGACTCCTCATCTGTATCCGTTCTATGTAGCTTTTCCTGCCTCTGTCCGGCTTCGCATACCCCCAGCAGCAGAAAAAATAACGGTGCATTCAGTACCTGTTGAAAACTGATCAGAGAATGCATTCCGTAAGTAATCAGTAACAGCAGCCCCAGCCGGTTCCCACTGTATTTCCGCAATGCGGTAAAAAATACGGCTGCATAAGCCACCACTCCGAGTACTCCCATATTGATCAGCGTGGTCAGCCATTCATTATGGGCATTCGTAAAAATCGAATCAGCAAAATATCCTTTATCAAACAGTACCGTGCCTCCGGGCAGCACCTGTCCCAGATAGCTTGCAAAACAATCCGGTCCTGCCCCCAGCAGCTTCTGTCTGAGATTTCCCTGGCAGAATCCCTGCCATGCCATCTGCCATAATCTTCCCCGGCGATTACCCCATTCCGCGAAAGTACTGCCCTGCTGTTTCAAAATATACCATATTACTGCACCCGCAGCCAATACCAGACTGCCGTACAGCACTCCGGTCCGTAACATCCTCTTTTTCTTCTCAGGAAGAACATGATGTATCCCACAGAATAACAGACACACCACAGCAAACGGGATCCACCCCTGCCAGGCTGCCAGCCGTTTGGCAATACCATACTGCAACAGGATGTCAAAGGTTCCCAGGGATTGCATCCCCTTTCCCCACAATAACATTCCCACACAGACGCCGGTCAGCAGGAAAAGCAGAGCCTCCCACAGTTTGGTGTTCTTCCGGCTGCCCCAAAAGCACAGCCACAGTGCCACACCTGCTACCATCACACCGCCGTCACTTCCCTGCAAAAAAAGCATCACCACTGCAAGGACGTTACCGCTTCCAAGCAAAAGGGACCTGCCTCTTCGCCCCTCTTCCACCGCCTGCAGAAAAAGTGCCAGCGATAAAGGAAACATCACACTGTAATACCCGCTGAGCCAGTTATTGTTCCCAAGCGTCGTGAGCATATGCGTATATTCCCAGTCCCCTACGACGTAACCCTTCAATAATCCTAACGGATCATATCCCAGCTTCTGCAGCAGACCGATCAGCGTAACCAGCACAAATGCCCCTTCTCCAAGCAGCAATGCCATCCTGCACTGCCCGGCATACCTCGCCGCCAGCAAAAATCCGCCTACCATCAGACAGATCGTGACAGCTCCCATGTACCATTCCCGTTCTCCCGTCCACGCAGTACTTCCGTAAGGACTGCAGAGTGCGGAAACCACAGCAAACAGTGCATACAGGCAGACCGCCGTAGTCACAGAATGTTCCCGGCATTTTTCGAACAGATTCCTTACGGTTTCCCGTAAGTGCCTGCCGGATCTGTGACAATTTTCTGCCCACCATTCCCTCAGAACTGCCAACAGTTCTGTCACCAGACAGATGCCGATACACAACAGGGAAATATTGCGATACAGATAATATTTGACATCTCCCAGCTGGTAATATCCGTTCCGGGGAATATAGTACAGAGGCAGCACCACCAAAACAACAGCTATATAGACCTGACATACCGTCTTCCCTAATTCCTCTGTCCGCTTCTCCATCCCCTGCCCGTCTCCTTTACGCCACAGACTGCATAACTACTTGCATTGTAAGCGTTTCTCCTCCTTCTGTCAAACGCTTCCCCCCTTACCTCCTACAAAATTACAAAACTGTATTCTATCAAATTAAATTTCTTCCCTAAAGTTATTTTTAAACTTTACCAACAAACCAGTAGCCCGCAATTGGGGTAAGGGCAAGCAGACTCTAAGCAGCCGTCGGTACTTAGCGAGGGTACTTTCCTCGCTTATGTACCGCTACGGTCTGCGTCCGAAGTGGAAACGGGTCTGCGGTCCTTAGCCCCAATGCGGGCTACGGAAACTTTACTTATTAAATTTCATTTCCAAAACTTTTTCTTCTTGCCGTCCTTCTCCTTGGTGTCGCCCTCTGTGCTTTCCGTTGTCTTCTTCACCGCATTCAGGGAATCACCGGTCAGCGCATCAAACTGCTTTAACAGTTCCTTCGCCTCCGGCTTCAACTTATCGGGAGTCTGTACCACCAGTGTTACATAATGGTCACCGCGGACATCCTTGTTCCTCCAGGAAGGAACACCCTTACCACGGAGACGAATCTTCGTATCCGTCTGGGTTCCTGCCTTCACATCATAGACCACCTTACCGTCTACAGTATCGATCAATATTTCTCCGCCCAATGCAGCTACCGCAAAAGAGATCGGAACGGTGGAGAAGATATTGAAATCTTGTCTCTGGAAAATCGGATGGCGGCCTACACGTACTTCTAACAGCACATCACCTCTGGGTCCGCCGTTAATACCGGGTTCTCCCAGTCCGGGCTCACGAACAGCCTGGCCGTTGTCAATACCTGCGGGAATTACTACCTCATAACGCTTTTTCATCGGAATGTAGCCGGTACCACGGCAATCCGGGCACTTCTCCTTGATCACCTTACCGGTTCCCTGACATTCGGGGCAAGTATGCACCGTACGCATCGTACCGAAGAGAGACTGTGAGTTATATACTACCTGACCCTTACCACCGCACTTTGTACAGGTCTCCGGGTTGGTACCGGGCTTTGCTCCGGAACCGTTACAGGTCTTACATGTCTCTTTTACTGTAGGCTCAATCTCCTTCTTGCAGCCGAAGACAGCCTCTTCAAACGTGATCTGAACACTGATGCGGACATCCGCACCCTTCCTGGGTCCATTACTCTGGGAATTTCTGCTTCTTCCGCCGCCAAAGAAATCTCCGAAAATATCACCGAAGATATCACTGAAATCCGCACCGCTGAAATCAAATCCACCGGCTCCGCCTGCACCACCGTCAAATGCGGCATGACCATACCGATCGTACTGGCGTCTCTTCTCGGGATCACTCAGCACGGCATAAGCCTCGGAAGCTTCCTTGAACTTCTGCTCCGCATCTTTGTCTCCGGGGTTCATGTCGGGATGGTATTTTTTCGCCAATACACGGTATGCTTTTTTAATTGCAGCGTCATCTGCATTTTTATCTACACCGAGGACTTCGTAATAGTCTCTCTTCTGCTCTGCCATTTTTACACCTCTGTCACATAAATCTGAAAACGGTTATGCACAGGGCACGCTTGCGCATGCCCTGTGCCCCCTGTTATTTGCAATCACTGTTACACAGCATTTACTGTTATACCACGATTTGCACTTTTTGTGAAGTTTAATTATACTTCTCTGAAATCTCCGTCGATGACATCATCATCTGCACTGCTGCCTGCATTGCTGCCGGTCTGTGCATTCATGTCAGGACCTGCTGCACCCTGAGCACCCTGCTGTGCCTGTGCAGCCTGCTCATACATCTTGGTGAATACAGACTGTGCACTCTGGGTCAGCTTCTCTTTTGCAGCCTTCAGCTCATCTACATCGCTGTCGCTCATCTCCTGATCCTTGGTTCTCTCCAGGATAGCCTTAACAGCTTCCAGATCAGCCTGTACCTGAGTCTTGTCGCTCTCGGGTACCTTGTCACCTACTTCGTTCAGAGCCTTCTCGGTCTGGAATACGAAGGAGTCTGCTTCGTTTCTTGCCTCGATAGCTTCCTTACGCTTCTTATCCTGTGCCTCGAACTCAGCTGCTTCCTTAACAGCCTTCTCAATATCGGAATCAGACATGTTGGAGCCTGCGGTAATGGTAATGTGCTGCTCCTTGCCGGTACCCAGATCCTTAGCGGATACATTTACGATACCGTTAGCATCGATATCGAAGGTAACCTCGATCTGAGGGATTCCTCTGGGAGCGGGAGCAATACCGTCCAGACGGAACTGTCCGAGGGACTTGTTATCCTTAGCGAACTGACGCTCACCCTGTACTACGTTAATATCTACTGCGGTCTGATTATCAGCTGCGGTAGAGAAGATCTGGCTCTTCTTGGTAGGAATAGTTGTATTTCTCTCGATCAGTCTGGTAGCAACACCACCCATGGTCTCGATGGACAGAGACAGAGGAGTTACATCCAGTAACAGAATATCGCCGGCACCGGCCTCACCTGCAAGCTTACCACCCTGGATAGAAGCACCGATTGCTACGCACTCATCGGGGTTCAGAGACTTGCTGGGCTCTTTACCGGTCAGAGTTCTTACCTTATCCTGTACAGCAGGGATACGTGTAGAACCACCTACTAACAGTACCTGACCCAGATCGGAGTAATTCAGACCTGCATCCTTCATAGCGTTCTGTACAGGGATAGCAGTCTTGTCAACCAGATCTCTGGTCAGTTCATCGAACTTAGCACGAGTTAAGTTCATATCAAAATGCTTGGGTCCTTCTGCGGTTGCGGTAATGAAAGGAAGGTTGATGTTGGTGGTCATTGCGCTGGACAGCTCTTTCTTAGCCTTCTCAGCTGCTTCCTTCAGTCTCTGCATAGCCATCTTATCGCCGGACAGATCTACACCTTCTGCCTTCTTGAATTCATCCAGCATCCACTGAATGATCTTATTATCAAAATCATCACCGCCAAGGTGTGTATCACCGTTGGTAGCCAGTACTTCGATGACACCGTCACCGATCTCGATGATAGATACATCAAATGTACCACCACCAAGGTCGTATACCATGATCTTCTGCTCTTTCTCATTGTCCAGACCATAAGCAAGTGCTGCTGCGGTAGGCTCGTTGATGATACGCTTTACGTCCAGACCTGCGATCTTACCTGCATCCTTGGTAGCCTGACGCTGAGCATCGTTGAAGTATGCGGGAACTGTAATAACTGCCTCGGTAACTTTCTCACCCAGATAGCTCTCTGCATCTGCTTTCAGTTTCTGCAGAATCATTGCGGAGATCTGCTGAGGAGAGTACTTTTTGCCGTCGATGGTACGACCACGATCGGTACCCATATCTCTCTTAATAGAGGAGATGGTCTTCTCTGCGTTGGTAACTGCCTGACGCTTTGCGGGCTCACCGACCAGTCTCTCACCGGTCTTGGTAAATGCTACAACAGAGGGTGTTGTTCTTGCGCCTTCTGCATTGGCGATAACGGTGGGCTTACCACCTTCCATAACAGCTACACAGCTGTTGGTTGTACCTAAGTCAATACCAATAATCTTACTCATAATATTTTCCTCCTGTTTTTACTCTCTGTTTTCATTTTAATAGTTTCTATATCCCAAAATATGTGATAAACAAATTATTGAACAACTCCTACCATGCTATGTCTTACGACCATGTCATGGTATGTGTAACCCTTCTGAAGTTCCTGGGCTACCACACCGGATTCGTACTCATCGCTCTCCACCTGCATCACTGCGTTGTGAAGGTTCGGATCGAATTCCTGTCCGACTGCCTCGATGGGTTTTACACCGATGTTCTCAAGTTCTGTCATCAGCTGTTTGTAGATGCGGTTCATACCGTCTACAAAAGGATCTTCTTTGGATTCCTCGGGAACCGTTGCCAGACCTCTTTCAAAATTATCTACTACCGGAAGGATCTTCTCGAGCACACTCTTGGCACCGGTATCGAACATTGCCTGTTTCTCTTTATCGGTTCTCTTACGGAAGTTCTCGAATTCTGCCATCTGACGCTTTACTCTGTCTTCCAGCTGATCGATCTTCTCTTTGTAGGAATCTTCCTTTTTGTTCAGCTTCGCCTGCTTCTTTGCTGCCTTTTTGTCTTCCTTGCCCACAGGTTCCTCACCTTCGGTCTCTTCTTCCTTCAGCTCTTCGGCATCTGAAAGATCCTGTTCCATTTCTTCTAATATTTCTTTTTCCTGATCTGCCATTCTTACTTTCCTTTCTGGAATCTGTCTATTCTTTGCGGTAAAGGTCATCCAACTGGTTCTGTACGGTTCTCAGAGTTCCTATGACCTTGTCATAATCCATTCTCTTGGGACCTATGATTCCTATGGTTCCCTTCATGCCTTCGCCTAATTCATAAGTAGCTGTCACAACACTGCAGTCCTTCATGCCCTGCACCGGTGTCTCGTCTCCGATGTACACCTGAATACCTGTGCTGCCTTCGTCTGCCAGAGCTTCCTGGATCAGACCGCCTAACTGCTGCTTCTCCTCGAAAGCATTGATCAGTTCGCTTGCCTTGGACTGATCTGCCAGTTCCGGATACCGGAAAATGTTGTTCGCGCCGCTGGTGTAGATCTCCAGGTCTTCGTCTGCCTTGATGGCATCTGCCACAGCATCGATCACCTCGCTGACGATCTCACTGTGGATTCCCGCCTGCTGCTTCATCGCTGCGATCATCCCTAAGTTGATCTCCTCCATGGACAATCCATTGAGGTGTGTATTCAACAGGATGTTCAGCTTCAGCATTGTCTCATCATCCAGTTCCTGATTCACCGCCAGGATATTGTTCTTGATCACATTGCCTTCGGCAACGATGACCGCCAGGATCTGTCCGGCATCTACCCGGGACAGCTGGATGAACTTCACCTTGTTGTGATGTACCTGCGGAGCGCTGATCATGGTAGCGTACTGTGTATTCTGAGCCAGGGTCTTCACTACCTGCTTCAGCAGGTTCTCCAGCTTATCCTGTCTCTCTAAGAGCATATCCTTCATCTCATTGACTTCCTGCTCTCTGGTCGCCATCATGGTATCCACATAGAAGCGATATCCCTTATCGGAAGGAATTCTTCCTGCGGAAGTGTGGGGCTGTATGATATAACCCATCTCCTCCAAATCTGCCATCTCGTTCCGAATGGTTGCCGAGCTTAAATTCAGATCCGTGTATTTCGAAATGGTCCTGCTGCCTACCGGCTCTCCCGTTTCCAAGTAGTTCCGGATAATGGCTTGCAATATAATTGTTTTTCTGTCATCCAATTGCATTCCATCACTCCCTTTGGGATTATTAGCACTCATCTAAAAGGAGTGCTAACATCTTCTTACCCTAAAATAGCACTACAGGATATTATTGTCAACCGATTTTCCGGAAAATAATTATAAACAAAATATTAAAAGAACCGGTACTATTTCAGTACCAGTCCTGTCTCTAAATATACGGGAAGCGCCCGTACATATACCATATCTAATGTGCCCCCGATAATGATCAGGAAGCAGACCGCTATGCCTGTATTTACCAGCCATCTCGGAAAAGTCCTGCCCTTTATCGTGATTTCCGAAAGTTTCTGAATTCCTTTTACCATGTAATACATCAGTGGAATCAGTGCCGGGAGGAGATAACGTCCCTGGTTCTGATAATCCGTGGTATACGCATAATAAATCGTCAGAAAAGCCGGCATGAAAATGCAATACAACATATTTATATGGAAGAACCACTCTCTTCCGGATATCTTCCGTCGTTTTTTATAACAGATCAGATACAGAAGTGCTCCCACAATGCCTGCTGCGAAAAATACTTTATATGCCCGATACAGCCAGATGGATCCATAGATAGACATGGAACCGAATGCCGCCACAAAACTGTGGAACAGTCCGGACAGGGTATAACGCTCCCGGAACATTTCGAATACTGTATATCCCATGGACTGATAGGTCTGCATGGTCAGAGGATTCACGCTCTCTATTGCATACTGTATTGCCATTTTTTCCCGGGTAGCAAGTCCTAACAGATCCCCGTCCAGTACGATATAGCTGCGGATGAACCACCATCCGATCCCTATCAGAACCACTACTGCAATAAAGCAGCCGTATTTTAACATCTTCTTCCAGTCATAAGAATAGCCACCGCTCTCCTTTTTCTGTAAAAAGAACATTACAAACAACAAAATGCAGCTTACGATATATCCATAAGCATTATAATAAGAAAGTGCGCATAAAATAATGCCTCCGCTCATCCACAGACTGTTGCGGACATTGATGCCGTCCTGATAGACACAGATCAGCGCATATACCATCATTGCCGTGGACAGCATACAGCAGGCATCCGTATTCACATAGGTATGCATAAACAGTCCTTCCGGCAGATAAGTCACGGCAAAGCAGAACAGCCAGCGGAATCTGTCATCCCGAAAGACTCTCTTCCCGATAAAGTATACGATGACTGCCATCAGCAGTCCGAAAGTCACATTCACCAGACGTGCGGTGTACAGCAACGCAATCTCGGATTCCGTGAACAGGCTGACAAAACGCATGATATAGCCCTGTACAATATAAGGAAAAACGTTATACAGCGCATAGGAAAATCCATACGCCGGAATCCGCACTTCTTCCTCCAGACCCGTGGGAATCCTGCCGTATTTGCAGATAAACTGCGGGATCAGATATCTCGCATGTTCATCAGGCGGGTTGCCGAACAGAGGCGGGGTATTGGCGAGGGGCTGCATCAGGGCGATGGTAAGCGCCAGGGCCAGAAAGCCCAGCAGATATAATGTAAAAATAATCTTTTCTGATTTTTTCTGCATTCTGTCATCCTTTAACATTTTGATCATAATAATACAAATAATGATACAAAGACCCCAAAGTGATTATTCAACTTTGGGGTCTCATAAACTATTCAGACCCTATTCGCAAAATCGCACCTTGGGTGCTTTCTTTTTGCTCATAGGGTTACTTCGTAATATAAAAATGATGCCAGGGTCAAAAGGTCTAAGCCCACATGAGCTTGCTCATAAGTGGGTGAAAGACCTTG
>CAVGMD010000034.1:0-27368 GCA_963630275.1 Bacteroidaceae bacterium | reverse complement strand
GAGTGATATTTTAAAGCTACCAAGAAGGAAAGAGGTATTCATTATGGAGAAGAGAGAGTTATCGGAAAAGGAGCTGCGGGAGAAAAAGTTCACGTTGGCGAAGGGGACGAAGTACCTGCTGGATTTCATGTTCTATGCGGGAACCCTGGTGACGGTAAGTCTGCCGTTCAGTCTCAAGTACATAGGAAAGTATCTGGAAGCGGTGGAGGAGAATTACCTCGCGGCAGTGATCATATTTGCAATTTTGGGAGTATTGGCGCTGTTGCTGGTCAATGAGTTGCGGAAGATGTTCCGTACGGTGCTTAATGAGAACTGCTTTGTGCCGGAAAATGTGGCGAGCCTTCGGAGAATGGGCGATATCAGCTTTTTCATCGCTGCCATGAGTGCAGTAAGATGCGTGGTGTACCTGACCATTGCCATGCTGGTGATCATTCTGGTATTCATCATCGCAGGCATGTTCAGCAAAGTGCTGGCAATGGTATTTGAAGAAGCCGTGCGCTACAAGGAAGAGAACGACTTAACCATTTAGACGGGATTTGGACAGAAAATAGAAAGGCAGCAATTATGGGAATTATTGTAAATCTGGATGTAATGATGGCAAAGCGGAAGATCAGCCTGACGGAACTGGCGAATCAGGTGGATCTGACCCAGGCGAATTTGTCCATCTTAAAAAATAATAAGGCAAAAGCAATCCGTTTCTCTACGTTGGAGGCAATCTGTGAAGCATTGCACTGTCAGCCGGGAGACATCTTGGAGTATGTGGAGGGTGAAGATGAAGGAACAATTTAATTTTTTCGGACCGGTAACTTTGCTTTATGCCGTTTTTTATGCATTTTGCATGTTTCATAACGGCTCGGGGATCACATTCCCTTTTTTTCTCGCAGGAACTTTACTGTATTTTGTCTTCTCGCTGTCAAAACTGGAGATTACCTTAAAAAAAGGAAGCGCCTTTTACATGGTCAGCATCCTGCTGCTGGGGGTATCCACCTTCTGCACCGACGGGTGGGCGATCATTAATCTGAATAAGTTGGCGGTATTCCTGTTGGTAATGTGTCTGCTGTTGAATCAATATTTTGATACATCCAAGTGGAATCTTGGAAAATATGTGGGAAGCATCTGTCGGCTGATCGTTATGAGCTTCGGCGAACTGGGCAAGCCTTTCTCCGACGGCAAAGCCTATTTTCAGCAAAAAGGTAAGATAAATAAAAAAGTATGGTACGGATTGCTGGGAGCGATAATCGCACTTCCTATTCTGCTCATCGCTGCCGGACTGTTAAGCTCCGCAGATGCCGTATTCCGCAAGATGACAATGGATGTTGTGAACTGGATCCGTCCGGGCAATATATTTAACGTAGTCTTTCGGGTGACATTTCTGTTCTTTGCCTCCTATGCACTGACTTCTTATCTGTGCAAGAGAAGCATTCCGGAGGAAGTAAAGGATCGCAGAAAGGGAGAACCGGTACTGGCAATTACGATTATGTCACTGCTGTCACTTTTGTATCTGCTGTTTTCCGGTATTCAAATTTTCGGATTATTCCTGGGGAAAATGCAGCTGCCGGACGGATACACTTACGCACAGTACGCAAGAGAGGGATTTTTCCAGCTGCTTGCCGTCAGCATTCTGAATCTGATCCTGGTACTGGTGTGCCTCAGCTTTTTCAGAGAGAGCAAGGTGCTGAAAGTGATTATGACGATTATGTCATTATGCACCTTTATCATGATTGCGTCCAGTGTTATGCGTATGATCGTTTATATCCGGTATTATTATCTGACCTTCCTGCGGATCTTTGTCCTGTGGATGCTGGCGGTATTATTCGTCATGTTTATCGGAGTGTTAATCAACATTTACCGGGAAAACTTTCCGCTGTTCCGTTATGGTGTCGTGATGGTGACGGTTCTGTATCTGGCATTGTCCTTCAGCCATCCCGATTATATCATTGCACGGGTGAACATTGCCAATGCTCCCGGAGCGGACGGTACGGGCTGGGAAGAATCCGTGGCACAGGATTATGGGGACGACTTTTTTGCCGGACCGTTTTTCCGGGGAGCAGAATACAGTGACTTCGAATATCTGAGTGATCTCAGTGCGGATGCGGCACCGGTTATGATTCCTTATATGGAGAGTCTTGGGTATGATTTCAGCGCCTATGAACTGGAGAGACTACTGGATATTATGGAGGATACCCAGTGGTGGGGGAGCTATCAGCCGAAGGGATTCGGTTATTTCTATCTGCAAGATATTAAGGTGCGGTTGGATCGGTTGTCTCCACGGACATTTAATGTTTCCAGATACGTGGCATTGAAACAGATAGAGGCAAGGATCAATGGAAAATAATATGGAAAAAATAAGGTTTTACAGAAATCATCCGATACTGCTTGCGTGGATCATTTCTATAGTTACCGGGTTGGGACTCGCACTTTTCCTGGTCATAGACTCTGTCGTTAAGTGGGGACAAAAAGATTATATTTTGGAGATCATCAAGGCTTTTACGGAAGTATTTACCTGGGGAATATTGATAGGAGCAGTTCTGGTATTCCCCGTGGTGCTGACGGTCAGTGAAGTAATCTGCCTGATCTGTGAGGAATGGGGACGCCCGGTGAAGGGAGACTGGCTGTTTGACCAGCATGTATTTTGGCTGGGCGGATTTTATGAAATACTCTATTTGTCGCTGATTTGGAATGTGACGACCTCTGACTGGCAGATGCAGTTGCGCAATGCCAGCAGGCATACACCGATTTACAGTGGATCCGTGGTGACATTTATGGTGCTTTTGGCGTTGGCATTTTTGGGGTATGAGATTCTGCAGAGTATTCCGCTTCGGAAACTGCCGCCTCTTGTGACAGTACTGTCGATTTCCGCAATGTATCTGGGACTGTTGGCATTGATCCTGTTCACGGTGCAGATCTTCAAGCCAACGGAATTGATGGACGGATATTTGTTATTATTTCCGCTGTGCTGTGTGCTGCTTGTGGTGAGACTGCTTCTGAAAAAAATACGGGAGTGGAATGCACTGGTGCAGAATGCGGAAGAAGAGCACTTCGGAACGGAGAAAATTCAGCAGAATCCGGCACTTCGTCTGTGCGACAGGATCTTAAGAAAGGCGGAATTGTGGCCATTGTTGGGATTGCTTCTGATGTTCCCACTTCTGGGGATTCTGATCGCAATCCTCATGCTGTTCGGACAGGCACCGGATTCCGTCATCAAAGCATTCACGGAGACCAGCGACTGGAACCTGTCTCTCCGGCAGGCTCCGCAGAATGTTATGTATGACGAGCACTATCTGTGTACGGTAGCTGCTGGTGGTCATGAAACGGTCGTAAAGCCCATCCGCCTGGGGAGACGGCATGGGCATGAAGTGATCGTGAACCGCCAGCTGTGCATCGCCAATGCTTTTGAACAGGTGCTGGAGGAACGGACTCCCGGATTCCACCGGGCACTGCGGCATTTTTATGATACTTACGGATTCCCCGTGGCGAGATTGATCCACAGTAAATACACGGCGGATCTGGTGTATTTTATCATGAAACCTCTGGAATGGATCTTCCTGTGCGTGTTGTATCTGACAGACGCCCATCCCGAGAACCGTATTGCCGTGCAGTACACCGGGAAAACGGCGGCGCAAGTGGAAGAGTTGTATTTGTAAAATAGTGGCGTATGATGCAACTATTATGCAACGGTATGTTAAATTCTTTCTTATAATGGACGGGGGAAGCGTTCGGTTACAATAAAATACATAAGAGATACAAAATGAGGGGCAGATTTATTTTTATCACAGGAGTTATGGCACTTGGGCTGTCTGCCTACGGAGCACAGGGGAGTGATCCGGTGGGAGAGAGCAGTAGTTCAGAGGTTATCGGATCCGCAGAGGCTGCGGTAACGGAAGAGGGCACTTCAGAGACTGGTGAATCCATGGAAACGACAGCATCCACGGAGACGGTTTCCGACACTACGGCATCCACGACAGGTCCTTCTTACGAAGATGAAGATGCGTGGCTTTCCTGGGAAGACTATGGTGAATGTTCCAACACTGTAAAAGAGTTCTACAATGACGATGAGAAAAAGACCTATTACTACGAAATGGATGAGTTTTATTTTTCCGATGACAAGTATGTCAGCCTGCATTTTAATGACACGGTTTATTACGCAGGAGCAGCACATCCTCTGTCTTATTACATTCCGGTGACGATTTCCGTTGTCACCAGCGAAGAAGTTACTCCGGAAGAGATTCTGGGGAAGACCTGGGACGAGATCCGGATTCCCCGGTAAAAGAACCGGATTGAACTGGCAGAGAACTGTAAGCGGTGGGGACTGGAGGAGGAATATAACAAAAGAGTAATGGAGAAAAAATAATGGTATTGGACGTTTTAGGATTACTGGAGGCATGTTCGTATGTGCTGGACTGTGTGGAGGCGGAGCTGGTACATGTGTCTGACCGGCATGCGAAGCGGGTGGCATATATGAGCGTCTGCACGGCGCAGCAGTTGGGGATCCACGGCGAGAGTCTGCAGGATCTGGCAGCATGTGCTCTGTTGCATGATAATGCACTGACCCAGTATATTCAGGAAGAATTACATAATGATATTGCACAGTTTGAAACAGCCCCCAGACCGCCGGGACTGGGAATCCATTGCACCCTGGGTGAAAAAAACATTGCGGAGATCCCTTTTCATACCGATGTAAAAAACGTGATCCTCTACCATCACGAAATTGCCAACGGAAGCGGACCTTTTGGAAAAACATGGGAAAAGACAGAAACGTTTCTTGCGAAAGTAAAAGGAACCATCGTGGATGAAGAATGCGTGGAGGCATTTCTTGGAGCATTTACGGAAGCGCAGTTCCTGACGCTGGGAGAAGATAGCTTTGAGAAAAGCCTGTGGGAGAGGATTCCCCGTATCAAACAGGAGCTAAGCTTCACCCAGATCAAGGAACTGGCCCGCTTTTTTGCACAGATCGTCGATTACAAGTCCCCGTTCACCAGCACCCATTCCATTGGTGTGGCGGAGGATGCGGAACAGCTGAGCCGCTATATGGGTTTTGATGAAGAGACGGTGCAGAAAATGTACCTCGCGGGTGCTTTACACGATATTGGAAAAGTAGCGGTGGACAACGAGATTTTGGAGAAGCCGGGACGGCTTACGGAGGATGAATTTGCCGTGATGAAGCATCATGCGGCGTATACTTATCGTATTTTGTCCGGCGTGGATGATTTTGACGAGATCCGCGACTGGGCGGCATTTCATCATGAGAGACTGGACGGAACCGGTTATCCCTTCGGTAAGACCGTCGCAGAACTGAACACGCAGGAACGCATGATGGCATGCATAGACATTTATCAGGCGCTGACCGAAAGCCGCCCCTACAAACAGGGCATGCCTCACGAAAAAGCCAGTGAGATCCTGTGGGATATGGCAAACAAGGGCTGGTTGGACGAAACCATCGTGAAGCAGGTCGAGGACTGCTTCCGGGGATAAAAGACATTATAAAAACAGAGGAAAAACCAATGATAGGACTGGGAACACTGATCAACAGCGTCAGCATTGTAGCCGGTGGGCTGATAGGACAGCTGGTTGGAAAATTATTTAAGACAGAACAGCAGGAGGCACTGAATAAGGCTTGCGGAGTCAGCGTTTTGTTCATTGCGATGGCAGGAGCCATGGAAGGAATGCTACGAATCGACGGTTCGGAGATCACCAGTGGAAAATCCATGCTTGTGGTGCTGTGTCTGGCACTGGGAACCATGATCGGTGAGCTGATCGGAATTGAGAACGGCTTTGAAAAGTTCGGAGAATGGCTCAAGAAGAAAACGGGAAATGGTGGTGACGTCAGCTTCGTGAATGCTTTTGTGACGACATCCCTTACCGTATCCATTGGAGCTATGGCTATCGTCGGAGCAATACAGGATGGACTGCTGGGAGATTATTCTACGCTGGCAGTGAAATCCGTGCTGGACTTCATCATCGTGGCGGTGATGACTTCTTCACTGGGAAAAGGTGCGATATTTTCTGCCATCCCCGTGTTTGTGTTTGAAGGTGCCATAACGCTGTTAGCGAGACTGGTCTCCCCCATCATGACACCCACAGCGGTGGCTTATCTGTCACTGATCGGTTCTGTCCTGATCTTCTGCATCGGAATTAACCTTGTCTGGGGCAAGAAATTAAAAGTCGCCAACATGCTGCCGGCAGTGCTGTTGGCAATTTTCGCGGCTTATCTGCCGTGGGGGTTTTAGAGGAAATAATTGTGCATCGGGAGATATCAGGCAATGCGAGGAGACCACGCTGGTGCCGGTCAATTTGAACAGCTGGATGAAAGAGATTGTTAGAAACAGATGAATTTGGGAAGCGAGGAAGCATAAACATGAACGTTATAGACATTATGAAACGCCCTGCGGCCTATGCCAGCGGCTACGAAAATATTCCGGGAGAGGAACAGAACCGGGCAAAACAGCTTTGCTGGGAATATAACCGGACGGCTCCCAGTGAGCAGCAGAAGCGGCGCGAAATCTTGCAGGAGCTTCTGGGAACCTGTCATCCCATGACGGGCATTGAGCCGGATTTTCACTGTGATTACGGATTTAATATTCACACTCACGGACTCACGGTCATCAATTATAACTGCGTCATTCTGGATACTTCTCCCGTTAATATCGGTGCGGGTGCATTTATCGCGCCCGGCGTCTGTCTGGCATGCTCCGGACACGCGGTAGATCCCGGACAGCGCAGTCAGGGAATCGGTACTTCTGCACCAATCACGCTGGAAGAAAATGTCTGGATTGGAACGAATGCCACGGTCTGCGGTGGTGTGACTATTGGCGAGGGTTCCGTGATCGGCGCGGGAAGTGTGGTTACCCATGATATACCTGCGGGAGTGATCGCAGCAGGAGTTCCCTGCCGGGTGATCCGTCCCATTACGGAGAAGGATAAGATCCGCCCGGAGGACATTCTTTTCTAAAAAGGATGACAATAGCTCACAATTCCCAAAGAAAGAATGATTGACATAGAGGTTAGCGAGTGCTAACCTTAGTAAGAGATTTTGAAAACTTTGGGAGTGACAATATATGGATCTGACATTCTGGCTGGCGGTTGCAGCGGCGATCCTGTGCGTTGCAATTGCCATTTACGGTGAAAGTAAAAAGGATAAAAAATAGACTGGCTGTTCAAATCATATCAAAGTCCACATCATAATTGCGCCTCGGCTTTCTTCAAATTGCTTCATTTTCCCGGATAAGCTATAATATAACTATGTTTAGACATCTTTAATTGGAATACTATTACTGGCAGTGGGAATCTTCCTGCTGAGAAAGCAGAAGCATGAATAAAAAAACAGCTTATTATCATCTTCCCGGTCTGTTTGAATTCTATGAATTATACAGAGTATTCTTACCATTATTCCGGGAGCATCGGGAATATTTTTACGACTGGTGTGACATCGGCTCCATTTATGGAGCACCGCCGGACTGCATCTGGGGAGGCGGCCGCGTCTCACTGGAGGATCACGATGCCGGAGAAGTACTGGAGTTGTTACAGGAATACGGCATTTCGGCCCGCCTGACCTTCAGCAATTCGAAGCTTTGCAAGGAACATCTTTCCGATAGAAAATGCAATGAACTCTGCGCTCTGTTTGCGGAAAATGCAACCCCGGAGAACGGCGTGATTGTCCATTCGGAGCTGCTGTTACAGTATCTGAAAAGTCATTATCCGGAGCTTTATCCGGTATCCTCCACGACGAAAGTCCTGACAGATTTTGATGAGTTAAAAAAAGAAATCGACAGAGACGATTTTCGCTATGTGGTACCGGATTTTCGCCTGAACAAGGCTTATGAAAAATTAAATACGCTGACAGAACCGCAGAAAGACAAAGTGGAATTTTTGTGCAATGAATGTTGCTATTTTGGTTGTAAAGACAGGAAGGAATGCTATGAAGCCGTCAGCCGCAGGAATCTGGGAGAGGAGCCGGATTTCCGCTGTACTTCTCCGGGGGCGGAGGAGGGCTACCGTTTCTCCAAAGCCATGAAAAATCCCGGATTTATCAGCGTGGAAGACATTCAGAAGATCTACCTGCCTATGGGATTTTCCAATTATAAGATCGAAGGTCGGGGACTGGGCAGTGCACTGGTTCTGGAATTTTTACTGTACTATATGACGAAACCGGAGTACCAGCTACAGGTCAGAGAAGAAATCTATCTGGACAATATGCTGGATCTGTTTTAATAAATGGAATCAAAAGATGAGGAGTACTGTCATGGAATACGAAACCAATGAACCAAAGCATATCAAAGTAAGAGGTGCAAAAGTTCATAATCTGAAAAATATAGATGTAGATGTTCCCTTACATAAAATCGTGGGAATCGCCGGAGTATCCGGTTCGGGAAAATCTTCGCTGGCGCTGGGTGTCCTCTACGCAGAGGGCTCCAGACGCTATCTGGAATCACTGTCCACCTACACGAGAAGACGTATGACCGGTGCGGCAAAAGCCCAGGTGGATGAAGTTCTCTATGTTCCGGCGGCATTGGCACTGCATCAACACCCCAGCACCCCGGGGATCCGCAGTACCTTCGGAACCGGCACGGAGCTTTTGAACAGTCTGCGCTTGATGTATTCCCGCCTTGCCTCTCATCGTTGTCCCAACGGACATTATGTGCCCCCGACCCTGAAAGTAGCAGCGGAGCAGGAAATCCTGTGTCCGGAATGCGGCGGCAGCAGACTTTCGGACGAGGCCAGGGCACCTAGGCTCCGGGGCATAGGACTTGCGGAAAGCTGCCAGATGCCCTTGAAAGAACTGGTGGACTGGGTAGCGGGAGTACCGGATTCCCTGCCGGAAGAGATGTGCCCCATGACGGAATCCATCTGTGAATCCTTCCAGGCTGTGGCGAAGCGGCTGAGGGATCTTGGACTTACTTACCTGTCTCTGGATCGTGCGGCAGCCTCTCTGTCCACCGGGGAAAGACAGCAAATATGCGTATCCGTAAGCCCATTGCCCGGGAGGAAATATTTGCACTAGGAACGCTGCATCTGTCCACGGATGCCATCCATACGGTAAAACCTCTGGAAATCGACATTCCCAAAGGAAGACTTACGGTTGTTACCGGTGTCTCCGGCTCTGGGAAGACCACCATGGTGCTGGAAAGCCTGATCCCCGGACTGGAAGCCAGCTTAAGCGGTGAACGTTTGCCCGGCCATGTAAAAAGCATCACCGCAGAGGGCATTTCTCATGTGAAATTGATCGATGCCTCTCCTATCGGCATCAATGTGCGATCCACGGTAGCCACTTATGCCAATGTGCATGACGAACTGCGGAAAATCTATGCTAAAACTGCGGATGCGAAAAACGGAAAATATAAGGCAGGAGATTTTTCCTATAATACCGGAAAATTAAGATGCCCGGTCTGCGACGGTACCGGACAGATCAGTCTGGATGTACAGTTCCTGCCGGATGTGGATGTGCCCTGTCCGGAGTGTGGCGGTTCCCGCTATGCAAAAGAGGCATGGGATATCTGCTATGAGAACAAACAGGGGAAACGTTATTCTATGCCCCAGATGATGGAGATGGACGTCACGACGGCACTACAGGCAACGCAGGACTGGAAAGTCGTGCACCAGCGGCTGAAGCTTGCCAGCGAAATGGGCAGAGGACAGTCGGATTCTGTGTTTGTATTTGATGAGCCGACGATCGGACTGCATCCATTAGATGTGCAGACACTGTTGCAGGTATTTCAGGCACTGGTGGACAATGGGGCAACCGTACTTGTTATCGAACATGACCTGGACGTAATTCGTAATGCCGATTACATCATTGATATGGGACCCGGCGGCGGAGAGGACGGCGGCAGGGTCGTGGCTGTGGGAACTCCGGAGCAGATCGCAGCTAATGCAGACAGCATTACGGGAAAATATTTGTAATTAAAGACAACTTTTTGTACCGGCAATATATGCTGCCGGTGTCATCCGGTATTTCTTTTTGAAGGACTGAATAAAATGACTCTCATTACAGAAGCAGAGCGTATAGCTGACGGCGTTAATCGTCATTCCCCGGATAAGCATACGCTTTGCTTCTTCCATTTTCTGATCCAGAATATATTGATGAAGTGGAACTCCGGTTTCTTTTTTGAAAGCCTGAGACAGATAATCCCGTGATACATGGAGAGCTTTTGCGATGTTTTCAATCTTAAGGCGGCTATGAAGGTGGATATGTATCAGGTGGATGCACTTGTTGATCAAGGGGCTGTAACATTGAGGAATGGAGTTCTCCTTTACTTTTGTGACAAGCTCTACCGCTTTTTCGCACAGATAATCAATGCATTCTTCCATGGTCTGAAGAGAATCGATCTTCTGGATATAGGAATCACTCAACTGATAAGCTTCGCTTTCATCCAGCCCGCCCAGAATTGCATAATGAATCGCAACAGCAATCGTAGATACCGCCCAGTAGTGTATTTCCCGGGAAGGGTTATCGGACATATGCCCGATGATCAGACCGGATTGCCGATACAGATTCAGGGCATTCTTCACCCCTGCAGTGTCCCCGCTTTTGATTGATTGAAACAATAGAATTTCCGAATCAAAGGGAGTATGTGTTTTACCGGTCTCCCGCGCATCATAAATAAAATTTCCGGAAGCATCTAAAAATTCATATCCAATCTGAGTTTTTTTCTTAGCCATTGCGTATCCCCCACTTTCTATAATAATTTTAACATAACACAACATAAAAATGATATAGCAAAAAGATAAGAGATGCTAAGTTTTTCTTAGAGGAAATCGAAGAAAAGGAGGTATTTTATGGGGAAAAGTCTGGAAGAAATGTGCAGGCTCGTGACGGGTTACGGAGCGTGGCATATCGGTGATATTCAGGTGTCGGACGGACCGCACGGCGTCCGCGCCCAGGAGGATGGAGCGAAGAACAACGACAGCTATGAAGCTACCTGTTTTCCGACGGCGAGCAGCGTGGCGTGCTCCTGGAATCCGGATCTGATCAGACAAATGGCGGAAAGTATTGCGCAGGAGGCAAAGGAGCTTGGCGTTTCCGTGGTGCTGGGGCCCGGAATAAATATCAAACGATCCCCGCTCTGCGGAAGGAATTTTGAATACTATTCAGAGGATCCTTTTCTGACAGGAGAATTAGCGACTGCCTATATTAGGGCAATGCAGGAGCAGGGTGTGGGCACTTCGTTGAAGCATTTTGCGGGAAATAATCAGGAGACCCACAGAATGACCTCCAATTCCATGATTGATGACAGAGCATTGCATGAAATCTACCTGTCGGCATTTGAGAAAGCGGTGAAAAAGGCAAAACCGGCGACAGTTATGGCAAGTTACAATTATATAAACGGACTTCCTGCGTGTGAAAATGCACACCTGCTGACCGAGATTCTCAGAGAAAAATGGGGTTACAAGGGTCTGGTAATGAGTGACTGGGGAGCCTGCGTGGATCTGCCGGCCTGCGTGGCGGCAGGAATGGATGTGGAGATGCCGGACAGCTGCGGTAACCATTATGCTCAGATTCGGGAGGCTGTACAATCCGGAAAACTGTCGCAGGAGACTCTGGAAACTGCTGTAAAAAGAATAGAAAGATTAAACGCAGATTATGCCGGGAATATTCTGCCGGAAAAAAGCAAAAAAGAGGTTCTGGCAGAGACCAGAGAACGACATCATGATTTGGCAAAAAGAATTGAGGAGGAAAGCGCGGTTCTTCTTAAAAACGAAGATTTTCTCCCATTGTCAAAAGAAATAAAGGAAATTCTGATCATAGGGGATATGGCATCAACGCCCCGGATCCAGGGAGGCGGCAGCAGCCATATCCATACAGAGAGAGTTATTTCCTTTGTGGAGGCATTTGAAAAAAGAGACATAAAAGTATGTTATGCCAAAGGATATAAAAATTCTACTTTTCATAGGAGTCACAGACTGGAGAAAGAAGCCTGCAAAAAGGTAGAGGATGCAAAAAAACGGCAGATACCGGTGCTGTTTTTCGGCGGGCTCACGGAGATGGCAGAAGGAGAAGGCTATGACAGGGAAAGTTATGAACTGCCGTTAAATCAGAGCATTTTGCTGGAACAGCTGCTGAAAATAAATGAAGACATTGGTTTTGTATCCATAAGCGGTGCCCCTTACAATATGGAAATGCCATCAAAATGTAAGGCACTGTTACAGATGTACCTTGGCGGAGAAGCGGTTGCGGAAGCCTGTGCCGGGATCGTCATGGGCGACACCAGTCCCTCCGGCAAACTGGCAGAGAGCATTCCTTACAGGGAAACAGATGTGCCGAGCTATGGATATTTTGGCAGGCAGGGAGAGCAGAAAAACCATTTGGATGATGTAGAATATCGGGAAAGCATTTTTGTGGGATATCGATATTACGACACCTTCCGGATCCCTGTGCGTTACTGCTTTGGGCATGGGTTAAGCTACACGAATTTTGCGTATATGGATCTGAAAGTCCATCGGGATGTAAAGCAGAATTGCCGGATTACTTTTGTAGTGGAAAATACCGGGGATATCGCCGGATGTGAGATTGTCCAGGTATATGTGAAGAATCCGGAGACAGAAGATTTCAGGGCGAGAAGGGAACTGCGAGGCTTTCAGAAGATACATTTACAGCCCAGAGAGAAAAAAGAAGTAGAGATCATGCTGGATATCGGAGCTTTTTCGGTATATCAGGATTCGGAATTCCGGGTGATCGGTGGGGAGTACGAGATTCAGGTAGGTGCATCTTTGCAGGATATTCGGCTGTCGGAAAGTATCTGTGTGGAAGGAGTGGAACTGCAATGCCCGTTGACGAACAATACACCGATACCGTTGTCGAAAGAAGATTTTGATGCTGTCTATACCTACCCGCATACCTGTTTTTCACATACGAAACCGGGCGGGTTCACAACGAAAAATTCGTTGCGGCAGATGCAGCCTTATTCAGCCCTGGCAAGAAAGTGGAGCCGTATAGGAATGCTGGCTGCGCGAGTGCTTTATTTTTCCAAACCGTTCAATGACCCGGAAGTGAGGATGATGTCAGAAGGGATTCTCGAAGGAAATATTGACAGTGTATGTAATCAGAGTGGTGGCATGATAAAACACAGTACAATTCAGAAAATTGTGGATTCCGCGAACAGGAGGGCAAAAAATGAGGGATAAGTTAGACGCAAGAACGAAATGGAGCTATTGTATCGGAGCAACGGGAAGAGATGCAGCATATGCTCTGGTAAGCATGTATCTGATTCTGTATGTGCAGTATACTATGAATCTCACCAGTGCACAGTTTGCCGTAATCAGTGGGGCAATGATCCTGTGCATGGTCTGGGATGCGGTAAATGATCTACTGATGGGAATTATTATAGAAAATACGCATTTTAAAATGGGAAAATTCAAACCATGGATATTGCTTGGTTCTGTTACAAATGCGATTGTCATTGTGTGTTTGTTTACCATCCGACCGAGTGGGTGGGGATTTGTCGCATTTTATAGCCTCTTCTACCTTCTGTGGGGAATGACTTACACCATGAATGACATTGCCTATTGGGGAGTGCTGCCTTCCTTAAGTTCAGATCCCGGGACGAGGGATTCTCTCGTGACGATTATGAGTATTTTTGTATGTATCGGACAGTTTTCCGTGGCGGGAGTAGTGCCTGTTGTGATCGCCGGAAATGCGGTGAAAGCATACAGAATCGTAGCGGTTGTGGTAGCACTCTGCCTGATTGCATTTCAGATGCTGACCGCCTTTGGAATCAGGGAAAATGACAGAGAAGAACAAAAAGATAAACTGTCATTAAAGGACATGTATCATATTTTTATGAGAAATGATCAGTTGGTGGCAGCGGGAATTGCTTCTATCTTTTTTAACATTACCTGCAATATTCTTATTATTTTTGGCGTGAACTTTTTTTACATAGAATACGGATATTCGGAAAGCGGTAATCTGGTGTTTTATTTTACGGTGATGTATGGTCTGGGAATGCTGATTTCCCAGGCGAGTTATGCGACTTTGGCAAAACATTTTACGAGACAGAAAATACTTAATGTGTGTTTTGCAGCACTATTGGCTGGATATGCCTGCTTTATGGGATTCGGGTACGTGCTCCCGAAAAATGTAGTTTTATTGAATGCGATAGGTTTTGCTATCTTTTTCTTTCAGGGTCTGATGAATCTTGTGATCGTAGTGATGATTAATAACACGATAGAATACGATGAAGCAAGATTCCATGAAAGACACGATTCGGTAATATCTGCGGTACGTTCTTTTAGTGTGAAACTGGCAGGCGGTATCAATCAGGGTTTATCTACATTGGTACTGATTGTGAGCGGAATTTACGCCAAAAGCCGGAGTATCAGTGCCCTGGAGATAGAAGTGAACCGCGGCGAGATATCCAGTGAAGCGGCACTGGCAGAGGCAAATCGCTATATCGGAGAAATCACGACGGCGCAGGGGATCCTGTTCCGCGCAGGGATGGTACTGATTCCGGTGATTGCATTGATAATATCCTATAGGATCATTCGGAAAAAGTACCATATTGATGAAGCAGAGTATGCGAAATTAGTGGAGAAGGTCGGCGCTTAATTCTTGCTTTTACAATAAATTTCAATTATTCACGAACGCCCACGGCACCCTATGCAATTTACGCTACATTTTCCCCAGTTTGATTTTGACATAGGCATAGTGACTATGATACACTGGATAAGAAAAAGTGGGATAGTCTGCTTTGAGGAAAATGAAGAACTTAAGACGAGAAAAGTTTAAGGGAGCGAAATACCTTGGATAAGAGTGAATATAAATTAAGGGTGAAAGAGATTAAGGAACTGATCAGCCGTGGGGATTATGTACAGGCTGCAGAGATTGCCGATACCATCGACTGGCGCCGGGTAAAAAGTGTGATGACACTGTGCACGATCAGTGATCTGTATAAGATCAACCGGAGATATGAGGATGCCAGAGATATGCTGCTTTTAGCATACGAGCGCCATCCCGGCGGAAGAACCATCTGCTATTCGTTGTGCGAACTCTCCATTAAGATGGAAGAATATGTGCAGGCAATTGAGTATTATAAAGAATTCGTGCAGGTAGCGCCGAAGGATTCCGGCAGATATATTTTACAGTATAAATTGTACGAAGCGCAGGATGTGAGCCTGGAGGAACGAATCGCAGTTCTGGAAGAACTGAAGAAGAGAGACTACAGAGAAAAATGGGCATATGAACTGGCATACCTGTATCACAGAGTGGGACTGGCAGCCAGATGCGTAGAAGAATGTGATGAGCTGATCCTCTGGTTTGGTGATGGCAAATATGTCATCAAGGCGATGGAACTGAAGATGCTCCACCAGCCGCTGACACCGGATCAGCAGGAGAAATACGATCATCGGTTCGATGCGCCCAATTATGCGCAGAATAACGGTTATAGCGAGAATCAGAGTTATGACCAGGGCTACGCGCAGGACTATCCTCAGGATGCAAACTACGATCAGAATCAGGACTATGTTCAGGATGACAATTATGACCAGGTATCCGGAGACACGCAGGTCTATGAACCCGTGCAGCAGCCGGAGCAGGAGGCATCCGCACAGCCGGAGCAGGATGATTTCGATATCCATGTGAAGACCATGGATGTGGGTCAGTATAATACGATTAATCTGCAGGCAGAACTTGCAGCGGGACTCCGTGAAGTCCTCGGCGAGGAGCCGAAAGAAGATACCGCTAAGGCAACATCGGACTCTATTACCCGTTCCATCGTAGCACCTATGATGGATACGGATTCTGATACAGAATCTCTGGATTATCCGGAGCTTGCAGAGGCCGGTGAGGATGACCTGGAGCCGGAGACCGAGCAGATCGAAGGTTCCGAGGTGTTCTTTGGTGAGACCGGAGAGATCGGTGACCTGTCTCAGGTTCCGGAAGTAGAGACCGAGGAGATCCTACCGGAGGAACCGGCACCGGTTAAGAGACCGGATGTTGTACCGGAATTGTCGGAGGCAGAAGTGGAGCCGGCAGCAGAGCCGAAGGCACCTGTGGAGACACAGAGTAAGCCGGAGAATCCTGCCCTGGAGATTCGTGAAATGCATGAAGTGACCGCCCCGGTGGAACCTCCCAAGGAGCTGGCGAATGTATTGGCACAGGAATCCGACGGTCAGATCAGCCTGGTAATGCCCGAGGTGGAGAGCATCGAGAAGCAGATTACCGGTCAGATGAATATAGAAGATATTCTGGCAGAGTGGGAACGCAAAAAGAAAGAAAACCTCGAAAAGAGAGAAGAAGAAGTCCGCCAGCATGTATTGCAGCAGACCGGAGCCATGTTCACAGAATTTGAACAGGCAGTAAGAGACGGACTGCTAGAAAAACTGGAAAAAGAAAAGGCGGCGGATAGCGATACGGCCGATACCGTTACAGAGAATGATGAAGTCGAGGAACTCGAAGAGATCGCGGATGTAAATGAGGTACCCGAAGCAGAGGAACCCACAGAAGAGGTTGCGGAGGAATCCGAACTTGTAGAAGAAACCTTTGAGGAGCCTGTAGACGAAGCCGATGAAACGGTGGAAGAACCTATAGAAGAACACCCCATAGAAGAAGTTATACCGGAGGACGAGATTCCGGAAGAAGAGCCGGTAGAAGAGGAAACTGTGGCGGAGGAACCGGTGGCAGAAGACATCGAAGAAGAACCCACAGAGGAAGAAACGCCCGAAGAAACGCTTTCCGAAGAAGTACCCGAGGAGGAGACCGAGACCCCGGAGCCTCCCGCAGTGGAGAGAGACAAGGCGAAAGTTCGTGCGCTTACCAGAGAAGAGCGTGAGCTGTATGCTCCCTTTATTCAGAGTAAGTCCGCAAGAGAACAGTTAGTCAAGGCCATTGATAATATCAGCCTGGCTGCCTATACCGGCAACGTGATCATCACCGGTGAAGAAGGCATGGATACCTTATCCCTGGCGAAAAATATGATCCGGGAGATCCAGGCGACCGACAGCAATTTCTCCGGAAAAGTTGCAAAAATCTCCGGACATGCACTGAATAAAAAAGACGCTGCCGATACATTATCCAAGCTGAAGAACGGAGCACTTATTATCTGCAAGGCATCGGAAATGAACGATACTACGGTGAACACCCTGTATAAAGCCCTGCAACAGGAGAATCAGGGAATCGTTATTATCCTGGAAGATACCAAGCGCGAGATCGACCGTTTTCTGGAAAAGCATGAAAAACTGAAAGAAAGCTTTACAGCCCGCATGGATGTGGAAGCTCTCAGCAACGATACACTGGTGGCATTCGGAAGACAATACGCCCGGGAGATGGAATACTCCATCGACGAACTGGGAGTTCTCGCACTGCATACCAGAATTGAAGACATGCAGACCATCGACCATGTAGTTACGGTGGTAGATGTAAAAGAGATCGTGGATGAAGCAATTGCTCATGCGAATAAAAAGACATTAAAGCATTTCTTTGATGTTCTGTTTGCCAAGAGATATGACGATGAGGATATGATCATCCTTACCGAGAAAGATTTTGTATAGCAGGAGGCGCAGCTATGACGAAGGAGAAGGTATTTATTTCCGAGACAGATCAGTATCTTTTTGCCCAGGGAACGCACTACGATATTTATAAAAAACTGGGTGCGCATCTGTCTGTGGAAGACGGTGTGCAGGGAGTCTATTTCGGGGTATGGGCACCAAATGCAGCACAGGTGAATGTCATCGGCACATTCAATGAATGGAACGAGGAGTCTCATCCCATGCAGAAGCTGGGAGAAGGCGGCATCTGGGGACTGTTCATTCCCGGCGTGGAAGAAGGAACCATGTATAAGTTCCTGATTTATGCGCGAGATGGCAGAAAGCTGTACAAAGCAGATCCCTTTGCAAATTATGCGGAATACAGACCGGGCACGGCGTCCATCGTTACCGATATTACGGGATTCGACTGGAAAGATTCCAAGTGGATGGAAGCCCGGGATAAAAAAGATATGAATAAGGAGCCCATGGCAATCTATGAGTGCCATATCGGTTCCTTCATGAAACATCCCAATAACGGCACTGCGGAAGGATTCTATAATTATCGTGAGTTTGCCGATCGGATCGTGGAATATCTGAAAGAGATGAAATACACCCATGTGGAACTTATGGGAATCGCAGAGCATCCGTTTGACGGCTCCTGGGGGTATCAGGTAACCGGATATTATGCGCCTACATCCCGTTACGGAACCCCGAAAGATTTTATGTATCTCGTCAACGAACTGCATAAAGCGGGTGTTGGTGTTATCCTGGACTGGGTACCGGCACACTTTGCAACCGATGCGCATGGACTGGCAGAATTTGACGGACAGTGTATTTTTGAGCATCCCGATCCCCGTCTGGGAGACCATCCCGAGTGGGGCACCAAGATTTTCAACTATGGGAAGAACGAAGTAAAGAATTTCCTGGTAGCCAATGCGTTGTTCTGGCTGAGAGAGTTCCATATAGACGGTATCCGTGTAGATGCTGTGGCATCCATGCTTTATCTGGATTATGGTAAAAAAGACGGTGAGTGGCTGCCCAACAAGTTTGGCGGCAATAAGAATCTGGAAGCCATTGAGTTCTTCCATCATCTGAATTCCGTAATCCGCGGAACCTATCCCGGATTCATGACTATTGCCGAGGAATCTACCGCATGGCCCAATGTTACCAGTGATATCGGCGGAGAGGGACTGGGATTCTCCTTTAAGTGGAATATGGGCTGGATGCATGATTTCTGTGAATATATGAAGCTGGATCCCCTGTACCGCAAGGGCAACCATTATGCCATGACTTTTGCCATGAGCTACAATGACAGTGAGAATTACATCCTGCCGTTGTCTCACGATGAAGTGGTACATCTGAAATGCTCCATGGTGAACAAGATGCCGGGATATACGGCGGATAAATACGCCAACCTTCGTGTGGGTTATACCTACATGTTCGGACATTCTGGCAAAAAGCTTCTGTTCATGGGACAGGATTTCGGACAGGAGAGAGAGTGGAGCGAGGAGCGTGAGCTCGACTGGTACCTGCTGGGTGAGAAGCTGAATCAGGGTGTACATACCTATGTAAAAGAGCTGCTGGAGCTGTATCGTAAATACCCTGCTCTGTACGAGATCGACAATACCTGGGACGGTTTCGAATGGATGAATGCAGATGATGCGGAGCACAGCACGTACAGCTTCGTGAGAAAATGTTCCAGTGGGAAGAACAACCTGCTGTTTGTGTTAAACATGACACCGATGAAATGGGAGAACTATACCGTTCCCGTGCCTAAGAAGAAAAAGTATAAGCTTCTGCTCAACAGTGATGAGGAGCGGTTCGGCGGCTGGGGCAACGAGATTCCCGCAGAGATCATGGCGGAGAAAAAGCCTTATCATTATAAGGATTACTCCATCAGTTTTGATCTGCCGCCCTACGGTGCAGCAGTATTTCTGTTCTAGGTCAGGTTAAGAAATTACATAAAACAACCGAAATAAAAGATGAGTGTGACCAAAGGGCATGCTCATCTTTTTTCATAACTCTGAATAGTTATTTCAGGAGTTATTTCCAGAAAAGGACGAAAAACATGAAGATAACATTTCAGAATCAGAAAATTAATGAAACTGACAATAGAACAGAAGGTACCCGGACAGAGAAAAACACCTGGGGCAAAGACAAGACACAGCGCAGCAAAAAAAGCGAAAATGTGAATTTCGGGGCAGTGTACGAGAGTGGACAGGTCGCAGTGCCCGGAGTTTCCCTGGAAAAGGAAGAGAGCCATAAGGGAAAATCTCTGATGGAATTGCAGCAGGATGCCGGGAATGCCAATGTGGCGCTGCAGCAGGACTATATGACATTACTGTCACACACCATGTCACAGGAGGACTATGCGAAAGCCTGCGAGGATGGATTCGATCCAAAAGAGCTGGATCAGGATACAGCGGTCACCATCGTGGATAAGATCAAGGCGGAACTGGTCCGCTCCGGACAGCAGATCGCTGGATATACGGATGATATCGACATGGATACCCTGGCGGCAGCGGTAGGAAGCGATACTTTAGCCCGAAGCATTGAAGAGCAGTTCCGATCAGCGGATATTCCCCTGACGCAGGAAAATATAAATGAACTGAAAAACGCCTGGGATATGGCAGCTTCCCTGAAGGAACCGGAAGAAGGAGCAGTCGGATATCTGGTGGATAACGGACTGGAGCCTGAGATCTGGAACCTCTATGTGGCAGAGAACAGTGGTGCCAAAGTACAGAATAATGATGTCCCGCAGGAACTGCAGGAGCAGATGGACAAGGTAATTACAGATGCCGGACTGACGGTCAACGATGAGAACAGACAGAAGGCGCAGTGGCTGGTAAGTGCCGGACTTCCGCTGACTGCAGATACGTTACAGCAGCTTGCGGAACTGGATGGAATCTCTTATCCCGTCACGGAGGATGCTTTTGCACAGGCGGCAGCAGTGGCAATTGCGGAAGGAAAATCTCCGATGTATGCGAACCTGGGCAGACAGGATACGATTTATGAAAAAGCAGACAGAATGCTGCAGGACTGGTTCTCGGATGCAAAGTGGGATGCCACGGCGGAGAACCTGGCGGCAAGAAAACAGCTGGAAGAGATTCGCCTGCGCATGACGGCAGAAGTGAATGTAAAACTTTTGCAGAGTGATTTTTCCATTGATACAGCCCCCATGGAGCAGCTGATCGAAGCGCTGCGCAAGGCGGAGGCAGAGGTTGCCGGAAAATATTTCCCCGGTGAATCTCAGGCTGTGACGAAATATGAGACTTACACCCAGGCAGTGCAGGTGGCTTCGGAATTACCCGGATTGCCTGCCGGAGTACTGGGATCCTATAGTCTGGAACAGAATGCTGCCGCAGAGACGGTTGCCGATTTCCATAAGGAAGGCGCTGCAATGCAGAAAGCCTATGAGGAAGCGGGCGAACGTTATGAGACTCTGATGACGGCGCCGAGAAGAGACCTGGGAGACAGCATCCGGAAAGCATTTTCGAATGTAGATGATATTCTGACAGATATGTCATTAAAAAAAACACCGGAAAATCAGCGGGGTGTCCGGATTCTGGCATACAACAGTATGGAAATTACGCCCGAAAATATCGAGAAGGTCAAGGAAGCTGACAGACAGGTCAGCGCGGTGGTGGACAGACTGACACCGAAAAATGTATTGCAGATGATCCGTGACGGTGTGAATCCTCTGGAGAAGACTTTTGCCGAACTGGAGTCCTATTTTTCACAGAATCCTCAGAGCTATGAGGAAGAAGCGGAGGACTACAGCCGTTTTCTGTATCAGCTGGAGCAGAAAAAGGATATTACGGAAGAAGAGAGGAAAGCATATATCGGAATTTACCGCATGGTGCATCAGGTCGAGAGAGAGGATGGTGCAGCGGTAGGCGCGGTAGTAAATACCGGAGCAGAGCTGCAATTTTCCACGCTGTTGGCGGCAGCCAGAAGCAGAAGAACCTCTCATATGGACTGGAAAGTGTCGGACGATACGGGACTTACGCAGGAGATCCATTTCTCCGAGAATAATATATCCGAACAGATCCGGATGGGAATGGCAAAAGAGATTCTGACAGAGGTGTCAGAGGACAGTGAAAGCAGAGCTGCCTACAATCAGGAAGGACTGCAGCAGATGCGGGAGGCGGGAAATACGATACCGGAAGCTGCAGAACTGCTGCAAAAGGGAGAAGTTCCCATCAGCGCATCGAACCTTCTGGCAGCACAGGCGCTTATGGATGACCCGGCGGAGCTGTTCGGCGACTTGCGCAGATACAGAGAAAAGTATCAGCAGGAAAAAGAAGCGCCTGCCGGGACAGAAGCTTCCGAATTGTGGGGGCAACTGGATCAGCAGAATTTTGCAGAGAATTATCGATCCATGCTTCAGGATGCGGCAGAAGATGCGGAGACCATGAGCCTGGAACAGGCGGATGAGCATCTGGACGTAAAACAGCTGCAGCTGGTACACAAACAGCTGCGTCTTGCAGAAAGTCTTCAGGAGAAGCAGGAATATTTTCTCCCGATGTACCTGGGTGAGCAGCTGGCGGGAGTTCATCTTACCTTACAGCAGGGAGTTGGAGCTGCCGGAGATGTGGAGATCCGGGTTAATGCCGGAGATACAGAGCTGGAGGCACATTTACAGGTCAAGGGAGATGTCATCGAAGGCTATCTCGTAGGAAATACGCCGGAAGAGGTTACGAAATTAGAGAAGGCTTCCGATATATTCCTTGAATGGATTCAGACAGATACTTCTGCAGACTGGAAAGTGGAAAAGCTTCCCATCGTCAGCTCCCGGGATATGACAAGGATGGCAGCCGGAGAGACACAAAATGCAGACACCATAGAGAACCGGACCGATACGGAACAGCTGTACCGACTGGCAAAAGGATTCCTGCAGGCTGTCGCAGACAGCAGCGGAAAGTAAGGAGTAACACATGAGAATCAATTACAATGTATCGGCAATGTTATCCAACAATGCCTTATCCACAAATGATGACCTGCTGTCCAAATCATTAGAGAGACTTTCTTCCGGATTGAAGATCAATCACGCCAAGGACAACCCTGCCGGACTGGCAATGTCCAAGCGCATGAATGCTCAGATCGAGGGACTGTCCGTGGCAAACCAGAATGCCAGCGACGGTGTATCCATTATAGAGATCGCGGATGGCGCAATGACCGAGATCAGCGAGATGCTGCAGCGTATCAATGAGCTTTCCGTCAAGGCTGCCAACGGCACCATGACAGATGATGACCGCGCAACCATACAGGATGAGGTAGCGCAGTTAAAGGAGGAAATCACCCGTATTTCCGATACCACGGAGTTCAACGGTCAGAAGCTGTTGAACGGGGAATTCGACCTGAAGGGCTATACCAGCAGTGATGAGATCAAAGTCAACTATTACTCCACGGATGTTCCCGTAAAAGAATACACGTTGGATATGTCTCTGAAAAAAGATGCAGACGGTAATTTTGAACTGGACGGAGATGTACAGTTTGGAAAAGGCTTTGAAAATGTAGGAGAGCTGAAGGCCGAGATGAAGGATAATCTCCTGACGATTACCGGAGAGAATGGTTTTGAAATGCGGCTGGATGTCTCCGGAGCACAGGAAGGAGATTACAGTACCCTGAAGATCGATGCTACCGGCATCGGTGCGATGCGTCTGCAGATCGGAGCCAACGAGGGACAGGTACTGGAAGTAAATATCCCGGCAGTCAGCCTGCAGAATATGGGAATTGAAGACATTGATGTAAGTACGCAGGCAGGAGCAAAGGACGCTATTGCAAGAGTAGATGGCGCAATCAAGTATGTATCCAGTGTCCGCGGCAGACTGGGCGCATTCCAGAACCGTTTGGAATCCACTATCAACAGTCTGGATGTCACCAGTGAGAACATGACAGCGGCTTATTCTCGTATCATGGATGTGGATATGGCGGAAGAAATGACTTCTTATACCACTTATCAGATCCTGGCACAGGCAGGAACCTCCATGCTGGCACAGGCAAACGAGAGACCTTCCCAGGTATTGCAGCTGTTACAGTAATATGCTTGTGACAAAGTGAGGACTTGAAATGACAAAAGAGTGTAAACAACAATTTACTCTGCGGATTACCCAGGCGAATGCCACACAGCTGGTAGTCATTCTCTACGAAATGACATTACAGTATCTTGCAGATGCCGAACAGGCAGCAGAAGATGCGCAGCTTCTGGAAGCGGTTCGCAGAACCAGGGGATGCATCAATGAGCTTTTAAATTCTCTTCACAGAGAATACAGCCCGGCAGCGGAACTGTCCAGTCTGTACCTGTACTGTATCCGCAGACTTGCCGTATGCGAAGCAAAATGCGACAAAACGACATTAGCGGATGTGCGCAAAGTGATCGCACCTCTCTGTGAAGCCTACAGACAGATCCAGGATCAGAATCCTTCCGGTCCCGTGATGAATAACTCTCAGACAGTATATGCGGGACTGACCTATGGCAGGAATCAGTTAACCGAAAACATGGCTGACCAGGGCTCGAATCGGGGAATGCTGGTATAGAGAATTCTCCTGTTCCCGGGGCAGTTCGGCAGCGAGATCGGTCAGATGCTGATATCTTTTTTGCAGAGCGTTGATCTCGTAAATATAACTGTCAATCAGATCACTTTCCAATGCGTTATCAAAACCCGCATAGGCGATATCCAGAGCCTGGCGGGTTTTTCTTATGGACTCTTTTAAATCTAAGCGGGAGAGATCTTCTTCCACGGTTTCGGAATTCGTATTTACCTGACTAAAAAAGATTTTCATAAATTATCCATCCTTTCTGCTAACAGTATAGGAAACAAAAAGGGAAAATATACCTGCGGTGTATGAATGTGGCAGACATTTTTTCTGAAAAACAGGAATAGATTGTAGCAACAGCAGAAGTAAAGGAATGAGTTGCCATGGAATATCCGAAAATACTGTTAGGCCTGATCGGAGTGGGCGTATTGCTGCTTGTGGTAAGTTTTCTGGGCAAGTGGGCAGAGTGGTTTCTGAATCTTGTATTACGAAGTGTTTTCGGTACGATTCTGATCTGCTTTATAAATTGGGGACTGGAAATGCTGGGGATTGCCGTGACCGTGGGGATCAATGCGGCTACGGCCCTGACAGCGGGGATCCTGGGATTTCCGGGGATTCTTGCATTGTACGGACTGGCAGTTTATCACATGTTTTGACGGGCGGAAATCCAGTAAAATCAAGGACTTGCGCGAATGTGGCAGGAAACTTTACAAGCATGATTGTTAAAATGTAACAAAGATTATTTTTTTACGAAAAAGCACTTGTCAGATAGAAGAACAACGACTATAATTCATCTTACAACCAATCGCGATGGTGTAAGATATCTTATAAGATCTGCAATTCTTTTGGGATTATTTCATCCCGCATTACCACTTGTACAGTAACTGAGAGGAGAGTGAGAATGTAACGAATACCGGAACAAAATTAATATTGTGTTTTCTTTTAGGCATTGCCTGCCGCTACGATTACAAAAGCCGCAGGATCCCCAATGGATTAATTTTAGGATGCCTGTTCGCAGGGCTGGGAACGAGACTGTGGGAGCAGGGGATTTCGGGGATTGGTGGATACCTGGGGAATATTCTGTTAACGACCATGGCATTTTATCTGTTTTTTTACATCGGAGCCATGGGAGCGGGAGATGTAAAGCTTCTGGGCGCCTGTGCCGGCTTTTTCCCCACAGGTAAAGTTCTGTATTTTCTGTTTTTCGCGCTGCTTTTCGCAGCAATTTTCGCACTGTGTAAAATGTACCGGGCACATAATCTTTGGGAGAGATTGTGCTATCTGGGTGAATATGTGTGGGATGTTGTCCGTTGTGGGCAGTGGAGAGTGTATTTTGCGGAGGATAGAGCATCGGAGGCGGCAGGAATCTGTATGGCAGGACCGATTTTATGCAGTGCATTGCTGTACATGGGAGGGATTTATTGATGGAACAGAAGGAACCGATTATGGTCCTGTATGACCGGGAGGAAGAATATGCAAGACTTCTTTCGGAATTTTTAAAAAGACAAAAGGAACTGCCTTGGGAAATTCATACTTATACGGGAATAGAAGAACTGCTGGACAGTGAGAAGACCGGAGAGGTAACTATGCTGGTGGTAGCGGAATCCTCCTGTGTGGACAGGCTGGAGACACTGCAGCCGATCTGCCAGGCGATTCTGAACGAAAGCGGTACACTCAGGTGGCACCAGTTTCCCAATATTAATAAATATCAGGAAGCGGAGGGAGTGTGGAAAGAACTGCTGGAACTGTATGTGGAGGCGGTGGGGATACGGCTGCCGCTTTTGTGTGCGGAATATAAGACAAAATTTATAGGAATCTATTCTCCGATACACCGGTGCCTGCAGAGTTCTTTTGCGCTGACATTTGCACAGCTGATTGCGGAGAAGCATCCGGCGTTATATCTGAATTTTAAACACTACATCGGAATCACGGAGCTTCTGCCGGAGAGACAGAACAGGGACCTGGCGGACCTGCTCTATTTTCTGGCAGGAGATCCGGGTAAATTCTCGCTCCGGATGCAGACGGTGATGCAGAGAAAAGGAAAACTGGATTATATTCCTCCGATGCGTAACGGGCAGAATCTGCTGGGAATCACACTGGAAGAATGGAGAAGCCTGTTCCAACGCATCGAAGAACTCGGGAAATACGAATATGTGATACTGGATCTCAGTGAAAGCATACAGGGATTGTTTGAGATTTTGCAGATCTGCACGGTGATATATACGCTGACGAAGGAAGATCCGATATCACAACGCAAATTGAACCAGTATGAACAGCTGCTGGCTTTGTGCGAAAAGGAAACGGTAAAGGATAAAACAAGAAAACTGAGCCTGCCGTATTTTCACAGGCTTCCGTCGGATCTGGAGCAATACACCCGGGGAGAGTTCGCAGAATATGTGAAAAAAGAGATAGAACTGCTGGAAAAATAAAAAGGGAGAAGGATAATTATGGATTATTTGGAACAGAGAAGAAGACTACGTCAGATGGTACAGGAGAGGCTGGATTACGGAAGAGATTATACGGATGAAGAGGTGGAAGACACCATTGATGAAGTACTGATGGAGCAGGACAGCCTGGAACTGTGCTCGGTAGAACTGCGGAGACGCCTGCGGAAGGAATTGTTTGACTCCTTGCGAAGGCTGGATATCCTGCAGATTTTTGTGGAGGACAGTTCTGTTACGGAGATCATGATCAATGGAATGGAGCACATTTTTGTGGAAAGAGACGGACAATTGCAGGAACTGGACCGGGCATTTGATTCCATGGAAAAATTGCAGGATGTGATCCAGCAGATTGTAGCGGGATGTAACAGAGTGGTCAATGAGGCATCTCCGATCGTGGATGCCAGACTGAGTAACGGTTCCCGTGTCAATATTGTCATGAGTCCGATTGCACTGAACGGTCCGATCGTTACGATCCGAAGATTCCCGGATAAGCCCATTACCATGCAGAAACTGATCGCCATGGAGACATTATCCGTGGAAGCTGCGGAATTCTTAAAAATGTTGGTAAAAGCCGGCTATAACATTTTCGTAAGCGGGGGAACCGGCAGCGGCAAGACAACATTCCTGAATGTATTGTCCGGATTTATTCCGTCAGAACAGAGGATCATTACCATTGAAGACAGCGCGGAACTGCAGCTGCAGGGGCTTCCGAACCTGGTGCGTTTAGAGACCCGCAATGGCAGTGAGGATGGCTGCAGAGAAATCGGAATTCGGGAACTGATCCGTTCTTCACTGCGCATGAGACCTGATCGCATCATTGTAGGGGAGGTAAGAGGCGCGGAAGCTATTGATATGTTGCAGTGTATGAATACGGGGCATGACGGAAGTATGTCCACCGGTCATGCCAATAGTGCAGCGGATATGTTATCA
>CAVGMD010000033.1:0-27478 GCA_963630275.1 Bacteroidaceae bacterium | reverse complement strand
AATTCCTTACTGGCTGTAAGGGATATTAACCATAAATATATTGTAGTAGAAAGGAAAAAACTTATGCGTCCCATGGTAAGCATCATTGTTCCGGTATACAACGCGGAGCAATATTTACGACGCTGTGTCGACAGCATTTTAAATCAGGAATACACAGATTTTGAGTTACTTCTGGTCAATGATGGAAGCACCGATGCCTCCGGTGACATCTGTGAGGAATACGGTGACAACGATCCCAGAGTTATTGTGATTCAGAAGGAAAATACCGGAGTCTCCGACAGTAGAAATCAGGCACTGGATCGTGCCCGGGGAAAATATCTGCAGTTTTTGGACAGTGACGACTGGATCACACCGGATGCCACGAGACTGTTCGTGCGGGCAGCGGAAGAGTACGGCTGTGATATGGTCATTTCCGACTTTTACCGCGTGGTGGGAGAGCGCCTGTCCCCCAAAGGAGACATCGAAGAGGAAGGTGTGCTCACCAGAGAAGAGTTCGCAGCGCATATGATGGAGAATCCGGCGGACTTTTATTACGGTGTTCTGTGGAACAAGCTGTACCGCAGGGATATTGTGGAAGAGCATAATCTGCGCATGGATACGAATATCAACTGGTGCGAGGATTTTATGTTTAATCTGGAGTATATCCGCTATGCGAAAGTATTCTATGCCCTGCATGCGCCCATCTATTATTATGTGAAGCGGAAAGGCTCTCTTGCCAGTCAGGGAATTAATATCTCGAAGACCGTGAAGATGAAGCTGAACGTCTTTGAGTATTACAATAACTTCTACAAACATGTACTGGAAGAAGAGGACTACGAGAAGAACCGGCTGCAGGTGTACCGTTTCTTCATCGATGCGGCGGGGGACGGAACCGTGCCGCCTTCGATCCTGCCCGGATCCAAGAAGCTAGGAGATGAGAGAGTCTTCGTCAATACTGAGATCCTGCAGGCGGAAGGACCGGCGGGAGATGCTTATCGTAAGCGGAAGCTTTTAGAGCATTATCTGGAGCCGGTGGCATTAAAAGGAGACTTGAAGGTGTCGGACGTACGTCTGCTTCTGTGCCTGTGCGAGAAGCACGAGTGGGACAGCAGACGGGAACTGGCGGATTTCGCCGGAATCTCCCGGACGAATCTGACTAGTGGATTGCAGCACCTGAATATGAAGGGATTCTTGAAAATAGAGGAAGTGAAGGAACCCAAACCTTCCAAAAAAGACAAGACCACCGGAAAAAATAAAACGAAGGCAGCAGAGAAGGCAGAAACGAAGAGGAAAGAACGGGGAAGTAAGATCGCTGTGACGATTCTCCCGGCAGCGGATGCCGTTATGAAAGAACTGGAGATGGCACAGCGGGATTATGACGAGGCGAGATTTGCCGGATTCACCGAGGAGGAACTCATAAAGTACGCCGACCTGTCTGAGAAAATTAAGGAAAATACGAGGAGGGTTCTGGGTTAATTTTATACTTTCTTAATTGACATCGTCCCTTTCAAAAAGTTATGATAGAAAAGTATTAGTGAATGTGAGGGAAAGGAAGGTATTTGGATGAAGAAGAACGAAGAATATATGTTAGAGCATGCCGGACTGTGCAGAGCGGCAGATAGATTGGAACCCCAGATGTTCGACGAATACGGCGTACAGAGGGGACTGCGTGACAAGAACGGTAACGGTGTAGTCGCAGGTCTTACCAATATTTCACGGATCGAATCCTTCAAAATGGAGGACGGCAAAAAGGTACCTTGTGAAGGTAAGCTGTGGTACCGCGGTTATGACTGTATTGAGCTGGTCAATGGATTCCGCGGAGATCATTTCGGCTTCGAGGAAGTGGCTTATTTACTTTTGTTCGGTAAGCTGCCGAACCGTGAGGAACTGAAGCATTTTAACGATATTCTTGCGTCCAGCAGAACACTGCCGACCAACTTCACCAGAGATGTCATTATGAAAGCTCCCAGCAGTGACATCATGAATTCCTTGACCAGGAGCGTTCTGACACTTGCTTCCTACGATAAAAACTGCAGCGATACTTCCATTGAAAATGTATTAAGACAGTGCCTGGGACTGATCGCTGTGTTCCCCATGCTGGCAGTCTACGGCTACCATGCATATAATCACTATTCCAACGACGAAAGCATGTACATACATCGTCCGCAGAAGAAGCTTTCCACCGCAGAGAACCTGCTGATGATGCTTCGTCCGGACAAACAATACACCGAACTGGAGGCAAGAGTACTGGACACCGCACTGGTGCTGCATATGGAGCACGGCGGCGGTAACAACTCCACCTTTACCACCAGAGTCGTAACTTCTTCCGGATCCGATACATATTCCGTAGTGGCGGCAGCGCTTTCTTCCCTGAAGGGACCCAAGCACGGCGGCGCCAATATCAAGGTCGTAGAGATGATGCGGGATATCGAAGCCCATGTCTCCGATTGGACGGACGAGGACGCGGTAAGAGCTTATCTGAACAAGATTTTAAGCAAGGAAGCTTTCGATGGCAAGGGACTGATCTATGGTATGGGTCACGCTGTTTATTCCCTGTCCGATCCCAGAGCCCAGGTATTCAAGAGCTTCGTGGAAAAGCTGGCAGTAGCCAAGGGCAGAGACAAGGATTTCGCGCTGTATTCCATGATTGAACGGATCGCACCGGAAGTTATTTCTCAAAAGTCCCGAATCTACAAAGGTGTCAGCGCCAACGTGGATTTCTACAGCGGATTCGTATACAGTATGCTGGAGATCCCTCTAGAACTGTATACTCCTATTTTTGCTATTGCAAGAATCGTGGGATGGAGTGCGCACCGTATTGAAGAGCTGATCAATATGGATAAGATCATTCGTCCCGCTTATAAGAGCGTGATGCAGGAACTGGAATATGTTCCTCTGGATCAGAGATAATCACCAAACAATAAAGGACTGCGTATTTTGCGCAGTCCTTTGCTGAATCGTCTTAGGAATAGATGCGGCAGATAATGGATACAATCTCTTCCGCGGATTCCTTGGAGTCTTCCAGAATCCAGGTGACATAGATATTATAGAGAGAACCGGAGAAGGCCCGGAGCGTGTAATAGAAATCTCTTCCCTTGTCCTCGGTGTAATAAGTCTCTAAAATATAGTCATCCAGTGCCTGCAACAGCAGGTGTCCCAGACCGGTCCGCACCAGACAGGCAATGAATTCTTTGTAGTGATAGAAATACTCATAGCAGTGCAACATATTACGGTAATCATTATAATTGCCCTTGTCGGTCCAGGTGGCGACATCTGTGCGATAAGCATCCACGAGAGCCTTCAGATAACTGCTGAAGATCTCATCCAGGGAATGATAATTGCGATAATAGGTCATGCGGGAGACGCCGGCACGTTCGGTCAGTTCCGTAATGGTAATATTGGACAGGGATTTGGTCTGAAGCAGCTGGATCAGAGCCTGTACCATACAATCTCTGGAAAACGGGTTGGAGTTTTTCGTGGACACGATGAATCACCTTCTTTTTGAATCACTTTATTTTAACGTAACATAATCCGGAAAAATGCGCAAGGGAAAGTTCCTCGCGGAAAGGAGCGCATATGGCGGGAACGGTAATCGAATATTTACAGAAATACGGAGACATCTCATTTCGGGAAAAGCCTCTGAATGATGTGGACAGTCTGGCATTATGCCAGCTCTCTTATCTGAAATTTGACGGTATGGTCAGCGATGTACGGCATAACGGTCCTTCCGTGACTCTGGAGGAGATCTCCTTAAGACCGGATGTGGACAAACTTTTCGGAGATGTCCGCTTTGAAAAGGAGAACCGGGCACTGTTCGAAGGAATGTTAAGCGGCAGACGGTTTCGCAATATGCGGCTGAATTGTTATATCAATCTGGTGGAAAAGGAATGGGAGACCCAGTTCTCCGCCATTACTTTCATCCTCGATGACGGGACTTTGTTCCTGGCATTCCGCGGAACGGATGAGACCATCGTGGGCTGGAAGGAAGACTTTAACATGGCATTTTTAAATCCGGTGCCGGGACAGGAATACAGTGTAAAATACGTAAACATGGTCACCGGCTGGCTGCATCAGCCCTTTTACATCGGCGGTCATTCCAAGGGAGGCAATCTGGCAGTCTACAGTGCTATGAAATGTGCTCCTTTTGTGCAGAAACGGATTCAGAAGATCTACAGCATGGATGGACCGGGATTCCGACCGGAGGTGCTGAAGGAATGTCACTATAACGCCATCGAAGACAAGGTGGTGAAAATCCTGCCCCATTCGTCCATGATCGGTATGATCTTTGAGCGGGATATTCATTACCGCGTGGTGGAGAGCAACAGTCATGGCCTGCTGCAGCACGATCCGTTTTCCTGGCTGGTGGAAGACGACCATTTCGTGGATGTGGGTGACATCTATGAGAGCCAGAAGATCATGAATGAGGCTCTGAATGAATGGATCCTGTCCTTAAATGAAGAGCAGGTCCGGACTTTCGTGGAGACGCTCTATCAGGTCATCTCCGCATCCCAGGCAGATGATCTGATCACCTTTACCGCGGATTGGAAGAAGAGCATGAATGCGGTAGCTACCGCATTGAAGGAAGTGGACGATCAGACCGCAGAGATGCTGCGGGGGATCATCCGCTCCCTGTTCGAGATTGCGAAGGTTAAGGTCAGGGAGGAACTGGTTCCGGCGAAAAGACCGCACCACCGTTTTAGAAATAAGAAGAAAGAAGTGAAAGCAAAGGTTCCCCAGCTCGCTTTGAAAGCCGCTCCGGATGCCATTGCAGCCCCAGAATCGGCAGCTCGTCATGCTCCAAAGCTTCGGGGCAGCCGTCGTCCGGACAGACCTGAATGATCTTAAGGTGCTGGCCTAAGCGGTCGATCCGCTGGTGGTGGGCACTGTTGACGCGCATTTCTACAGGGAAATACTTGAAAAGACGGGAATCTTCCGCCATAATGGACGTATGGAATGCATCACCGGAGGGAGTACTGTGCAGTTGATCTCCGGGCATATCCTGTAGAATTGTGCCGCCGAAGGCGACGTTGATGACCTGCATACCTTTACAGATCCCGATGACAGGGATCCCGGCGGCAATCGCCGTGTCGAGAGCCTGGAACTGCAGTATGTCCAGTTCGGTGTCGACGGTGCGGGAGCCTTTGCTTTTTTCTCCGAAGAAAGCAGGAGTGATATCTCCGCCGCCCGGCAGGATCAGAGCATCACAGGAGGTGACTTCCCCGGGGACTAAAGTGGTCACGGTCCTGGCAGGGAGTTTTCCGAAAAACGCTTCGTAATTACCGGTCTGGTACTTACGTCCCAAAATGACTAATTTTGTCATACAATTTTCTGATACCTCATTTTTTATAGTTAATATATGCTATAACTTTTCATTTTTGCATGGGACAAATTAGCAAAAATGTATCTTACGTTTTTCAAGAATTAGGAGTAAAATAGCAACGACCGTGAGGGGGTCAAAGCTCTTTCATGGATGTTTACGGAAAGGAAGTGGTATTATGGAGGAATTGGCATCAGAACTGCTCAAGGAACTGAATTGTGACACGGCTTTTTCCATCAAGCTTCCGGCAGGTCTTCCACTGATCGGCGGAGTACAGTTGGACATTGCGGAATCGGTCGTTATCACCTGGGTGGTCATGGCAGTCATTCTGATCTTGTCGATTATCCTTACAAGCAACCTCAAAGTACACAATGTCAGCAGACGACAGCTGGTGGCAGAGACGATCGTGACGAAGCTGGAAGGCATCGTTACGGGAATGATCGGAGAGGAAGGTAAACGGTATGTACCGTATCTGGTAAGCGTACTGTTATACCTGGGCATATCCAATATCATTGGATTGTTCGGTATGAAGCCCCCTACCAAGGATCTGAACGTAACGGCGGCACTGGCACTGATGAGTATCGTCCTGGTAGAAGCCGCAGGTATCCGCAAAAAAGGTGTGGGCGGATGGATCAAAAGCTTCACCGAGCCTATCGCGATCGTAACACCCATCAATATTCTGGAGGTGTTCATCAAGCCCCTGTCCCTGTGTATGCGATTGTTTGGTAACGTTTTGGGAGCATTCGTTATCATGGAGCTGTTGAAGCTTCTGGTTCCGGTGGCATTGCCGGTACCCTTCAGCTTTTACTTTGATATTTTTGATGGACTGATTCAGGCGTATGTATTCGTATTCCTGACATCCATGTACATTAAGGAAGCCATTGAGTAACTATTCACTAACAACACTATTTTTATTTGGAGGATTTAACTATGATAGCTATTGGAGCAGGTATTGCAGCACTGGCATGTATCGGAGCAGGTATCGGTATCGGTATCGCAACAAGTAAGGCAGCAGAGGCAGTCGCAAGACAGCCGGAAGCAGAGAGCAAGATCACCAAGATCTTACTGTTAGGTGGTGCGCTGGCAGAGGCAACCGCTATTTACGGATTCGTTATCGGTATCTTAATTATTCTGTTCATGGCATAAGGGACTGTATAACGAAACGTAAGAAAGGATGAAAGCACATGCTGAGATTAGATATTAATATTGTATGGACCATCCTGAATCTGTTGATTATCTTCGCCATCGTGAAGATCTTCCTGATCAAGCCCATCCACAAGATCCTGGATGCAAGACAGGCAGAGATCGATAAGCAGTATGCAGATGCCAAGGCAGCACAGGACAGTGCCGATGAGATTAAAGATAAGTACGAGGCATCCTTAAGCGGTGTTCAGGCTGAGAAAGAAGGCATCCTGAACGAGGCGAGAGGCAAGGCAAGTGACGAGTACGACCGCATCGTGGCAGATGCCCAGACAGAAGCAAAGAAGATCCTGGACAATGCCAGCAAAAATGCCGCACTGGAAGAACAGAAGCGCATCGAGCAGGCGCAGGAACAGATCGCCGGTCTGGTAGTGGAAGCTACAGCCAAACTGGTAGCTGCCAAACAGAACGCAGATTCAGACAGAGAACTTTACAACCAATTTATAGCAAAGACAGGTGAAAAGATTGATTAGTACAGCTTTAGAATACGCAAAGAGATTGCGTGAACTGAATATCCCCGGAGACATTGTAGGTCAGACAGGCGATATCTTCAAAGCCGTACCGCAGGTGAAGCTGGATTTTGAATCTCCTGCTGTGTCACTGTCTGCCAAGCACAATGTAATAGAAAAAGTATTCCCCTTACAGATCAGAGATTTCCTGAAGGTTCTGTGTGATAACGGAGATGTCAATCTGTGGGACGATATCTGCACCGCATACAGAGAACTCTCTCCCGAAAAAAAAGGTGAGTTCGTTGTGACCCTGTCCTATGTGACAGCGCCTACCGATGAGCAACTGCAGAATATCCGTAATTTTATCCAGAAGAAATACAACAGAGAGGACATGGTCTTCGAGACCAAAGAAGATTCTTCTCTTGGTGGTGGTTTCATCATCCGTGCCGGTAACGAGGTCTATGACTGGAGTACCAATGGACGTATGAAGCAGTTCGCAGACAAGCTTTCCCAGGTAGGAAAGACTGCCAGCGAGCAGGGTATTATCACTATCCTGAAGGGTGAGATCGAAGATTTCAATCTGCAGGCCGAAGAAAATGAGATCGGTTCTGTCAGCTGGGTAGGTGACGGCATCGCCAATGTCAATGGTATCGACCATGCAGAGTACGGCGAGATCGTTATCTTTGATTCCGGTGTCAAGGGAATGGTACAGGATGTCCGAAGAGACGAGATAGGATGTATCCTGTTCGGTCATGATACCGAGATCCGTGAGGGTACCAGAGTCGTTCGTACCGGTAAGAGAGCCGGTATCCCCGTAGGCGACGGCTTCAAGGGCAGAATCGTGGATGCTTTGGGAGCACCTATCGACGGCGCAGGCCCCATTAAGGAAGAGGGTTATCGTCCCATCGAGCAGCCCGCTCCTTCCATCGTGGACAGACAGTCCGTAGGCGTGCCTATGGAGACCGGTATTCTGGCTATCGATTCCATGTTCCCCATCGGTCGTGGACAGCGTGAGCTGATTATCGGTGACCGTCAGACCGGTAAGACTTCCATCGCCATCGACGCCATTCTGAACCAGAAGGGCAAGGATGTGGTATGTATCTATGTGGCTATCGGTCAGAAGGCATCCACCATTGCAAAACTGGTAGGAACCCTGAAAAAGAACGATGCCATGGATTACACTATTATCGTATCCGCAACCGCCAGTGATCCTGCACCCCTGCAGTACATCGCACCGTATTCCGGTACCGCACTGGCTGAGTACTTCATGTATCAGGGCAAGGACGTTCTCATCGTATACGATGATCTGTCCAAGCATGCGGTAGCTTACCGTGCACTGTCCCTGTTACTGGAGCGTTCTCCCGGACGTGAGGCATATCCCGGAGACGTATTCTATTTACATTCCAGACTGCTGGAGCGTTCCGCAAGACTGAGTGCAGACAAGGGCGGCGGTTCCATCACCGCACTGCCCATCATCGAGACCCAGGCAGGCGATGTATCCGCATACATTCCGACCAACGTAATTTCCATTACCGACGGTCAGATCTTCCTGGAGAGTGATCTGTTCTTCTCCGGAATGAGACCCGCAGTCAATGTCGGTCTGTCCGTATCCCGTGTCGGCGGTGCCGCACAGACCAAGGCAATGAAGAAAGCAGCCGGAAGTATCCGTATCGATCTGGCACAGTTCCGTGAGATGGAAGTGTTCACACAGTTTGCTTCCGATCTGGATAATGCCACCAAGGAGCAGTTACAGCATGGTTATGTACTGATGGAGCTGTTAAAGCAGCCTCTGTGCAGACCTTTAAGCATGGCAGAGCAGGTTATGACCCTGTGCGCAGCCAACGGCAGAGTAATGCTGGATGTGCCTGTAGCCCAGGTAAAGGATTTCCAGATGCAGTTCTTAAGCTACATGAAGGACAAGCACAGCGACATCGTTCGTCAGTTAGAGACTACCAAGGCTCTGGATGACGAGCTGAACAAACAGATCTGCGATGCGGCTTTGGAGTTTAAAAAAGAGTTTTTGCAGAAATAAATTATGCAAACAGCGATAGTAATATAGGAGGTTAACATGGCAAATACGCGAGAAATACAAAGTCGTATGAAAAGCATTCAGGATACCATGAAGATTACCAATGCCATGTATATGATCTCTTCCACGAAGCTTCGGAAAGCGAAGAAGAATCTGGAGGAGACAGAGCCTTACTTCTATACTCTGCAGACTATGGTCAGCAGAATCGTCCGCCACTTACCGGAGATCGATAATAAGTACTTCGATGAGCGTAAGGACAAATCGGTCGAGGAGAAGACCACGGGACTGGTAGTGGTCACCGCGGATAAGGGACTGGCCGGAGCCTATAACCATAACGTACTGAAAATGGCAGAAGAGCAGATGCAGAAAGCCGGAAAAACCGGAAAGTACAAACTGTTCGTGGTCGGTGAACTGGGACGTCAGTACTTCGGACACCGTGGAATCGAGGTGGCGGAGCAGTTCCATTACACCGCACAGAACCCCACACTGCATCGTGCCCGTATCATTACAGAGACGATCCTGGAGCAGTTCGAGGAAGAGCAGCTGGATGAGGTATATATCATTTATACCAATATGGTAAACAGCGCGACAACGGAACCTCATATGATGCGTCTGTTACCTATCATAAAAGAGCGCTTTATTACCAAAGACGGACAGGATCTGAGTATGTATCAGGAACCGCTTGTCATGACCCCGTCTCCGAAGGCAGTGTTAAATAACATTGTTCCGGATTTCGTCATGGGATATGTGTACGGTGCACTGGTAGAGTCGTTCTGTAGTGAACAGAATGCCAGAATGATGGCAATGGAGGCAGCAAATAAAAACGCTTCCGCCATGATCCATGATCTGTCCATTCAGTACAACCGGGTACGTCAGGCTATGATCACACAGGAGATCACGGAGGTCATTGCCGGTGCCAAGGCTCAGAAAAAGAAGAAAAAGGCAAGAAAGGAGGTCCTGAACAATTGAGTAACGTAAGTGAAAAAAATCATGGTAAGATCGTTCAGGTCATGGGACCTGTTGTAGACGTAGAGTTCGAGAACAATGACCTTCCTTTTATCAAGGATGCCCTGGAAGTATACAGCGAAGGCAAGCGTCTGGTCATGGAAGTGGCACAGCATATCGGCAACAATACCGTTCGCTGCATTATGTTAGGTGCCAGTGAAGGACTCTGCAAGGATATGGATGTCATTGCCACCGGAAAAGGAATCCAGGTTCCGGTAGGTAAAAAGACACTGGGAAGATTGTTCAACGTATTGGGAGAGACCATTGATGGTGGAGAATCCCTGGAAGGAGAGGAGCATTGGGTCATCCACAGAGATCCTCCTTCCTTCGAAGAGCAGAGCCCTGTCGTAGAGATGCTGGAGACCGGTATCAAAGTCATCGATCTGCTGGCTCCCTATGCAAAGGGTGGTAAGATCGGTCTGTTCGGCGGTGCCGGTGTAGGTAAGACCGTGCTGATTCAGGAGCTGATCCGTAATATCGCTACCGAGCACGGTGGATATTCTATTTTCACCGGTGTCGGAGAGCGTTCCCGTGAGGGTAACGATCTGTGGAGTGAGATGAAGGAATCCGGAGTACTGGAGAAGACCGCGTTAGTCTTCGGTCAGATGAACGAGCCCCCCGGAGCACGTATGCGTGTAGCCGAGACCGGACTGACCATGGCAGAGTACTTCCGTGATGAAGAGCACCAGAACGTGCTGCTGTTCATTGATAATATTTTCCGTTTCGTGCAGGCAGGTAGTGAGGTATCCGCACTGTTAGGCCGTATGCCTTCCGCAGTAGGATATCAGCCCACACTGGCTACCGAGGTCGGTGAGTTACAGGAGCGTATCGCTTCCACGAATAAGGGTAGTGTTACTTCCGTACAGGCAGTTTATGTGCCTGCGGATGACTTAACTGACCCCGCACCTGCGACCACATTCGCACATCTGGATGCCACCACGGTTCTGTCCCGTAAGATCGTGGAACAGGGTATTTATCCCGCAGTGGATCCTCTGGAATCCACTTCCCGTATTCTGGAAGAGGATGTGGTAGGTAAGGAGCATTACGAGACCGCACGTCAGGTACAGGCAATGCTGCAGAAGTACAAGGAACTGCAGGATATCATCGCCATCCTGGGTATGGAAGAATTGTCCGATGAGGATAAGGTCACTGTATATCGTGCCCGTAAGATCCAGCGTTTCCTGTCCCAGCCCTTCCATGTGGCAGAGAACTTCACCGGTGTACCCGGTAAGTATGTGCCTGTCAAGGAGACCATCCGCGGATTCCGTGCGATCATCGACGGTGAGATGGATGAGTATCCCGAAGCTGCATTTTTCAATGTAGGAACCATTGATGAGGCAGTGGAGAAGGCCAAGAAGCTCATGGCATAGTAAGGAAAGGCGGTGTGCGTATGAACACCTTCAGCTTGAAGGTCATTGCCAGTGATAAAGTATTTTTCGACGGAAAATGCGGCATCATTATCGTACCGGCCTTGGATGGAGAGCAGGCGCTCATGTCTCATCATGAGGATATGGTCATTGCCACAAAAGAAGGCGAGGTACGGTTCAAGGAAAAAGAAGATGATGACTGGACCAAGGCAGTAGTCGGTGTAGGCTGCGTCTACATTTCCCATAACCGTGTGATCATGCTGGTGGATACGGCGGAACGTCCGGAGGACATTGACAGAGTCCGTGCGGAAGCGGCACTGGAGCGTGCGAAAGAGCAGCTGCGACAGAAGCAGAGCATTCAGGAGTATCATGTATCCCAGGCATCCATGGCGAGAGCTATGATCCGTCTGAAAGAAGCCGGAAAATACGAAGTCAAATAGAAAGTCAATCATAATAAGTAAAATATAAGTAAAAAGTAACAAAATTAAGCCTGTAATGTTAGTAAATGTGTGCAATTCGGAAATTGTTATTTTTCTGTCATTGCGATAAAATCTCTTAAGAATCGTGAGGAGAGTTAAGCAATGGATTATTTACAGAAAAAATCAATTCGAAGTGTCGCAGCTGCCATTGCAGGCTTTTTGCGTCACTCCGTTCGCAAAATAGGAATCACCCGGGAGAAGCTTCCTTCCTGCGTAGCACTTGTGGTATGTCCGCTGGTGACATTTTATCTGTTTGAAATGTATACACATAATCCTTTTACTACGATGCATTTCAAGACCCAGCTGTTAAATATGGCATTTTATATGCTGACCGCATTGTTATTGTTCGGCATCGTAAAATATGTCCGGGCGGCGTTAATGTTGCAGACGGCATTTTTCATGGCGGCGGGACTGGCGAATTATTATGTACTGAATTTCCGCTCCGCACCGATCATGCCCTGGGATATTTATTCCATCGGCACGGCAGCCAGTGTGGCGGGGAATTTCAGCTATGAACTGTCCACCGGTGCAATACTGGTCATCGTAGGATTCCTGATCCTGCTGTTGATCGAGAGCCGTTTTCATATGAAGGCACCGGCGCGCGTAGCCAAGAGAGCGGCGCTGATCCTGCTTAGTATTGCCCTGATCTACGGATATACCGGCATGGTGCAGAGCGAGAACTTTGTGCAGAATTTCGGATTGTATGATAAATTGTTTACCCCCACCGTCATGAACAAGAGAGACGGTAATATTGTGGCATTTCTGATGGAACTGGAATATCTGGATGTGGAGAAGCCCGACGGCTATTCCCCGGATGGAATCGGCAACAACTATGAGCAGGCGGGGAAGGATTCTACGGGTCTTGCGGCAGCGGTGGAGGATCCGGAGAGTGTGAAGCGCCCGAATATCATTGTCATCATGGATGAAGCTTTTTCCGATCTGGCGGTGAGAGGTGATTTTACCACCAATGAGGACTATATGCCCTTTATTCACAGCTTACAGCAGGGCGCGGAGAATACCAGAACCGGTTATCTGAATGTTTCCGTGCTGGGCGGGAATACTGCCAATACGGAGTTCGAATTCCTCACCGGCAGCACCATTGGATTTTTACCCCAGGGCAGCGTAGCTTATCAGCAGTATGTGCAGAAGGAGACACCGTCACTGGCTTCCTATCTGAAGGAACTGGATTATCATACCGTGGCGATCCATCCTTATTATGCCAGCGGCTGGGACAGAGACAGAGTCTATCCGCTGCTTGGATTTGATGAATTCCTGTCCCAGGATGATTTTACCAATCCGAAGAGAATTCGGAATTATATCTCCGATGAGAGCAGTTTTGCCAAGATCATTGAACTCTATGAAAATAAAAAAGAGGGAGAGCCTCTGTTTGTATTTAATGTAACCATGCAGAATCACAGCGGTTATGAGGAGGAGTTCCATAACTTTACCCCGGATATCACGGTGGACGGCATCGATTCCAAGGCACTGTCCATGTATCTGTCCCTGGTAAAACAGACGGATTCCGCATTGCAGGGACTGATCGATTACTTCTCTCAGGCGGATGAGGATACCATGATCGTCTTCTTCGGGGATCATCAGCCCACCACCTATGTGAGCAATCCAATCTTAAGAAATAATAAAGTGGATCCGGAGACTTTAACAGACGAGGAAAATCTGTTAAAATATAAAGTGCCTTATGTGATCTGGAGCAATTTTGACATTGAGGAGCAGACGGACGGAGAGACCAGTGCCAATTATCTGGCAATGGATGTGCTGGAGAACTGTGATCTGCCACTGCCTGCACTGCAGAGCAGTCTGACAGAGATTCGAAAGGAGTATCCGGTGATCAGTGCAGCGGGAGTGAGAAAAGCCGACGGAACGCTTACGACCGTGAAAGAATGTGGGGAAGCATTGAACGATTACCGGAGTCTGGAGTATTATCTGCTGTTTGATTACGGAAGGTAAAACATTAGAGATTGCGGAGAGTATTTATATGAACGGCAATAAAACGACAGCGATAAGTGCAGAACGCAGGACACAGAGAGGAATCTCTGTGCTTGCGTTCTTTGTGCCTGCGCTTATCATGCTGGTACTTTTTATCATACGGGGCATATATCCTTTTGGTGACCGGAGTTTTCTGTTCTCCGACATGTACCATCAGTATATGCCTTTTTTAAGTGAATTCGTACACAAGATCAAAGCGGGAGAGGGACTGTCTTATTCTTACAACGTAGGAATCGGATCGAATTTCCTGGCATTATATGTCTATTATGTGGCAAGTCCTTTTAACTGGCTGGTATTTTTGCTGCCGGAGAGTCTGATCATGGAGTTCATGAGTTATCTCGTGATCCTGCGAATCGGTCTTATGGGGCTTACCTTCAGCATCTATCTCCGGAAAGTTTTCGGCAAAGCAGATCCTGCGGTGCTGCTGTTTTCCACCTGCTATGCCCTGTCCGGCTATCTGGCAGCCTATAACTGGAATGTGATGTGGCTGGACTGCCTGATTCTGCTTCCGCTGATCCTGCTGGGAACGGAGCGTCTGGTCAGAGAGGGCAAATGGGTGCTGTACACCGTGACTCTGGGACTTTGCATTCTGACCAATTACTATATTTCCATTATGATCTGCATCTTCCTGGTGCTGTATTTCGGTATGTTGTTAATCACGGAATACCATACCATGACGGAAGGACAGAGCCAAAAAGTAAAAACGGTATTCGGCAGGATCGGAAAATTTGCATTCGCATCCCTGCTGGCAGGAGGTCTGGCTGCGGTGCTGCTGATTCCGGAGGTCTGCGCTATCTTACGGACGGACTTCGGCAATTCGGATTTCCCCAGTACGTTGGAGTCCTATTTTTCCGTGTTTGATATGCTGGCGAGACACTGCCTGTGCGTGACTACGGAGCGGGGACTGGAACACTGGCCGAATATCTACTGCGGCGTTGGAGTATTTTTGCTGGTGCCCATGTATGCGCTGAATGAAAAAATATCGGTGAGAAAACGGTTCTGTAATCTGGCGCTGGCGGGATTTCTGCTGCTTAGCTTTGGAACCAATATTTTGGATTTTTTATGGCATGGTCTGAATTATCCGGATTCCCTGCCGGCGAGACAGTCCTTTTTGTATATTTTCCTGATCCTTGTCATGTGCTATGATGCGTTCCGCAATGTGGAGGGCACTTCCTCCAGGCAGATCATCTATGGGTATCTGGCTGCGGTGGTATTTCTGCTTGCCTGTGAGAAATTCGTGGAGAGCGAGGATTTCGACACCGGTATTGAAGTGCTGACGCTTGTGTTCGTTACAATCTATGGGGTGATCCTGTATCTGTACCGGACGAGGAAGAGTGAGCTGACGAGACAGGTGCTGTGGATTCTGGTACTGGTGTGCGTAGTGGCGGAACTTAGCATTAATATGTTTAACACGAGCCTTGGCACTACGGGACGAAGCGCATATCTGGGAGATCAGGAGGACTATAAGGCTCTGTACGCTCTGGCGCAGGAACAGGAGGGAGATGACTTCTTCCGTGTTGAAAAGTTTACCCGCAAGACGAAGAATGACGGTACTCTGACGGGGTATCCCACAGCTTCCGTATTTTCCTCCACCATGAATTCCCAGGTCATGGATCTGTATAAAAAGCTTGGCATGCGCCACAGCAAGGTCTACTACGGATTTGACGGAGCGACGGCTTTCGTGTCGGCTCTCCTGAACGTGGATTACATGTTCGGCGAATCGGACAAATACGAAAACGGTCTGTATGAGATCGTAAACAACAGCGGAGATATTTATTTATATCATTGTAACTACACGTTGCCCTTTGGGTATGTGGCACCCACGGGCTGGGACGTTACAGAGGACATTGCCACCGGTGTGAGCGTGCAGAATCAGCTGACGGAGGATCTGGGAATCGCAGAGCCCTTACTGGACCGTGTGACCAGCGAGGCAAACGGGGACAACGTATGTATTACCGCAGACCGGGCAGGCTATTATTACGCAAGAATCAATGCCACGGGAACGAAAAAGGTGCAGGTGCTGGGAGGAACACTGGAGACTCAGGATTACAGTGACTTAAAAGACGGATCCATTCTGTATCTTGGATATCTGCAGACGGGAGACAGAGTCACTCTGACCAACGGAGATGATACGGACGAGACCCCGAAAGTATCTGCGGAAGCCTATGTGCTGAACGAAGAGACTCTGGCACAGGCAGTGGAGACATTGTCAAAAGAACATCTGGAAAATGTACAGATGGACAGCACTCATATTTCCGGAACCTTAAGTCTGGAAGAAGCCGGCAGGCTGATTCTGTCCGTACCTTATGAGAAGGGCTGGACGGTGCAGATCGACGGAGAAAATACGGAGCCGGAACAGTTCGGTGATGCCCTCATGGCGTTTGATCTGGAAGCGGGAGAGCATACGATACAGATGCACTATGTACCGGAAGGACGAAACATCGGTATACTGGTAAGCGCAGGAAGCGTTCTGCTCCTGGTGGGATGCGTACTGTGGAGGAGACGCAGAGGCAAGAAATCGGATCGCAGAGAGGATGATCCCGCCCCCTCGCAAAAAGCTTTGAACGAAATGAAAGCGGAGAGTATGGAAACAGAAGAAAATTCCGTGAAAGAAGAGACCGGAAAGATGTAAGAGGAGCGAAGTATGACGAAGAAGAGCATTTGCGATACCCTGCGGCGTACCTGCCTGATCCTGGCGGGATCCCTTATTATGGCAGCGAACTTAAAAAGCTTTGTCCGCGCCGGTGGACTGATCCCCGGGGGATTCAATGGTCTGACCCGTCTGATCCAGGAGATCAGCGTGCTGCTGTGGCACTGGGAACCGCCTTTTTCCGTAATCAACTTTATCTTAAATGCGGTTCCGGTGGTCATCAGTTTCAAATTCATCGGTAAAAAGTTCACGGGATACTCCTGCCTGATGATCGTAGTCAGCGGTATTTTGACGGATATCGTGCCGGCATATCCGGTGACGGAGGACATCCTGCTGATCGCCATCTTCGGCGGACTGATCAATGCACTGGCAATCAGCCTGTGTCTGTTGGCCAATGCCACCAGCGGCGGTACGGATTTCATCGCGATCTTCCTGTCGGAGAAGTACGGCATTGATTCCTGGAATTATATTTTCGCGGGAAACGTGGTGATCTTAGGAATCGCCGGAGCACTGTTCGGATGGGATAAGGCGCTGTACTCCATTATTTTCCAGTACACTTCCACCCAGGTACTGCATGTGCTGTACAAACGGTATCAGAAACAGACTCTGATCATCGTAACCAAACGACCGGAGGATGTCTACGAAGCCATTGCCGAGATCACCCATCACGATGCTACCCTGATCAAGGGCGAGGGCTGCTATTCCAAGCAGAAATGTGATGTGCTGTATTCCGTGGTAGGACGGGACGAGGTAAGTAAGGTCGTGAATACGGTGAGGGAGACCGATCCGCAGGCCTTCGTCAATATGATCCGCACGGAGAATCTGACGGGAAGATTTTATCAGAGACCGAATGATTAAGAATTGCAAAAAAAGAGCCTGAGAGTCAGCAGTTTAACTGACACTCAGGCTTGCGTATTTTTTCGGGGAGACGCCCACGGCTTTGGTGAAGGCTTTGAAGAAATTGCTGTAGTCCGTGAAACCGCTGCGCTCGAAAGCTTCCATGACATTGCCGTTTTCATTCAATACGGCTTTGGCAATACTGATGCGGCGGGCGGTGATGTATTTGTTGATCGTAGTGCCGGTGGCGGATTTGAAGATCCGGCAGATATAGGATTCACTTAAGTAGAACTGTCCGGCTAACTGTTCTACGGTAATGGGTTGGGAGATATTCTGGTTGATGAAGTTCAAGATATCGTCCACCTGATGGTTGTAGCGGTAGGTGCTGTCCTTGTATTCTGCAGCATCCGCAGTATTTTCCCCGGTAGCGGTCTGTTCCGCGTTCCTGACAAACAGAGTGTTGAGCATGACCATCAGCTCCATGAAAGCGGCATATTCCGTAATATCATGGGCGAAGCCTTCCGCAGAGGTGATCTTGTTGATGTAATAGAGGAACCGCTTCTGTTGTTCCTTGTTTAATGACAGCTGATGGGAAAAGGGGGCGCTGCGGTGAGTGAAACAGAAGCTCAGATCCGTCTCCGGGGTGGAGATCTGTTTCATGAAGTCCGGCGCCACCGACAACACGATCCTCTCATGAACGGAATTGTCGATCTGGGTCAGCTTGTGGCTCTCATACTGATTGATAATAAAGAGATCCCCGGGGGCAATGTTGTAGAAACAGTTGTCGATGAGAAACTGTTTGCCGCCGCAGATGGAATAATAGATTTCGTAGCAGTCATGGATGTGCATGTCCATGGCTTTTTCTTCTTTGTACAAATGGGCAATGGCAAAAGTCCCGGAGGTCTTGCAATTTTCTATGGCTGTTTTACAGGAAGTAAGTTCTTCCATTCTTTCGTTCTCCTATGATTATGATTACAACGTTTAAAAAGAGCCTTGGCACAGGCGGAGCAGACATGCTATACTGATTAGGCAAACAGCTTCCGGCGTGCAAAGAAGAGGCAGCAGGCGGCGAACAGGCAGACACACAGCCTGGACAGAACCTGATGACTGTAGCAGGCGTCAATCTGGGCGACCAGTGCATCGGACAGGATCAGGAAAGGATCGTCAGCTCCTGCGGAGACATAGACCCGGTTCCTGGGAAGGACCAGGGTTACATCTGCATTATGATTCAGAGTGATGTTCTCCGGTGCGAAGAAATGACAGGGATTGTATTCCTTCTGGATCACACCCGCACTGCTTACGGTGACTGTTTTGATCCCAATCAGCTGTTCACTATGCGGAAAGTCAAGTCGAAGACCGATCAGATGCCCTGCGAGAGATCCGTCTAATGGGAAGGACACCTGCATGGTATCGGGATCAAACGCGGAAGTGATACATTTTTCCTGGGAGAAATTCCCGTCGGTATCCGTGGTATAATACAGGGAACATGCGTCTCCTTCGAACTCTTCAAAGGTGATCCGCAGATACAGATCCGATGCGGGATGAGGGAAACAGACAAAAATTACGGCAACAAGCAGGAGGATCAGACCGCCTGCAAGATGTTTTTTAGATGGAAAATGCATGAAAAGCTCCTTACGTGCGTGGCACGGTTTTATTTATGATTTTTATGCTTTTATCATACGGGAAAAAAAGTAAAACCGCAAGGTATTTATGAGGAAGGACAAGAGAATGGAACAAAAAGTGACAGAAAAAAGAAAAGGGGCGGATCGGGAAGATCTGGTGGTGATCCTGTTCGGGATTCTGCTCACCTGGCTGATCTATCAGATCGTATTAAAGGAACTTCCGGAGACGCTGTCGGACTATAACGGACATACTTATGTGTATCTGCCGATGTTCAACAAGACGACCTGGTTCCAGGGATGGAAGACGGTGCCTTACTGTTTGTGGCATCTGTGCGTGCTGGGACTGAATCATATCCTGAGAATTCCGCTGGAGGTATCAGCGGCATATGTGACCGGTGCGTTTCATTTATTTGCATACTTTGTTCTCTATTGGATGATCCGCAGATACACAGAGCGGTTCTGCGAGAAGGCGGGAGCCTGTAAGGCAGCAATGATCGCTTTTGGTCTGTCTGTGGCGCAGGGATTGTATTTTTACTGGCTGGATGCGGGCGGACGTTTCTTAGGAATCTATTCCATGAATCCCATTCACAATCCGACCCATATGAGTGTCAGGGGCTTCGGACTGTTATGTTTCTGCCTGGTCTATGACATCTGGGGAGCACAGAAGGATCCGTCATACCGGGGCATCTTTTTCCCGGTGGAGAGAAGCCTGAAAAAATATTATGGCGTGCTGGCAGGAGTTCTGTTCCTGACTGCCATGTCCAAACCGGTATTCGCGGAAATGTTCGTACCGGCGGTGGGCGTGATCATGCTATACCGGCTGTTAAAGCTCTGCGTGCGTAAGGACGAGCGGAAGACGGAATATTTCAGACACTGTGTGTATACTTTTCTGTGTGCGCTGCCGGCACTGTTTTACATATTGTTACAGTTTCTGGCCTACTTTTTCTGGGGCGGAAGCTATGGGGCAGACGGCTCCTTCATGGTGACGAAGTGGATGGAAGTCTGGAGCATGTATTCCGAGAATATTATTCTGTCGGTGGCACTGGGAATGGCATTCCCGCTGCTGGTGATCCTGTTTGATGTGGCATTTTTCGTAAAAGATGACCTGGGAATCCTGGCAATTACCGGATATGTCATCGGTTTCCTGGAGGCGGCACTTTTCGGAGAGGGCGGAAGCAAGTTAAGCCATGCGGACTTTTTATGGCCCATGATGTGCGGCATGATGTTGGTATGGGTAGCTGCAATGCTGCATCTGCTGGTACTGGAGAAGACCGGAAATCAGCGCAGGGGACAGAGAGTGGCGGTCAATGTATGCTTCCTGGTATTCGGCTTTCATGTGCTGTGCGGACTGCTCTATATCCAAAACATATTGACGGTGGGATAAAAGTTCAAAATTTGCAATGTTTTATTTAAAATATGAAAAGACATTGAGAATCTTTTCTAGTATACTGGGATTATGCAAAGAGAGAAAGCATAAAAAGTAAAAAAAGGTTGGAAATGCTTACAATGATATGCTATAATGTAAGTGCTTTCATAAAAAGGTATCATTCAATGACGGCTCGCAGGTCGTCCGTTGAGGAAAGAGAGGCGTAAGGTGGAACTTAGAACAGCAGTATCACCAAGAGATGTGAAGCATTATACCACAGAGCGTCTGAGAGAAGAGTTTCTGATCCAGAATCTGTTCGTACCCGGCGAGATCAAGCTGGTATACAGCCACATCGACAGAATCATTACAGGAGCAGCAGTACCTGTAACCCCTATCACTCTGACCGCCGGAGATGAGCTTCGTGCAGAGTATTTCTGCCAGAGAAGAGAACTGGGTGTGATCAATATCGGCGGCGCAGGTATGATTACCGTTGATGGCAAAGTGTACAAGGTAGGCTACAAGGAAGCCATGTACATAGGAATGGGCTCCAAGGAGATCGTTTTCGCCAGCGAAGATGAGAAGCAGCCCGCTAAATTTTATCTGAATTCCGCTCCCGCACATAAGACTTATCCGACCGTGCTGATCAAGCCGGAAGGTACTCCCGAAGAGGGTGTAGTCATTGTAAAGGATGAGAATAAAGTAGAGCTGGGTACTCTGGAGGATGCTAACCACAGAGTTATCTGCAAGTATATCCTTCCCGGACAGGTAGAGAGCTGTCAGCTGGAGATGGGTATGACGAAGTTAGAGCCCGGCAGTGTATGGAACACCATGCCCTGTCATACACATGACAGACGTATGGAAGTATATCTGTACTTTGATATGCCTGAAGATGCATTTGTTATGCACTATATGGGTGAGCCCGATGAGACCCGCCACATCGTAATGCGTAATGAAGAAGCAGTGATCTCCCCCAGCTGGTCCATCCATTCCGGATGCGGTTCCAGAGCATACACCTTTATCTGGGGTATGGTCGGAGAGAATCAGGACTTCGACGACATGGACGGCGTTGACAACAGAGATCTGAAATAAGATCTTTTGAAAATGTAACTTAAATAACAGTTTTTATAAAGAAAAGGAGAAAAAACAATGTCTGAATTCACTAATTTCTCACTGGAAGGTAAGGTTGCACTGGTAACCGGCGCATCTTACGGTATTGGTTTCGCTATCGCTTCCGCATACGCTGAGTGCGGTGCTACCATCTGCTTCAACGATATCAAGCAGGAACTGGTAGACAAGGGAATCGCTGCATACGCTGAGAAAGGCATCAAGGCTCACGGCTATGTATGTGACGTTACCAACGAAGAAGCAGTTAACGCTATGGTAGCTCAGATCGAGAAGGAAGTAGGCACCATCGATATCCTGGTTAACAACGCAGGTATCATCAAGAGAATCCCCATGACCGAGATGACCGCAGATCAGTTCCGTCAGGTAATCGACGTAGACCTGAATGCACCTTTCATCGTATCTAAGGCAGTTATCCCCGGCATGATCAAGAAGAATCATGGTAAGATCATCAACATCTGCTCCATGATGTCCGAGCTGGGTCGTGAGACTGTATCTGCATACGCAGCAGCTAAGGGCGGCTTAAAGATGCTGACCAGAAACATCTGCTCCGAGTACGGTCAGTACAACATTCAGTGTAACGGCCTTGGACCCGGTTACATCGAGACTCCTCAGACTGCACCTCTTCGTGAGATCCAGCCCGATGGCAGCAGACATCCTTTCGACCAGTTCATTTGCGCTAAGACCCCTGCTAACAGATGGTTAAAGCCCGAAGAGCTGACCGGTCCCGCTGTATTCCTTGCTTCTGAGGCATCCAATGCAGTGAACGGACACATCTTGTATGTAGATGGCGGTATCCTTGCTTACATCGGCAAGCAGCCCCAGTAAGATCTGGATTTTAAAATAACAAAATAAAGCTAACAACCGGTCAGTCGCAGAAGAATTTCGGCGGCTGACTGTTGTGGCGTTTGGAAAAGGAGTATCTCATGAAGATAGCTTTGATCAATGAAAACAGTCAGGCTGCCAAGAATGAAATGATCTTCTCCACTCTTAAAAAAGTAGTAGAGCCCATGGGTCATGAAGTATTCAACTACGGTATGTGCGGCGCAGAGGATCCCAATTCCCTGACCTACGTACAGAACGGTATTTTGGCAGCAGTTCTTTTGAACTCCGGTGCAGCGGATTTCGTTATCACCGGATGCGGAACCGGCGAAGGCGCCATGCTTGCATGCAATTCCTTCCCCAAGGTTCTGTGCGGACATATTGAGTCCCCTCTGGATGCTTACCTGTTCTCTCAGGTAAACGACGGTAACTGTGTAGCACTTCCTTTTGCTGAGAACTTCGGCTGGGGCGGTGAGTTGAACTTACAGTATACCTTTGAAAAGCTGTTCTGTGCTCCCGGCGGTGGTGGATATCCCCCTGAGAGAGTGGTTCCCGAGCAGCGCAACAAGAAGATCCTGGATCAGGTAAAAGAAGTAACTCATACCGATATGGTTACCATCCTGAAGAATCTGGATCATGAACTGGTAAAGGGTGCCTTATCCGGCGCTAAATTCCAGGAGTATTTCTTCGCAAACTGCAAGTGCGACAAGATCGCCGAGGCAGTGAAGGAAGTACTGGCATAAAAATACTGGCTTAATTTTGCAGAAATATTTTCGACAGGATCCCCCTGCGAAGATTTTTCACATAACTATTAGTCTATAAGACAGAAAGGTGTTATTTATGAACGCAGTATTAGAGCAAATCAGCAAGATCGGTATTGTACCGGTTGTAAAAATTGACAACGCAGCAGACGCACTTCCTCTGGCAAAGGCACTTTGCGCAGGCGGGCTTCCCTGTGCAGAGGTTACTTTCCGTACCAGCGCAGCAGCAGAAGCTATCAAGATCATGACCGACAACTTCCCCGACATGTGTGTTGGCGCAGGTACTGTTCTGAACGCAGAGCAGGTTGACGCAGCAGTAGCAGCTGGCGCAAAGTTCATCGTAAGCCCCGGCTTAAATCCCAGAACCGTTAAGTATTGTGTAGAGAAGAACATCCCTATTACTCCCGGTACTTCCAGCCCCAGCGACATCGAGCAGGCTATCGAGCTTGGTCTGGATGTAGTTAAGTTCTTCCCCGCTGAGCAGTCCGGCGGTCTGGCTAAGATCAAGGCTATGGCAGCTCCTTATGTAAACATGAAGTTCATGCCTACCGGCGGTGTAAACGCTAAGAACCTGACTTCTTACCTTGACTTCCCCAAGATCATCGCTTGCGGTGGTTCCTGGATGGTTCCCGGTGACCTGATCAATGCCGGTGAGTGGGACAAGATCGAGCAGCTGACCAGAGAAGCAGTACAGACCATGCTGGGCTTCGAACTGGCTCACGTTGGTGTCAATGCAGAGAACGAGGAAGAGGCTGTTAAGGCTGCTAACCGTTTCGCATTCATCTTCGGTATGCCCGCTAAGGTTGGCAACAGCTCCGTATTCGCAGGTTCTGCTCTGGAAGTTATGAAGACTCCTTACCTGGGCAAGAACGGCCACATCGCTGTTAAGACCAACTACATCGAGAGAGCTGTCAACTACCTGAGCACTGTTCTGGGTGTTGAGTTCAACGAAGAGTCCGCTAAGAGAGATGCTAAGGGCAACCTGAAGGCTATCTACCTGAAAGAGGAGATCGGCGGCTTCGCAGTTCATCTGGTACAGAAATAAGTTAAACATTCATAGATAATTTTAATTTGAGAAAGGAATATACCAAAATGGCAAAAGTAATTACCATGGGTGAGATCATGCTGAGACTGTCCACCCCCAACAACGAGAAATTTATCCAGGCAGACGAGTTCGATGTAAACTACGGCGGCGGTGAAGCTAACGTAGCTGTATCTCTGGCTAACTACGGTCATGACGCTGAGTTCGTTACCGCAGTTCCCGACAACGAGATCGGTGAGTGCGCAGTAGCAGCTCTGAGAAAGTACAACGTAGAGACCAAGCACATCGCGAGATGCGGTGAGAGACTGGGTATCTACTATCTGGAGAGCGGTTCTTCCATGAGACCTTCCAAGGTTGTATACGATAGAGCACATTCTTCTATCTCTACCGCAACCGAGACTGACTTCGATTTCGATGAGATCTTCGAAGGTGCTGACTGGTTCCACTTCACCGGTATTACCCCCGCTGTATCCGACGCTGCTGCAGAGCTGACCGAGAAGGCGCTGATCGCTGCTAAGAAGCACGGCGTAAAGGTATCCGTAGACCTGAACTTCCGTAAGAAGCTGTGGAGCTCCGAGAAGGCTCAGAAGGTTATGACCAACCTGATGAAGTACGTTGATGTATGTATCGGTAACGAAGAAGATGCTGAGCTGGTACTTGGCTTCAAGCCCGGTGATACCGATGTTACCAGCGGTGAGCTGGAGCTGGCTGGTTACAAGTCCATCTTCGAGCAGATGGTTGACAAGTTCAACTTCGAGTACTGCGTATCCTCTCTGCGTGTAAGCCATTCCGCTTCCGATAACGGCTGGTCTGCTTGCATCTACTCCAGAGATACCAAGGAGTTCTATCACTCCAAAGAGTACAGCATCCATCCCATCGTTGACCGTGTAGGCGGCGGCGACTCCTTCGCAGGCGGCGTGATCTGCGGTATGCTGGATGGCAAGAACTTCAAGGATGCTCTTGAGTACGGCGTAGCTGCATCCGCTCTGAAGCACACCATCCCCGGCGACTTCAACCTGGTATCCAGAAAAGAAGTTGAGACCCTGGCTGGCGGTGACGCTTCCGGACGTGTACAGAGATAATCTTCTGGAAACAGAATAGTGTAAAAATAAAAAGGACTCATCTGTGTGGTAACATGCAGGTGAGTTTTTTACTTGTCGAAACAGAAATTATAAGGTATACTCCTTATATAAACATTTCTTATAAAAATTCTATTATCAGCGTAGGCTGATATCGGTTGTCAGTTTTGCAGAGATTCCTGCGTAATTACCGGCAGAAATTAAATTTATCAGACGATTGTTTTTATTAAAAACAGGGTAAACAAAAAGGTATAGTTTTGTTGAGAGACATACCAACCGGGTGAGCCTGACGGTAAAAAAATACAAATATTAAACTTGACAAAGACACATCGTATTGATATGTTGATTATATGTATAAAAGTAACATGAAAAAGAGTAAATACGTACAAATTATTAACTATATGAGGTGAGAATATGAATTTGTATTATGAATTGCTACAATACCCGGTTTTTTCCATGAAAGAAGTAAATGCCCTATATTCAAGTGAACGGACAGCACGAGTGGCATTGGAAAAGCTTTTGAAAGAGAATATGGTAGTAAAAATCCGAAACAAATTATACACGTGCGTCAGCGGGGAAACTGGAGGACCGGTAGCGAACAGATTTCAGGTTGCCGGTGTTATCACGCCATCTTCTTATGTATCCCATCATACTGCCTTTGAGTATTATGGAATTGTCGATCAGGTTTTCTATGAGGTTTATGTTGGCTCTGAGACACGTTTTCATGATTTTGAATTTGATGGATACACATATCATTATGTTAAAGAGCCGATAAAAGAAGGTATAGTTTGTCCGGAGTTTAGTGGTGGCGTGAGGGTTACAGATAAGGAGCGAACGATAGCAGATTCTATAAAGGATCTTAATCTCATCGCCGGACTGGAAGAAGTAATTTCATGTGTAGTATCTGTGAACGGTATCGATGAGACTAAAATGTTAGCTTATCTGGCTAAATACGACAGTGCCTTTTTATATCAAAAGACGGGTTTTATTTTTAGCGAATATCAGACGGAGCTGGGCGTGAGCGATGCTTTTATAAAGATATGTAAAGATAGGAGCGGAAATGCAAAGAGATATCTGACAAACGGTATAAGTGAACCCGGATATTCAGGTGAATGGAAACTGGTATATCCAAAGAATATTAAGCGAATGAAGAACGGAGAGATAGAAAATGCCACAATATAACAGAAGGGAGCTTGATGTAAAAGCTCATGAATATGGTTTTAACCGCGATACATTTGAGAAGGTTCTTCGATTGAGAACAATTCTCGAATTTTTGAATACACACAAATATATGTACGAACACCTGATGCTTAAAGGGGGAACGGCAATAAATCTGACAGTTTTTAGCCTTCCAAGATTGTCGGTTGATATAGATCTGGATTTTGTCCCAAATCTGACCAGAGAAGAAACAATGGACGAGAGAGTGCGATTAACTGAAATTTTGAAGAAATATATGTCAGAGCAAGGATATTCTCTTTCCGAAGCATCAATCAAGATTTAGTCACAGCCTGGACGCATTTCATTATAACTACGTGAATGCAGCCGGCAACAGGGATAGGATCAAAATTGAGATAAATTAATCTTTGAGAACGCACGTGTTTTCATCAGAAGACAGATTAGTTGTGACGGATGCTTTCGGAGAGCCGATAAAGGTCAGAACGGTTGCTGCTATGGAGATTTTTGCAGCAAAAACCAATGCTCTGATAAGCAGAGCTGCGGCAAGGGATCTGTATGACTTTTGCAATATGACTGATATGAAATTGTTTTCAGATGCGGAGGATATGTTCAGAAAATGCATTATTTTCTACGCAACGATTTCAGCAAATAAAGTGAACAAAAACTTTGATACATCTGCTATAGATAGCCTTGTCCTTTCAAAAATAAAATCCGATCTGTTTCCAGTTCTGGCAGTGAGAGATAAGTTTAATTTTGAAGGGAAGAAACAACAGGCGAAGGAGTACATAGCATCGCTTATGAAACCGACAGAAGCAGAAATGGATTACATGGAAAGGTTTATAGCTAAGGAATATAAACCGGAGTTGCTTTTTGAGAATGCAGAGATTGTTGAGCGACTGCGGAATCATCCTATGGCGTTATGGAAATGTAAATGATATGAGAAAGAATAAGCGGTTGTCCCTTGGATGGAGATGACCACTTTTTCATGGAACAATAAAAATTGCTTTCAGAATGCCATAATGTGTCCATGCAGTATAGTATAATCGGCTCAAAAAGGAGGATGAGACATATGTGGTATTTTAAATATTTGAAAAAATTACTATGTATACGAGTGGTAGTAGAATTATTTGTGTACCAAAGACAAACCGGCAGCTTGTTAAAGACTTAATACG
>CAVGMD010000032.1:0-28098 GCA_963630275.1 Bacteroidaceae bacterium | reverse complement strand
GACACCCTTGCCTTCGGCTATATCCTTCCCACTACCGGGCGGATTCGGGACTTTAACCCTTTAGAAACGTGCGCCGCTAGGCGCACATCTAAAAAAGCAGCTGGGGATCGTGTATGCTCCCCGGCTGCTTTGGTTCTTCTCTGTATTCACTTTGTGGCTCGTCCTATGCGGTCTTGGATTCCTCGTGCCATTTCTGCCACTTCTTCTTATAGATAAAGTAGCAGGGGATTCCTACGAATACCATTCCGCCTAAGATATTGCCGATGGTAACGGGAATAAAATTGTTCAGGCTGTGAAGTACCGTCAGCCCCTGGATCTGCTCTGCTGTCAGGCCGTAAGCTTCCTGCGCCTTTGCCACATAAGCAGAATTCTGTGCAGCCATCATGCCTACGGGAATGTAGAACATATTTGCAACACAGTGCTCAAAACCGCCGACTACGAATGCCATGATTGGGAAAAAGATCGCCCAGACCTTACCTACGATATCCGTAGCTGCCGCTGCCATCAGGATAGCGATACATACCAAAATGTTGCACAGGATACCGGAGGTGATTCCCTTCAGGGGAGAAATGCCTACCTTGCCGACTGCCACTTTGATGGCATAGGCACCCAGCAGTCCGCCGGTGTAGTCCAGATTGCCGGAAAAGTAGATCAGGGTATCAATGATCAGCGCGCCGATCAGATTGCTGAAGTATACCACGATCAGGTTGCGGATACATTCAAACCAGGTCACCTTTTTGCCAACCACGTCCATGACGATCAAGCAGTTACCGGTGAAAAGTTCTCCGCCTACAAATACAATGATCATCAGTCCCACGGGGAAGATGATGCCGGCTACGAATCGTGCCAGACCTACATTATCGATGGCGTGTGCCGCGGTACTGCTGGTAGCTCCGCCCAGTGCGATGAACGCACCTGCCATAATGCCTAACAGGATCATCTTGCCCAAAGGAAGATGCGCCTTGCCTTCTCCGGCTTTCATATTGGTATCGATGACCTCTGCCGGGGTATTAAAATGCTGTTCCATATTTCCCTCATTTCCGTACAGCCCTTGTCTGCCGTACTTTCTCATACTCATTTATTTTCTATATTACACGAAATCCGCGCCGGGAAGCAAGCCTTTCGCCCCATGTATCTGATTATATACATTTCCTTCTGTTCCCCGCCCGCCTTTTATTATAAAAATGTCTTCTTTTGTAAATTTTGTGCAAAAAAACAGTAGACAAAAGCCGAGATGTGTAATATACTTAGAATGTTCGGTGAGAGCCGAACCGCTTATATAAGTAGATTTCCGGAAGAATTCCCCTTTTACACAATTAAAGTGGCTGCAGGTTTCCCGCCTGCGGCTGCTTTAATTGTGTTATAAGGTATTTTTTGTGGTTTCCTTTGGAATTGCAAAAGTTTTTGCAAAAATTTAAAATTTTCACTTGCTAAATGGTAAACATATATGCTATAATAACCTTTGTCAGTGATTCAGCTGATACAATTTCATAGGGGAATAGTACAGCGGTAGTGCGGCGGTCTCCAAAACCGTTAACGGGGGTTCGATCCCCTCTTCCCCTGCTTTAAAAAGTCGATTTTATCGGCTTTTTTTATTTTGACCATAAAAGAAATAAGCATCCTCAACTCTCACAAAGTTAGAATGCTCATTTCTTCTTACCGTTAAATCTCCTCTTTCTCCGAATCCGGTGCAATCACGGACCCGATCACGGTAGCGTAATCGGAGTGTTCCGGAATGCTGATCTTCACATCCCACAGGCTCTTGAAGTCCTCGATGATCTGGCGGCACTCGAAGAATTTGGTCAGTCCGCCGATGAGAATGTAATCCTTGATGCCGGTGTTCAGGGAGGCTAAGATCCCTGCCTGGCAGATGTTCTCGATGACCATATGTACGATACCGGCTGCAATATCTTCGGGCTTGGACTGGGCGTCCGCTTTGCCGAAGTTGGATGCGGTCACGTCCAGATTCAGACCCGGGAGCTTCTCCTTGGCGAGATCACCGATCCGCAGGTCGATTTTTGCCACGTCACCTTTACGGGACAGGGGTACGATCTCATGGATGTCTCCGGTGTTCAGCATGATCGAGGACAGTCCGCAGATGGTTCCGCCTCCTAAACCGACACCACCTAAATGCTTCATTTCATTCTCCGTCACCTTGACGAAAAAGCTTCCGGTGCCCATGTTGATGACGATGACTTCCTTTTTATCCGTCAGGTAATAGCCGCCGGTTCCGGTGGCAATGAATTCGTCTACCTTATAGGTAGGACGGTCATATACCGCTTTCTCCACATACTTGCTTCCAACGCCGGTGATGTAGACACCTTCCACATCCAAAAGCTGTAGATTGTTCTCATACAGATATCTTCCGAAGGCACCATAGAGAGATGCCACCTGGCTGTCTGCCTTGACCGCCATGGGCGGAAGCATATGTTCCCCTTCAAAAGCTACGATCTTCGTTGTGCTGCTGCCGATATCAATTCCTATTTTTACAGGCATATTTTCGCCCTCCTCATAATAAAATTCTGAATCCTTTAGAACAGCCGGTCCATGGCATCCTGCACGGAGCTGACGCCGATGACGCGGATCTTGCTTCCTTTTTTGCACTCTTCCAGTGACACGTAAGGCACCACGCATTCCTCAAATCCCAGCTTCTCCGCCTCTGCCACTCGCTGTTTTGCCATGCTGACCGCACGGACTTCGCCGCTTAATCCCACTTCTCCGAAAGCTACCATCTTCGGGTTCAATGCCTTATTCCGGAAGCTGGACAGAATCGCCAGCACGATTCCCATGTCAATTGCCGGCTCCTGGATCTTGATGCCGCCGGTGATATTCACGTAGGCATCGCAGGAGGACAGCTGTACTCCCGATCTTTTCTCCAATACTGCCATGAGAAGATTCACGCGGTTGAAATCCGTACCGGTGGTCTGTCTTCTGGGGATACCGAAATTGCTGTGGCACACCAGCGCCTGCAGTTCGATCAGAAGCGGTCTGGTGCCTTCCATGGTGCACGCCACCACAGAGCCGCTGGCATTCTCCGGTCGTCCGTTCAGCATATATTCCGAAGGGTTCTTGACCTCCGCCAGTCCTGTCTCCCGCATCTCGAAGACACCGATCTCGTTCGTAGAGCCAAAACGGTTCTTCACGCCCCGCAGAATACGGTAGGAAGCATGTCTGTCGCCCTCAAAATAAAGCACCGTATCCACCATATGTTCCAGCACTCTGGGTCCTGCCACCGTACCTTCCTTGGTCACATGTCCTACAATGAAGATCGAAATTCCCAGTCCCTTCGCCAGCTGCAGCAAAATACCTGTGGATTCTCGCACCTGGGACACGCTTCCCGGTGCCGCCGACACATTTTCATTGTACATGGTCTGGATGGAGTCGATAATCACGACCTCCGGGTTGCTCTTCCGGATCACTTCGCTGATAATGTCCAAATTGGTCTCACACAGTAACAGCATATGCTCTGAAAAAGCGCCCAGACGATCCGCCCGCATCTTGATCTGTACCTTGGATTCCTCTCCGGAGATATACAGTACCTTATGTCCTGCCGTAGACAGGTTATGACAGACCTGCAATAGCAGTGTGGACTTACCGATACCGGGATCTCCGCCTACCAGCGTCAGGGATCCCTGCACGATGCCGCCGCCCAGCACCCGGTCCAGCTCTTTGATCCCGGTGAGGGTCTTATTCTCCTCCCGGATGGTAATCTCCGACAGTATACAGGGCTCCGCTGCCTCTCTCCGGTCTCTCTTCGTGCCGTTTCCGGTATTCTTCAATTCCGCTTTATCTATTGTCTCTTCCACGAAAGTATTCCACTCTCTGCAGCCGGGGCATTGTCCCAGCCATTTCGTGGATTCATAGCCACAGTTCTGACAGAAAAATACAGTGGCTGTCTTACCTTTTGCCATGCTCTCTCCTCAATCGTTTTCATAAAAAAGAGCCCAGTCACGAAGTACTACAATATCCTCCGTGCCTGGACTCCTTTGCAGTGCGTCCTTACGCCTCTACGATCTTAACAGGTACTTCACCTGCTGCTTCCAGTTCTACACTCAGGCTCAGCTTGCCGCCAAGTCCGGTCTTCATGGTTCCTACGTTCTTGCCGTCGATCAATACTTCGTACTCGGTATCGTCCTTCAGGCCTACGGTGATCTGGGCATCCTCGTCACCTTCTACGATGAACTCCACGCTGTTGTCAGATTCCTTGAACTCCAGCACGCTGGTTCCGGGAACAGATTCGTATAAAAACATGCCGTTCTTCTCCAGCTTTGTCATCTCATTGTAGGTCTTAACCTTCAGCAGATCTCCCGCATGCTCATAATCTTCCACTTTTGCCTTCTTCGCCAGCTTGTGATTACCAAAGCTGATAGATCCGTCTGCTTCACTGCGAAGTATTTCTTCCACTACTGCCATCTGTCTGTCCTCCTGAAAGTAACTGCATCCGCAATACATCTTTCTCTTTCGTCCTTTGCGAATGGGTTCTGAATAGTTACAGTATAATATATCTCACCCTGTTTTTCTACAAAAATATTTATTAATTTTTTACCGTAAATACAACTTTTCCATCCTTGAATCCGGCGGATACCTTATCTCCCGGTACCACCTTTTTCTGCAGGATTTCCTCTGCCAGAGCATCCTCTACCACGGACTGGATCGCACGCTTCAAGGGTCTTGCTCCCATCTTGTTATCCGCGTATTTGGATACCAGATGCTCCTTCAGCGCTGCGGTGATGGTCAGGTGGATTCCCAGCTGGTTCTCACATCTCTTATAGAGATTGGATGCCAGCAGATTAACGATCTCCTTCATGTTGTCATTGTTCAACTGGTGGAACACGATAATGTCATCGATACGGTTGATGAATTCCGGCTTAAAGCTGCGCTTTACCTCTTCCATGACATTGGACTTCATCTTCTCGTAATCCCTGGTCTCGCTCTTCTCTGTGGCAAATCCCAGATTCTTGGGATCCACGATGCGCTGTGCGCCCGCATTGGAAGTCATGATCAGCACCGTGTTTTTGAAGCTAACCTTACGTCCCTTGGAGTCGGTGATATGTCCGTCATCCAGCACCTGCAAAAGTACGTTAAATACATCGGGATGGGCTTTCTCAATCTCATCAAATAATACAACAGAATAGGGATTGCGGCGAACCTTTTCGCTCAGCTGTCCGCCTTCTTCAAATCCCACATATCCGGGCGGTGATCCGATCATCTTGGAGACCGAATGACCTTCCATGTATTCGGACATATCGACACGGATCATGGCATCCTCGGAACCGAACATTGCCTCTGCCAGTGCTTTGGACAGTTCTGTCTTACCCACACCGGTAGGTCCTAAGAACAGGAAGGAGCCGATGGGACGGTTGGGATCCTTCAGCCCCACACGGCCTCTGCGCATTGCCTTTGCCACTGCAGTCACTGCCTCTTCCTGACCGATGACACGCTTATGCAGAGTCTTCTCCAGCTTTAACAGCCGCTCGCTTTCTTTTTCCGCCAGCTTCTGTACGGGAATCTTCGTCCACTGGGCAACGACTTCGGCGATCTCGTTCTCGCTGATGCTTAAAGTACTGCCTGATTCCTGTTTTTCCCGCTTCTTCATCAGGCGCTCCTGCTTTTTCACCAGCACATCCTGCTGCTTCTTGATCTCTGCCATCTGATCGAAAGCTTCCATGCGGATGGCTCTCTCCATCTCCTGATCCATCTCGCGGATCCGGTCGGAGATCTCCTTTGCCTTATCCGGCACATCCAGGGCATGCAGTCTGGCGCTGGCTGCCGCCTCGTCAATTAAGTCAATCGCCTTATCCGGCAGATTACGATCGTTAATATAACGGCTGGACAGTCTGACTGCAGCTTCGATGGCTTCCGGGGTGATCACTACGTGATGGTGATCCTCGTATTTTCCCTTGATACCTTCCAGAATGCGGACAGCCTCTTCCTCTGTAGGTTCTTCCACGGTCACCGGCTGGAATCTGCGCTCCAGTGCCGCATCCTTCTCAATGTATTTTCGATATTCCACGATAGTGGTGGCACCGATTAACTGGATCTCTCCACGAGCCAGGGAAGGCTTCATGATGTTGGAAGCATCAATGGCACCCTCTGCCCCTCCGGCACCGATGATCGTATGGAGTTCATCCAGGAATAAAATAATATTCCCGTCGTCCGTTACTTCTTTTAATACCTTTTTGATCCGCTCCTCGAACTCTCCGCGGTACTTACTGCCTGCCACCATTCCGGACAGATCCAGTGTCAGTACTCTCTTATTCTGTACGGTAAAAGGCACATCTCCCGACACGATCCGGGCTGCAAGTCCCTCTACCACGGCAGTCTTACCCACACCGGGTTCTCCCACGAGACAGGGATTGTTCTTCGTGCGGCGGCTTAAGATCTGTACCACTCTGCGGATCTCTTCTTCTCTGCCCACGACAGGATCCAACTTGCCCTCTCTTGCCAGAGCCGTCAGATCTCTGCTGTATTGTTCCAGGGTAGACTGTTTTGCCTTGCGGTCGCCCTTTTTGCCCAGATCTTCCTTATACAGGTTGCCATCCTGTCCGATGGCAATCAGGGTATCCACATAAATTTTCTGTACATTGGCTCCAAGGGTGTTCAACAGACGCACTGCCACATTCTCGCCCTCTTTGATCAGTGCCAGCAGCAGATGCTCCGTGCCGGTCTGTTTCTGTCCGAAACGGGCTGCCTGTCTGTGCGCCTCCTCCAGGATTCTCGCAGCTCTGGGAGAATATCCTTCTCGATCCTTCACTGCCACACCGTTTTCAAAAGCGATCAGATCTCGGATCATCTCCATGACCTGGTCAATTTCCACGCCGTTATCCATTAATACTTTGGCTGCTACACCGGTCTCTTCCTTCAAAAGTCCCACCAGAATGTGTTCGGTTCCGATATAGCCCTGTTTCAGGCTTCTGGCACATCTGCCTGCCTGGGCAAGCGCGTTCTGCGCTTTATCCGTAAACTGTGACTGCATCAATTCAGTCCTCCATATTCTTCATATATTTCATCAATCAGTTCATGTACTTCCTGCCTGGAAATATTTTTACAGCTGCTCTTAGCCAGTATTACCTGCAGTTCCTTCCGTAATTCATCCACTGCACGCATCCGGTCCACATCCAGAGCAATCACTGCGCCCTTTCGTCTGTCTACCTTGACATAGCCTTCCTGCTTCAGGACCGTGTATGCTTTATTTACAGTATGCATATTGATCCCGATGGTATCCGCCAGCTGCCGTACACTCGGCAGGGAATCTCCTTCATGAAATTGTGACGTGGCAATTCCCATGATAATCTGATTGCGCAGTTGCATATAGAGCGCTTCATCACTGTTGAAATCTATCTCTATTATCATCAAAATCACTCCCTTCCCATGTCACAGATTGTTATACGTCTATTATAACAGTGAAGGCGATACTGTCAACCGCAGACCCGGAAAGTTTATCAAAATTTTAAAAAGAAAGCGGCATCCTACTTTCGTAAGATACCGTTCTCTTTTATGCTTAATCAGCTTTTATTGTTCTTCGTCACCGTCCCAGTTGAGGAATTCGAATTCGAACTCGTCATCATCGGACATGAAATTCTTGGACTTCCAGCCGGGATCCTGATTGCCATCCTTCTGTACAGGTCTTGCCGGTCTGTCTACCTGGGGTGCCGCGGGGCGCTGGCTCTGAGGTGCCACATGTCTGGCACTCTGTCCTGCGGGTCTTGCCTGCTGTCCTGCTACCGGTCTCTGGCCCTGTCCTGCGGGTCTTGTCTGCTGACCTGTCACGGGTCTCTGCCCCTGTCCTGCGGGTCTTACCTGCTGTCCTGCCACAGGTCTCTGACCCTGTCCTGTGGGCCTTGCCTGCTGTCCTGCCACGGGTCTCTGTCCTTGTCCTGCGGGTCTTCTCTCTGCTCCTACTTCATGCATTACCCTCTGTGAGCCCTGAGGTCTGCCGCTCTGTCCTGCCGGTCTGCCTCCCTGGGGTCTTCCGGTCTTCGGTCTGTCCACTCTTCTTCTGCGGACGCTTTCCTCCGCATCGGAGAAATCTGCCGCATCCATCATATCTTTGATCTTGAAGATCAGCAGAGTCACTGCCGCTGCCAGAAGTACTAACAGAATCACCAGTACGATGATCACTGCCTTCTGACTCTTTAATTTCTTCTGATCTGTGGCAAACTGTTCATTGATCTGTGTGATCTGATCTATGGAATTAAACAGATCTTCGATCTTATACTGCTTCTGTCCTGCCATATCTAACAGATACCAGGCATCTCCCTGTAACTGGGTATCCCAGTCCTTGGATGTGGTCTGGGTATCCTCGGGCTGTTCTTCCACAGGCTGTTCCTCTGCGGGCTGTTCCGCCACAGGTGCCTGTAATTCTCCGGACAATGCCACATAATCGGAACGAATAAATCCGGTCACCTCGATACTATTGGATATGAAACTTACCTGATACCAGGTCTTGCCATCGGTACCGGTAGCCTGACCGGTTACGGTCAGTGCCATTCCGTTCTCCGCGGTAGTCACGATCTGGCTGGTGGTAGATGCATTGCTGCGTACACGTACGGACTGTCCGCCGGTTACGGTAGCGCTCAGAGGCTCCACCGCAGTAACCTCCACAGGGGTCTCATTCACGGCAGGCTCCGGTGTTGCTGTGGTCGTAGTCGTTGTAGTTGTAGTAGTCGTAGTGGTTGTGCCTGAAGAAGACGGCGGAGTAGATCCGTCGGTAATGCTTACCAGATCGGAACGAATATATCCCAGCGTATTCGCATCCACATATACTTCATACCAGGTATAACCGTCTGCACCCTTGGTCTGACTCTTGATGGAGATTGTCTTATCCTTGGCTGCACTGCCGATTACTTCACTGGAAGAATCCGCACTCTTACGAATCTTGGCGCTGGAGGCTGTTACCTTGGCTGCACTCTCCGCATGGCTGACAATTGCCAAATTTTCACTGAAAAGTCCTGCTCCCAACACAAGCATCAGTGCAAGCATTCCCCAGAACACCTTGCATTTACTTATTCTCTGTACTGTCTTTTTCATCTGCAACTCCTTTTGTATCCTGACATGTCTACGCTTCATCAATTGCCTTGCCAATGTCATGACGCATGTATTTATTCTCGAAAGAGATCCATTCCGTTGCCGCATAAGCGTTGGCACGGGCCTCCTTCAGGGTAGCTCCTTTTGCCGTTACGCCCAGGACACGACCGCCGTTTGTGACGATTCCCTTGTCCGTAAGCTTTGTTCCGGCATGGAAGCAATAATAACCGTCTTTTCCGTCGAAGTTCTCCAGACCGTTTATCACAAATCCCTTCTCATAGGATACGGGATATCCGTCACTTGCCAAAACCACACATACTGCTGCATTGTCCTCAAACTGCAGATCGATCTGATCCAGGGTGCCGTCCACGCAGGCTTCCATCACTTCAATGATATCGTTCTTCATACGGGGCAGTACCACCTGTGCCTCCGGGTCACCGAATCTGGCGTTGTATTCCAGTACCTTGGGACCGTTCGGTGTCAGCATCAGTCCGAAGAAGATGACTCCCTTGAAAGGTCTGCCTTCCGCTGCCATGGCATCCACGGTAGCCTGATAGATGTATTTCTTACAGAATGCATCCACTTCCTCAGTATAGAAAGGGCTGGGAGAAAAGGTTCCCATACCACCGGTGTTCAGGCCCTGATCACCGTCCTTCGCTCTCTTATGATCCTGTGCGGAAGTCATGATACGGATCGTCTTGCCGTCTACAAAGGAAAGTACACTGACTTCTCTTCCGGTCATAAACTCTTCGATGACCATGCGGTTGCCGGCTGCGCCGAACTTTTTATCCAGCATGATCTCATCCACGCCTGCCAGCGCTTCTTCTAAAGTATTGCAGATCAATACGCCCTTGCCCAGTGCCAGGCCGTCTGCCTTCAGTACGATGGGGAAGCTTGCCTGCTCCTTCAGGTACCTGATGGCATCCTCTGCATTGTCAAAATTCTCATATGCCGCGGTGGGAATGTTATATTTCTTCATGAGATCCTTGGAAAAAGCCTTGCTGCCCTCCAGGATTGCTGCATTTTTACGGGGTCCGAAAGCTCGCAGGTCCTCTGCCTCCAGCGCATCTACCAGTCCGCCTACCAGAGGATCGTCCATACCTACGATGGTCAGGTCAATCGCCTGTTCCTTCGCAAATGCCACGATCTTGTCGAATTCCATGGCTCCGATGGGAACACATTCTGCGATCTGACCGATTCCGGCATTGCCCGGAGCACAATAGATCTTATCTACTTTAGGACTTTTTGCTACACAGGTTGCAATGGCATGCTCTCTGCCGCCACCACCTACGATCAATACTTTCATACCCATATCTTCTGCCTTCCTTAATTTTTGCTATTTGTATGCTTTACTTTACCGTCTGTCACACAGATCCGTCCGTTGGCAATATCATCTATCGCCTGGGGCAGAAGCAGCCACTCTGCCTGCTCCATGACACGTCTCTGTAAGATCTCCGGGGTATCATCATCTTCCACTGCTACCGCCTTCTGTGCAATGATAGGACCTTCGTCCATGCCTTCATTCACAAAATGCACGGTAGCTCCGGTGACTTTCACACCACGCTCCAGTGCCTTTTCATGCACATGGAGTCCATAATATCCCACCCCGCAGAACGAGGGGATCAGGGACGGATGAATGTTAATGATACGATTGCTGTATTCATGCACCATAGCCTCCGGGATCTTCACAAGGAACCCTGCCAGTACGATTAAGTCCGGAGCGAACTCCTTCACCTTTGCAAGCAGTGCATCGTTGAACACCTCTCTGCTCTCGTAATCCTTCGGAGACACACATACTGCGGGAATTCCGGCATTGCGTGCTCGCTCTAAGCTCTTCACCGTCTTGTTATTGCTGATGACGCCCACAATCTGTGCGTTGGTTACTTTCCCTGCGACAATGGCATCAATGATTGCCTGTAAATTCGTGCCGCCACCGGATACCAGTACGACTACTCTTAACATATGGTCACACCCTTCTCACCGGCTTCACAGGTACCTACCACGTAAGCGGTCTCGCCCGCTGCCTTCAGAGCTTCCATTGCCTTGTCCACATCTGCGGGATCCAGTGCCAGTACCATGCCCAGACCCATGTTGTAGGTGTTGTACATCATCTCGTCAGCGATATTGCCCTTTTTCTGCATCAGTTTGAAGATGGCAGGTACTTCGTAGCTGTCCTTCTTCACAACGGCACGGATACCGTCGGGAAGCATTCTGGGGATGTTCTCATAGAAACCACCGCCGGTGATATGGCTGCAGCCCTTTACCTTAACGCCTGCGTTCTTCACAGACTTCATAGCCTTCACGTAGATTCTAGTGGGAGCAAGCAGTGCCTCACCCAGAGTCTTGCCCAGTTCATCATAATAGGTATCCAGGCTCTCTTTTGTCATATCGAATACTTTTCTCACCAGGGAGAAACCGTTGGAATGTACACCGGAGGAAGCGATTCCCACCAGCACATCACCGGGCTTGATATTCTCGCCGGTGATCAGGTCCTTGCGCTCTACCACGCCTACGGCAAATCCTGCCAGATCGTACTCATCCTCGGGCATCAGTCCGGGATGCTCTGCGGTCTCACCGCCTACCAGTGCTGCGTCAGACTGCTTACAGCCCTCTGCCACACCCTTTACGATGGTAGCGATCTTCTCGGGGATATTACGTCCGCATGCGATATAATCCAGGAAAAATAAAGGCTCGCCGCCTGCACATGCCACATCGTTTACACACATGGCTACGCAATCGATACCAATGGTATCATGCTTGTCCATTAAAAAGGCAAGCTTCAGCTTGGTACCTACGCCATCGGTTCCTGACAGTAGTACGGGATCCTCCATATCTTTGATGGCACTTAAGGAAAATGCTCCGGAGAAACCGCCGATGCCGCCCATTACCTCGGGACGCATGGTCTCCTTCACGTACTTCTTCATCAGTTCTACAGACTTGTAGCCTGCTTCGATGTCTACTCCAGCTTTCTTGTAATCCATTTTCTCCTCATTTCCGCCGCAGGGGCTGTATTATATTTTATCTTAGAATCGTGTAACTTACTTCTTCATGCCTTCCAGGTATGCTTTATAGCCGATCTCCTGCAGTTTTGCATCTTTGGCTTCTACCTGTTCCTTTAATTTTGCACTGTATGCTTTCAGTTTTCCGAGAAGTTCTGCGTCGGAAGTTGCCAGGATCTTGGCTGCCAGGAGCCCTGCATTGGCGCCGCCGTTAATGGCTACCGTGGCAACGGGGATGCCGGAGGGCATCTGTACGATGGAATACAGAGAATCTCTGCCTCCCAGGGATGTGGTGTGCATGGGAATACCAATGACGGGCATCGGGAAAATAGCGGCGCACATACCGGGCAGATGGGCTGCCATACCGGCTCCGGCGATGATCACCTTGAAGCCTTTTTCCTCCGCACTTTTTGCATACTCAAAAAATACATCCGGCTCTCTGTGAGCACTGATCACGGTCATCTCATAAGGGATGCCCAATTCTTCCAGAATGTCTGCGGCTTTCGCCATCACAGGCATATCGGAATCACTACCCATTACAATGCCAACCTTAGGGCAATTCTCTGTATTTGCCATAATGTCCTCCTCATGTATCGGTTGTACCGATGTTTATCCATATATATTCTAGTGTACTAAAATCTTGTTGATGATGCAATAGTTTTTATGCCAGCTCCTGCAGCGGCTCGTTCAGTTCTTCCGTTCCCGGAAGGACGAATTTTCCTTTTTCTATGATAACGATCCGCCCGCCATCCTTTTTCACCGCCGTCAGTTCTGCCAGTTCATCATAAGGGATGGTGATGTCTGTGTGGCAGTTAAAATAAGCCTTGGAAGGGTTCGCGCTGCGAAGCGCCGCCACCTCATTGTCTCTTGCCACGATCTCCTTGCCGTCGGGATTGTACACCTTCACTTCCTCCGCATGGGAATAGCAGGTATCGCCCACTGCAAAATGCGGTCCCATCTTCTCTGCGATGAGAATCGGCATCTTGGCTTCCACACCAAGCTTTTTCGCAACCACATAGGCCGTGGTATTGGTCCCGATGGCGAATTCTCCTAAGGGGAGGGTCTTGTGGCGGAACAGAATGTTTTCCTTAATGAATGCCTTATTCTCTTCCTCCGTGGCAAAATTCGTACAGTTATAATCTTTGATCTTACCGTTTTCGAAAGTAATCTCCAGGTCCTTATATTCCAGTCCGTTTAAGAATACACGGGTCACATGCAGCACACCGTTCGTCCCTTCCAGCACTGGAGAGGTAAATACTTCTCCCACGGGGATGTTCACATCTGCCACGCAGTTTTCAAAAATGGTCTCCTTCGCAGGATCCTGTAACTTCCAAAGATTTACCGTAAGGGCTGTGCGGTTGCCGTTACCGCCTTTGATCTCACAGTGATCCGCCTGATCCAGGGCATCGATGATGGTCTGCTGGATCCGCTGGTATTTTTTATAATCCAACGTGTTGATCCGGATGGTCTCCCGGAACAATTCCTCGAAGCAGTCACCCACCTCCGGAATGGGGAATGCAATAATTGTGAAGCTTCTCTCTTCTTCTATAATATACTGTCTCTGCAGCTGTCCCATCTGGGTGCGGTGCTCCACCAGTAACGCACTCTGCTCATCCGTCATTTTCAGGCTTTCCGGTTTGTTCACTGGCTCAAAATCCCGCTCACCGAAAGTCTCTACCACTGCAGGACCGGCATAGCCGCGTGCCTCTTTTTTATATTTTTCAAACGCAGTATGCATGACTTCCTGCTTCCGGCTGCAGTACATTTTATCCAAAAACAGGGCTCTGTCGTCCTTATGATCGAACTCATACTGTCTGTTGGGGCTGACGCTGTAGAAGCCGTTCTTGTAAATGGACGGATTGTACAAAATGCTGGCAGCTGCACGATAGATCACCGGCTGCAGTCCCATTTTTTCAAAATTCTCCAGGGCTCTCCGCATCATGCGCTCAAAGCCCAGCTGATAACGGACATCCACTACCGCTTTCTTCGACAGATCCTTGCCGGTTACTTCAAAGCCGATACGATACCCTTCCGTGTAAGTATCCGCCATGGTATGAATGGTCTCTTCCGGCAGGGAATTCATAAATTCCGCCATTTTCAGTTCATTTTCGCCCACATATTCACCGTAAGCATACAGATAGCGCAGATCTGTGAGGTCTGCGGTACGAAGAATTGCCGCCGCAAAATTGTTCTCCGGACATACCAGCTCACGTACCCGCTCTTCCGCTGCCACGTCAGCATAATCGCTGACGAACCAGTAGAGGATCTCGCGAACGGAAGCGTAGGAAGGCAGTCTGTGGTTCTCCTGCTCCTCGTAGACAAATGCCGCATACACTTCGGAAAACAGTTCCATGCGGATCACCAGCTCCGAAAGTCTGCCCTCGTAGGTAAATCCGATCAAGCTGCGCATCTCGGTGTACAAAAAAGCTGCCAGAGCGCCGAATTCTTCGCCCAGCATCTTCACAGCATACGCCGGATTGGCAAAACTGTTCTTATAATTTTCCGGTAAAATATCTTCATACAGAGTATGGTTGCGCTGCTGTAATTCTTTCAGAGAAGCAGTCGCAAGCCCCCCCTGCTCCAGGAACTGTCTGGTATCCTCGATAAGCAGCAAAAACTTTGCCACCGTCGTAAAATATTCCTTCCAGTGCTGCAGATCTTCCTCCTGCCAGTCCTCCCCGGGGATCTCCCGGATCCGGAGAAGTGCCAGTTCCAGGCGCTCCAGCAAGAGTTCTTTTTCTTCCATATTTTCCATTCTATTCGTTTACTCCTTATTTTTCATTTTACAGTTACAGCCGGCTTCCCAGATACAGCAGAAAGCTGACTCCCCCCAGTGCAACTACGTTCAGTATCGTACCCAGCACCGGAAACAGGCGGTAGATATCCTTGTCCTTCAGTGTCAGTATCCCCAGGATCAGTCCGATCAGGGAATAGACCGTTGCCAGTACCCCCGTGACACCGTATCCACCGTGCATGACACCGCCTCCGCTGTAAGACAGATAGGTCACGATCCCCAAGGATACCAGACTGATCACTCCCAGGATCGTTGACATGATCGCTTTATCGGAGTGCTTTTTATTTGTAAAAATGTAATTTTTTTTTCGCATACTAATCTCCTATGGAACCCGAAAAGGGCACTTCCTATGTGGAAATGCCCAATCTGTGCGCCCAGACGGCGCCTTTCTTCTCTTTTGTCCTCAGAACAGGATGCGGGATTTGCCGGAGACAAGCTTGCCGCCGCTGATAATCAGCAGTACTCCTGCCGCAATTCCGACTACCAGGGAGATTACTCCCAATACGATATTCAATGCACCTGCTCCACGCATGATCTTATAGATTTTCTCTTCCATGGAATCCTCCTGTCTTCTTACTTCCCACTTACTTAAGCACCGTATACGGCGTAATATTCATCAATTGCCTTCTTCAGGGTATCGTCGATGTATACTTCTCCCTTGTAAGGTCTGTTGTACAGATGATCGATAACATCCTGCATGGTCACGATGGCATGTGCATCGAAGCCGTACTTTTCCTTGATCTCTTCCAGTGCGCTGACTTTGCCGCCCAGTCCCTTCTCCATACGGTTCAGGGATACCATCAGACCAACGATCTCTACGTTAGCGGCTCCTCTTACCTTGGGAACGGTCTCTTCCATGGACTTACCGGAAGTGGTAACATCCTCGATCATGATAACTCTGTCGCCGTCTTTTAAGGAACTTCCTAAGAAGCTTCCCTTATCTGCGCCGTGATCCTTCTCCTCCTTACGGTCGGAACAGTAACGAACCTCTTTGCCGTATAATTTGCTGTAAGCCACAGCGGTTACGACACTGATGGGAATTCCCTTATATGCCGGTCCGAACAATACATCGAAATCATCGCCGTAAGTATCATGAATTGCCTTGGCATAGCTCTCACCCAGCTTCATCAGCTGAGAACCGGTGACATACGCACCTGCATTCATAAAGAAAGGAGACTTTCTACCGCTCTTTAAGGTAAACTCTCCGAATTTCAATGCCTTACAATCCACCATGAACTCAATAAATTCCTGCTTGTACTGTTCCATTCTATGCAAAACCTCCGTAATTTCCGCGTTTTCAGTTCTGCCCTATATCATAACATACTTTTTTTTAAGATTCAATCTGTGAATTCAGCCAAAAACAGCGGCAATCACGCCGCTGTTTTAGTCAAAGCCTGTTTTTATATACTTTTGCATTTTTCATAATAAACAGCATATTGTCCTGCACTGACAGCACATCCAGGTCCTCTGCGGGGTTGCCGTTTACGATCAGGATATCGGCAAAGGAACCTGCCTCCAGCACACCGATTTTCCCTTCCGGGTATGGATTCTGGTAGGTGGAAAGTTTGAAAAGCTCATGGGCATTGCCGGTGGCTGCCACAAGACCTTTGAAGCTTCCGAAGCGTCTCTTAAAATACTGAAAATCCTCCAGCTGATGTTCCTCCGCGAAATGTGGATCGCCGAAGGAGTCTGTGCCGAACACGATGGGCAGGTCATACTTGTTGATCACCTCTGTGGCGATCTCACAGCCTGCTTTCACACGCTCTGCCTTGCGGATCACATGATCCGGCTGAGGTCCGTGGGATGTCACGGGGCGCTGGGACTGGGGTCCCGGCATCACCCAGATTCCAAGGTCTCTGATGATACGTCCGGTCTCGTCATCCATCATGGTGGCATGCTCGAAGCTTTTGATTCCCGCTTTTGCCGCACGCTGCATGGCTTTCGGGGTATAGAGATGCGCCATGACATAGGTTCCGTAATCTTCCGCCGCGTCTACGGCTGCCTTCATCTCTTCGTAAGTGAACTGCACCGTATCCAAAGGATCGTATCTGCTGCTGATACCGCCACCCGCCATCAGTTTGATCTGGGAAGCACCTAAGAATAGCTGCTCTCTCACTGCCTGCAGCATCTCCGCCGGTCCGTCTGCGATATAGTTTGCCCGATACTGCAGAGTGGCATTGAGGAAATTGCCATCCGGCAGTCTGGTCTCCGCCCGGCTTTTTCTGCAGTCGCCGTGTCCGCAGGTCTGGGAAATATAGGCGTTGGAAGGGAAAATCCTGGGACCGTCCAGGTAGCCGTTATCAATATTGCGTTTCAATCCCACTGTGACACCGCCGGCATCCCGCAGGGTGGTAAATCCACGCATCAGCATATCGTATGCATAACGCACACTGCGCACCGCCATGTCATCGATCCGCTGCTCCTCACTTCCGATGGGCACATTATGGGAGACATGCACATGGGCATCCGTCAGTCCCGGCATCACAAAATGATCCTTTGCATCATAGATCTCAGCAAATCCCTCTTCCGAGATCTCTCCCACGTAGATTTCTTTTATCAGATTTCCTTCAATGACAATATTGGCACGTTCCTGTAATCTGCTGCTTTTTCCGTCAAACACCGTGGCATTTTTGATCAGCTTCCGTTCCATGTATCTTTATCTCCTTTTCGTTGGAAATGGATCATCAATTGCTCTCATCGCCTTGAAATTATCGTTCTCGGCACCGTGCATCTGCAACAGCATTGCGCCGATGCCCGCAGCACCGTCTAAAAATCCGATGGGTGTGGTCAGCACATCCGGTGCCACACGGTCTAATGCGAACTGCCATGTTGCAGTCAGTCCCTCGTCTGTCTCTTCGTAGATTGCCCGGTCTAACAGGATCTTCCCGCATTCTGACGCCTTTTCATAATATCTGTCTTCTCCGAAAGCTGCCCAGAGTCCCAGATACATATTGAGAATACCCGCGGTACCGCAGCAAATATTGAGTACATTCCAGTAACCGGCACTCTGCTTCGTCGGAACTCCCAGAGATTCCATTCCGTCTGTCAGATCTTCGATCTCTTTTTTGTATTTTTCCTCACCGGTCATCTGATACAGCTGGTAAAAGAAACGGTTGGTTCCCGCCGGTCCGTGACAATATCCCGCATAGAACAGGTCTCCTCTGTCCGGCAGTCCGTGGGGCAACAGTTTTCCGGCTTTCATCTTCACTGCCGCCGTATCCATATATTCCGTGACACCCGTCACGGCATTTAAGAACCGCTTGTCGCCGCTTGTTTCATACAATTTCAGCAGTGCAAAAGCAATTCCGCCGGTTCCCATGGGGAAATTCGGATCGATGTAATCTTTCCCGGCGCCAAAGTATACAGGATCCACACCCTGGTAGACGATTTTGCCATCTCCCATAGATCTTCCCTGATGTAAAAAAGTCTGCCCGGCGTCCAGTGCAAAATCCCGGAATTTCTTATTCTGCAGAACTTCCGCCACTTTTAATATAAACAATACGGTCCCCGCATTGCCAACGATTCCCTGGAAAGTAGACCATTCATAGCCCTCCCCGGACGCTGCCGGCTTTGCATCCCGGATTGCCTGTTCCACGATGGAATTCACTGTATCTGCATAAGTCTGCTCTCCGGTCACCTGATACAGCTGTAACAGTGCGAATCCGGCGCCGCTCCAGCCGCTGGAAAAAGCATACTGAGAAAAGTTTCTTTTTAAGGTTCTCTGATGATTCCAACGATATTGTAGATACGCTGCAACTTCTTTTGCCTCCTCCAGGTACTCCGTTTCCGCGGTAGCATCATAAAGTCCTAACAGAAAACAGAGGATTCCGGATGCTCCCGCATACAGACAGATCTCGTCGTAATAGGATGCATGTCCCGTCTCGCCGTCCTCTAAGGAAAAATAGATACCTTCCAGTGCCTGTCTCTTCCTCGTATTGATAAATCTCATTGCCGCTTTTGCGGTCTCCAGTGCGTTATATTTATATTCCATGTCTTTCTCCCAGGATCCGTCTCTTATATAAAATCATTAAATCGAAAACTCCGGCGGAATCACAATACTGTTTTTGATCAGGAAATCCCTGGTCCGTTCGTTTTTCGGATTTCCGAAGATCTGCTGCGGTGTACCCATCTCCACGATCTTGCCACCCTCCATGAAGATCACTTTGGTCGCTACATTTTTTACGAAATTCATCTCATGGGAGACAATCAACATTGTATTGCCTGCCTTAGCAATCTCCCGGATGGTCTCCAGCACTTCTCCTACCAGTTCCGGGTCCAGGGCACTGGTGGGTTCATCGAACAGAAGCAGCTCCGGCTGCATGGCGATAGCCCTTGCGATGGCGACACGCTGCTGTTGTCCGCCGGACAGATGTTTCGGATAATAATCCTTACGCTCCAGCATCTTTACTTTTTCCAGCTGTTTTAATGCGATCTCTTCCGCCTCCGCATGGGACAGCTTCTGTACCTGTGTCAAGCCTTCCATAACATTCTGCAGTGCTGTCTTCTTGCGGAACAGGTTAAAGCTTTGGAACACCATGGTGGTCTTCTTGCGAAGTGCCAGCAGATCCTTGCGGTTCACTTTCTGATAATCTAGTTCAAAATCATCGATGGCAATTTTTCCCTCATCGGGGATCTCTAACATGTTGATGCAGCGTAACAGCGTGGATTTTCCGGTGCCGGAGGGTCCGATGATTGCCACCACATCGCCCTTTTCGATATCAAAGCTGATGCCGTCGAGAACTGTGTTGTCTCCAAAGGATTTCCTTATGTTTTCCAGTCTGATCATTACAGGACACCCCCTTTGTTTTTCTGGGATTTTTCTGCCGTTTTGCCTTCTTTGCCGACCACATCGGGTACCCGTACCCTGCTCATCACCAAACGGATGATCTGTTCTAACACAATGGTGATCACCCAGTACAGAATCGCCAGTGCCACATATGCCTCAAAATACCGGTAGCCTCTGGCTCCCAATAGTTTACCCTCTGCGGTCATCTCTACGACGCCGCAGGTAAATGCCAGGGATGTTCCCTTGACCAGACCTATGATCTGGTTGCCAAGGGATGGCAGAGCGATCTCCGCCGCTTCCGGCAAAATGATCCGGAACATTCTCTGAGGTCCCGTCATGCCCAGCGCAATTGCCGCCTCGATTTCACCCTTATCCACTGCTTCCAGGGAAGACTGGATAATGACCGAGCAGAATGCCGCATTGTTCAGTGCCAGTGCTACGATAGCGTAAAGGATTGCCGGGATCTCGGCTATCTGAATATTTTTGTTCTGATAGTAGTTGATATATTTAATTAAAATGGGAATACCAAAATAGGTTACATATAACTGTACCAGGATAGGTGTTCCGCGCATCAGGGAGATGAATACTCCCGCAATCTGATGTAACACCGGGATTCTGCGGGTCCGTATTACCGCCAGCAAAAATCCCAGGATCAGTCCCGCGATTCCCGCCGCTGCGGTCAACCCCAGCGTAATGGGAATATACCCGATCAAAACACCGATATCGTCAATTACTACAGATGGATCAAATATGTTCAGCATAGCCTTATGCCCCTTTGTCTTATGTCAGTTTAGTTGGTTGCCGCCTGATCGTTTGCAATGTACTCTTTTGCAAATTCGATATATTCTTTGTTCAGGATCGTATTGTTGTCAGCATCATCTCCCAGGTACTGTTTGGAGATCTCCAAAATCTTGCCTTCCTCCAGTGCTGCTTCAAATGCGGTATTGATGTCTTCCACCAGCTGAGGATACTCTTTCGATACCACGAAGAAGTTACCGCTTAATTTATCCATGAATGCGGTGGAGTCTTCAATAGGCACGTCGATGATCTTGACATTGGTCAGTCCGTATTCCGCTACCTGGGACTGCAGTGTGGTCTTGGAAAACAGTTCAAAATCGATCTTGCCATCGGATACGCTCAACGGTGTATTGTTGGAATCCTCGATATAAGATACTTCGATCTGTGCATCGGGATGTGCTTCGTTGTATGCCTGATACATGGAAGCATTGTAGCTGGTGGGGGAAGTCTCTGTGGTATGTCCCGGCAGATCATCCAGTGTCTGAATATCAGTATTATCATCTCTTACCAGAATACCGTAGGTACTGACACTGTACACATCCGAGAATAAATACTTTTCCCCTCTCTCCTTATTATAAGAAATGTTATTCACGCCCATCTGATAATATCCTGCATCGATTCCGGTGAATATGGATGCGAACTCTGTCGTCTGGAACTCCAGCTCATACTGGGGAAGTCTGGAGAATATCTCCTTGATCACCGCGATATCATAACCATCCAGATTGCCATCATCTCCCTGGAAAATAAAGGGGCTGGGACCGGTTCCCGTGGTGGCTACGATAATTTTGGTCTTCTCCGTATTGTCTGAAGCCGCGCTGCCCTGGGCTGCGTCACTCTGTACTGCACTCTCCTGGGCTGCATTGCCCTGGGTGCCGTCAGCGCTCTGATTCGCATTCCCACATGCAGCAAGAGATACCGCCATTGTTCCTGCTGTCAATACTGCTACTGTCTTTTTTAAGATGTTGTTTTTCATAACTTGTCTCCTCCTGCATTCATTTCCTACTATTCCTAGTAATCTGATATGTTTTGTATGTTTTTTACATAATACTACCGGAGACCTCTGTTGTCAATACATGAATCCTAATTTTTCCTTTTTCACAAAAAACTGTACACAAAAAAGAGCAATCTCATTACGGTTGCTCTCTTCTTATTTGCAGGCTACTGATTCTAATTCTGATCTTCTTTTTTCATCTGCGCTTCCGCTCCGGTGCTCATTACCACCAGCCTGCGCAGCTGCTTTAATTCATCTTCCATTTCCAGTACCCGGTTGGTCAGTTCGGAATTCTCACGCTGCAATACCGTGATATCCTCCCGTACCGGATCGGGGAGATCCGTCTGGTTCATGGTCTCCTGGGGGAGGCTTGCGTTGTTACGCTTTACCACGCGCCCCGGCACACCCACGACAGTGGATCCGGGCGGCACTTCGCTCAAGACTACGCTTCCGGCGCCGATCTTGGAATTATCTCCGATGGTGAAGGATCCCAGGACTTTCGCTCCCGCACTGATCATGACGTTGTTGCCGATGGTGGGGTGACGTTTGCCGTGCTCCTTGCCGGTACCTCCCAGGGTCACTCCCTGATACATTGTCACATTGTCGCCGATGATGGTGGTCTCACCGATGATGACCCCATTGCCGTGATCGATGAAAAATCCCTTGCCGATCTGTGCACCGGGATGGATCTCGATGCCGGTCTTGCGCACGCCCCGCTGGGAGATATACCGCGCCCAAAAATAATGACCGTTCTCGTACAACTTATGCGCCAGTCTGTAATGAATCATGACCTTGAAACTGGGATACAGCAGAACCTCCATGGAGGAATGAATCGCCGGATCACGTTCCTTGATAATACGGACTTCTTCTTTTAAATTTTTGATGATGCCCATGTTCTCACCTCGAAAAAAATACCGCGAACAAACTCTTCTCTTAGAGACGAATTTATCCGCGGTTCCACTCTACTTAAGGGTCAATGCCCTTCACTCTGGCGTTCTACACCCTGTGTAGAACACCGTGCACATAACGGGTGCTCACCGGATCCGGATACTGATTACTGTCAATGTTCCCCGGATCAGCTCACAGGCGCACTTCCTTTTCCTCAGACGAAAACCGCTCCCAGCTATCTGCGGCTTCTCTCTGGCGTCCCACCGAAAAGTACTTTTCCTGCTCCATGCCTTTACCGAATATATGATAATTCCTATTAAATAAGATATGCAAAAATGCGAGTTTTGTCAACCCCGGAGTCAATCTTCTTCCGGAAGTACCCACTGTCCATCCGGCGCAGCAGCTGTTTTCCTCCATACATAGATCCCATCGTTTGTAATCCAGCACCTGCGGATGTCCGCCTGCAGGCTTCCAATGATTGACATACCATCCCTTCTCCTGTGCAAAGGAATGGGTACTCTCGATCCGTTCGGGGAATAAAATTCCGAGAAATCGGAGCGTGTCTCAAACATTACCTGCGACAGCTTTACCACTTTTTCATCACAGGACATCTCACAGTCCATATTCATCAGGTAAAATGCAGCCACACCAGGGGATTAAACCAATGCACACAGCAGATAAAAAGCGCTGCAGGTTTGATCAGATAGTCTCTCCTCTGCAAATGCACCCTCTCATGGCACAACACTACTTTTCTGCTATCCCCGGCGAACCCGCAGAATCCAAGGGTCCACAGATACGGCAGCACCATACCGGACAGTGTTTTCAGGGTCTGTGTACTGTGAGTTGCAAACATTTCCGGGGTTGCGTCGATGGTTGCAGATATACCCTGCGAAAGTGCCTCTGCCGGACTACGATCATCTCCAGCGTTCTGTACTGCCTCGCCTGAGATCTGTATCGCTTCCGCGGTCGGATTTTCCAAAGTAACTTTTTCTCCGGCAATTTCCTCATTCTGTATGGTATCTCCGGGCACCGTCAGAGGCGCGCTCAACGTCTGTTCCGTTACAAGCCGCTGTGGAATCAGGCTGATCTGTGTCTGCGGAAATACCGGACAGCACAACCGCCGGAACCGATGGGTTCCTCCTCCCAGATCAGCTCTGCAAATTTGTATTCCGTCTCCGTCATCTGATACATTCCCACTCCTCCTTGTATCCTTCTTGTTTGTTTACTTCTTTTCCCGCACTATAAAAGGTCGATAGTATACAGACCTTGTTTCTAATTAAAGTCTATATCTTATCGACCCATTTGCCAAGTTCTTATTTTCCTGAAATTATCGGCTCTTAGGGCATCCGCTGCAGCTTCCGCAGCCACCCTGCACTGCCTGTGCCGTAAGATCAAAAGGTGTGGTCACCAGACAGATTGCCTGAGAGGAGATTCCCTCTCCGCTGCCGGTGAATCCCAGTCCTTCCTCCGTGGTGGCCTTCACATTGACCTGTCCGATATCGATCAATAATGCCTTCGCGATATTTTCCCGCATGGTATCGATATGGGGTCGCATCTTCGGTGCCTGCGCAATGATCGTCGCATCGATATTTTCGATAAATACATGATTCTCTTCCAGCAGTTCTCCCACTTTTTCCAATAATTTTATGGAAGAAATGCCCTTGTACGCGGGATCCGTATCCGGGAAATGTTTCCCGATGTCTCCCAGCGCCGCTGCTCCCAACAGTGCATCCATGATCGCATGGAGCAGGACATCCGCATCCGAATGTCCCAAAAGGCCCTTTTCATAAGGTATTTTCACGCCGCCGATGATGAGGTCTCTTCCCTCCACCAGACGGTGTACATCATATCCCATTCCGATTCTCATACTTACAACCTTTCCGCAGACGTTATTCCCCCGACCTCTGTGTTCAAATCCAGACGGCGCCGGGTGCCAATGTCGTCCGCAATATACGAAATCTCTGTCATTATTGTCTCGCCACAGCACAATTCATCAGATCCTCCGTGCTGTCGAATACATAGACTGTATAACTGCTGTCCTCATATACCTTTTCGCCCTGCTTTAATGCCGGTGTCTTTGCATATTCCGCGCACTCCTCCGCCGTCAGCAGTAGGAACGTCTCCCCGGCATGATACCCCTCCTCATAATATTTCATGGGAGAAGACCACTTGAAATACTCCAGATGTTCGGGATCTCCGATGTTGCCGATCTCCACTTCACCGTTCGTAAGCTCCGTGATGATATTGGCATTATTATAAGTAGCAAAGCCGAAATCATACCCGTTCTCCGCAAGGAACTGCGCCACGGGACGCTTCGCCTCATTTTTGTCCACCGACAGGAAAGACATCACCGTTTTCCCCGTTCCGAGGATCAGGCATACGGTAAGCAGTGCCGTCACTGCCAAACGATCAAAGGGCATTTTCTCCTCTTCCAGATAAAAACACAATACCGGCAGCACGAAAATAAAGATTGTAATATAATACCGCGGCACCATGGTACTGGTGGTGAAAATGAAAACAAATAAATTCAGTACGAAGCTGACCTTTAAAAACAGTGTGATCAGGCTGCGAAATCCCGTGACGCGCTGCATTTTCCCGCTTTTCACCGTAACGTATCCGTAGATGCCCAGCATCACGAAAGCTGCCATGGTCACAACACCCCGCAGGGATAAAAATCCCTTATCCGGAATATAGCCAAAAAGCATCAAAAGACACCCCACCGCATTCTGGATCCGGTCGAATAACACACCGTGATACAGTGCGATGAAATTCGTAGTGCCATAGGTCTGGAATACGTATTTGTGGCTGATGAATACTACATTAATGCCATAGCCCGCTACCGCGAAAAACGCTCCCACCAGGCTGTAGAAGAAATACCGCATCCTGTCCGTAGGAAGCAGAGCGCGGAAATGCTCCTTTGTCATCTCTCCGCGGAAACTCTGAAATTCCTCTCCGCCCAACAGATAGAAAAAGGAAGTCAGTACCAGGGGACACTGCAATGCCAACAGGTAACGCACGCCGGACATTCCACAGACAATAGCTAATAACACATAAAATATCCACAGACTGACCTTACGTTTTGCACTATACGTTCCGTCGCTTAACCTCAGATACATACCGAAGAACCACAGCACCAGGATCACATGGGACATGTAGGTATTGCCCATCTGCATATGTGTCATCATGGTCTCGGAAAAAGGCAACAGCAGCAGGCAGGAGCTTAACACCGTAAGTCCGCGGGATACCTTTAACGGCTTCATAAAATAATAATAGGAAGCCAGCATCAGCCCGTAAAATACCAGATTCGTGATCGTCCGGATCACATGCCAGTTACTGCAGATGCGAAACAGCGGTCCCATAATCAGCTGGGTATACAACACGCGGAATTCCGTGGAATAATACCAGTTTGTCGTGGAAAAAATGTGATGCTCTTCGGAAAGGATCCGGGAAAAGATCATCTCCGCCGCCATATCGGAATCCAGCCAGTGATCCTGACTGATAATATTTAAACCAAGCAGGAGCAAAAGCGTCGCTCCTAGCAAAATATATGGTATCTGTTTTTTCAGTGTTTTCATACCGCAGACCTTTCTGTTGATTGCCTATGCATTCTTCCCTAACTATACACGATTTGCCGCAAAAGCACAACTGCGGCTTTTGCGGCAAATCTATAAGTTTTCTCATTAGATTAAGATCTTTTTCTTTTTGGGAAACTGTTGCCGATGCCCGGCTCTTCCCGCTTCTTTCGTTTTTTTGCTTCTCGCTCTGCTCTCTCTGCGGAGGGCTTACGGTCTGCGTTTTTCCTGTCACGGTCGTTCCATTTTCTTCCGTCTTCGCGACTGTCGCTTCTGCGGCGTCTTCTGCCCTCGCCGGAACCGGTGCTGCCATCCTCTCTGCGTTCTCTGTCACCGCGACCGAATCTTCTGCGTTCCCCGTCTTCACGGCTGAACTTCCGTCTGCCGTCTCCTCTGCCGAAGCCACGGCCTTCACCATCGCCCCTGCCGGATTGACCTCTGTCCCCGAAGCGATTACCACGCTTTGTATATTCGTCTGCGGCGATCTCCTCGCCCTTGTCACCGACCTGATATTTTAACATGGCTGCTGCCAGCTCCAGTGCATCACAGCCTTCCTCTTCCATTTTCCGCTGCAAAAAGCTCTTCATCAGCTCGATATCTTCGTGTTCATGCAGTTCCCATGCTTTATTCAGATACTTGTCCGCCTTCGCCTTCAGTACCTTCGCAGCTCCGGGAAGCTTTTTCTCCGTGATGGTGGTATGGCAGACTCTCTCGATCTCACGGATCTTGTAGATCTCCCTGCAGTTGGCAAAAGTAAAGGATCGGCCCTTTCTGCCGGCACGACCGGTTCTGCCGATACGGTGTACATAATACTCGATATCCTGGGGAATATCGTAATTGATGACAGCTTCCACATCATCCACATCGATACCTCTGGCTGCCACATCCGTAGCAATCAGGATACTGGTTCCGCCGTTGCGGAAACGCTTCATAACTGCGTCACGCTGCGCCTGGGACAGATCTCCATGCAGTCCTTCCGCCTGGAATCCCTGCTCTTTTAACAGATCTGACAGTTCATCCACCTTTTTCTTCGTATTACAGAAGATCAGGGTCAGCTTCGGCTGATAATACTCTAACAGTCTTACGCAGGCAGCGTCCTTGTCCTGATTTTTCACGCGGTAGAACTTCTGGGATACCAGAGGAATGGTCAGTTCCTGCGCTGCCACCTTTACTAATTTTGCATCGTTCTGGAAACGGTCTGTGATCTCCAAGATTGGCTTCGGCATAGTTGCGGAAAACAGTGCCGTCTGATGCTCTCCGGGGATCTGACCAAGGATCAGCTCCATATCCTCACGGAAGCCCATGTTCAACATCTCATCCGCTTCATCCAGTACCACCATGTTCACCAGATCCAGCTTGATGGTATGTCTGCGCATGTGATCCATGACACGTCCCGGGGTCCCCACAATGATCTGCACGCCCCGCAGTCCCGCGATTTGGCGGCTGATATCCTGTCCGCCGTAGACCGGCAGCACTTTGATGCCGTGCATATATTTTGCGATTTTCCGCAGTTCTTCCGCTGCCTGGATCGCCAGTTCTCTGGTAGGACACAAGATGATGGTCTGCAACTTTTTCACATCCGGATTGATGTGCTGGATCGCTGGAATGCCGAATGCAGCAGTCTTGCCTGTACCGGTCTGCGCCTGTCCGATGATGTCCTCACCCTGTAATAAATAGGGAATCGCCTGCTCCTGGATCGGAGACAGCTTCTCGAACCCCATCTCCCTGATTGCACGGACAATACGATTATCTAACAACGGCTCAATCGATGCGATACCGTCCTGCTCCTTTACTTCTTCAACCTCTTCGTTCACTTCTTCATTTTTCAAAAAATAACTCACAAAATACTCCTTTAAATTAGCTTCAACAATCAAAACTGTATGCGCGAAATCGCATCTTTACGAAAATCACCCTAGTTCTGAATTGTTGCACAAAAAAAGAAATCATTGCGATGCGCTTCTGATTTCTTCCATCAAATCTCAACAACATTTCGTAGTATAGCATGGAAGCATTGAAAAAACAAGCGATTTCTTCAACGCTATAAACGCAATAAAATGCAATAAAAAACGAGAACATTCTATTCTCGTTTTTAAATAGCGAGAGGGGGATTCGAACCCTCGACACTGCGGGTATGAACCGCATGCTCTAGCCAACTGAGCTATCTCGCCATATGACCAACCGAAGTTGGAATGGAACCTATAGGGCTCGAACCTATGACCCTCTGCTTGTAAGGCAGATGCTCT
>CAVGMD010000031.1:0-28591 GCA_963630275.1 Bacteroidaceae bacterium | reverse complement strand
GTCTCCACATTCATCTGTGCTGTGGGATCTCCCAGCTTCATTACCGCGCCCTTTCCGTACTGCTTCTCGATCTGGCTCAGTGCCGCATCCAATGCTTTAAGCTTATCGTCTTTTTCCATGTTGGTCTCCTTTTCATTCAAGGAACAAATGTTCTGCTTTTTATTTAGAATAAAACATTTGTTCGTGTTTGTCAATGTCTATTTTTATTATGCACGCTTTGTGTCCATTAAAACTCTCTCATTTGCATTCCCCCTTATTTTTTTCCGATAATCGTCTGATATTTTGGCGAATGCCTGAACTGTCGATGATCAGAGATAAAAAGAGCTAAAAAAGATACAAAAAGAATGTACCACACATCCCCGCTTCCCGCAAGGACGCATGATACATTTCTTTTTTTTCGGCACTATCTACAATTTTTACCCCTCTGATTTTGAGGGTATCTCACAAATTATTTTTTTGTTACTTTTTACCAAAAGTGACCTTACTGAAGTATTTCAGAATACAGCTGCGCATGAGAATCAGCGCTGCGGAGGTGGTGGCCTCTCTGATCTGGCTGCGGGTTCCGGAGAAATGATACTCCTTCACCGTAAGCTCGCCCTTCACGCTGCATCCGATGTATACCAGTCCTACCGGCTTTTCCTCGGTTCCGCCGTCCGGACCCGCAATGCCGGTCACAGCCACTGCCACATCCGACTTCATCAGCATCGCCGCTCCCTTTGCCATCTCACCGGCGGTTTTGCTGCTGACAGCACCGTATTTATCCAGTGTACTCTTACGCACGCCTAAGAATTTTCTCTTGGCTTTGTTTGAATAAGTTACCAGTCCCGCCTTATAGCATTCCGATACTCCGGGCACATTGATGATCCTTGCTGCGATCATACCGCCGGTGCAGGACTCTGCGGTAGTCACCGTCAGATCGTTGGCAAGCAGCAGTTCCGCCACCGCCGTTTCCAGAGTCGTCTCCCCTTTGGTACTGTAGATATCCGCTCCGAAACGGGATTTTAATTCCTTCACTACGGGCTTGATGGCTTTTCCGGCTGCCTTGGCATTTTCTCCGGAAGCAGTCACCCGGATATGTACTTCGCCGGTCTTGGCATAGGTGGCTATGGTCGGATTGGTCTGTCCGTCGATCAGATCCTTCAGGGTATCCTCCACCTGGCTCTCCGGCACACCGCAGATCTTCACGGTCTGTGAGCAGATAATTCCGGGCGTCAGTCCCTCCAGATAAGGGAATACCTGCTGTTCGAACATAGGAATCAGCTCCGCAGGGGGGCCCGGTAATAATACGATGCGGTTTTTCTCTGTCTCCAGAATAATCCCCGGTGCGGTTCCGTTATCATTGTCCAGAACCTTCGCCCCTTCGGGTACCATCGCCTGTTTCCAGTTGTTTTCCGTGGGCTGTATGTCTCTTACGGCAAAAAATTCTGCGATACGCTCCATGCTGTGATCATCCACAGATAAATTTTTTCCGCAGACTTTTGCCACGGTCTCCTTGGTCAGATCATCTTCCGTGGGTCCCAGTCCGCCGGATAACAGGATCACATCCGAACGCTCCATAGCGCATTTTAATACGCCTGCCAGTCTCTCCGCATTATCTCCCACCACCGTCTGGTAGTAGCAGTCCAGCCCGGCTCCCGCCAGCTTTTCCGCTAGATATGCCGCATTGGTATTCAAAATGTTCCCCAGTAATATTTCGGTACCTACACAGATGATCTCCGCTGTCATATACTTACCGCCTTTCACGATCGATTCTCATTGTTCTGTCCTTTTGTCCACAGACAGTATACTACACTTCACAGACAGAGAAAAGGAAATATTTTACTCCAGGGTAAATTCCAACAGATCAAAACAGCCCTCGCCGAGGAATCTGAAATACAGCGGATACACTCCTGCCGGAATCTGCACCGGAATCGTAAGCGTCTCCCAGTCATTCGTATCTATGCTGCAGATACAGCTTCCTACGGCATTTTCCCGGGGTTCCTGTGTCTTACCGCCCTCTTCGTGGCAGGTCACATACATTGTTCCCTCCGCCCTGCCACGCACTTTCAACCGGATGCTTTGCAGCGCCTGTCCTTCAAAATAGCGGTATCCCACAACACAGCCGTTACTGATTCCGCGGATATACTGTCCCGGCAGGCATTCTCTGTCCTCCCCGTCCTGGGTGATGCAGGCGGTTCGGTCCTCTTTTGCCACTGTTTTTTCATAATATAATACGCAGGCGATGTACGCAGGATAAGTCCCTTTTCCTACAAGCCAGCCGCCGTTCAGTCCGCAGCTGGTAACCTCCGCCTGGGCGATCCGCCCCTGCGTATCGATGGTCACCGGCTCTGCCACGCCCTGTCTGCAGGAGGAACTGTGGTTCGTATGTCTGTGGTCAAAAATATAATATCTGCCGTTTAATTCCACCAGTCCGCCGTGGGTATTGCCCATCACATAACAGGGCTCCTCCTCAGAATAACCGTTGATTCCCACATCCGATGTGGAATGAATCCGTCCGCCGAATACAAAATCTCCGTCCGGTCTGTCACTGATAAAATAATATAAGCCGGTGTTTCTCACAGAATATACCAGATAGTATCGATTTCCTATTTTCCGCATGGAAGGTGCTTCAAAATACACTGCGCCTTCCGATACCGGTGTATCGCGGGAGATGATGAGAAGCGGGCCTCTGCGCACTGTCAGCATATCCTGCTCCAGTTCATACATATGACAGCCTGCAAATAATCTTCCTGCGGCATCTACCTCACGGTTCGTGGGACAGAATCCGGAGTACAGAAATATTCTTCCGTCATCATCGATGAAAATACTGGGATCAAACTGAAAATATTCCCCTGCCGCTTCCCCGAGGATAGTTCCATCCGGATAGACCACATCCCCTAAATAGGTATAATGCCCCGCCGGGGTGTCACAGACTGCCACAGAGATAATAGAGGAGTCCGCAATGGAATAATATAGGTAGTATCTGCCGTCCCTGCCCCGGATCACATCCGGTGCAAACAGATAGTAACGTCCGTTTTTCTCCGCCTTTTTATGTACTTCATCCATTGGATGATCCGATGGGCAGAAAATCACACCATCACAGCGCCAGTCCGACAGATCGGACAGCGGTGCCGACCAGCACACATAGTCGTTCTCACAGTAAAAGCTCCCGCCGAAACGGTCATGACTTCCATAAATATAGAGTCTGTCTCCGAACACTCTCGGTTCCCCGTCGGGAATGTATTCGTAGCTTGGCAGGTAGGGGTTATACACTTGTCTCTTCATTGTTTTTCTCCTCACTTATTATTTTATCTGCATTCCATAATTGATGGAGTATCTGCTGGTTCTCTCCTTCGAGAGCCGCACTTCTCCATTCTGATGGAGTACATTCATACCGTTTCTGAAAGCTTCGGTGAAAAGCTCTCATATTAGAAAAACCGCACTCATAACTGATCTCCGTAATCGTTTTATCCGTTGACAGCAACAGATTGCATGCCAGAATCAGACGTTGTCTTGCAACATATGCCGGAAATGATATTTTCAGCTGATCTGCAAAAATGTGTGAAAGATAATACGGACTGATTCCAAGTTTATTCGCCACTTCTTTTGCACGCAGTTCACTTGTAATATTTTCATTAATATATTGAAACAGTTTCTGGGCTGTCCGCAGATCGGACAGCTTTTCCTTTTTCTTCATCGGGATATTCGCCTGAATATCTGCAAGCAGTGCGGTCCATACTCCCTTGTCCAGCTGCCATGGTCTTTTTTCATCCTTATTTCTTCCCATCTCTCCAAGGATATCCAGCAGGTCCTGACCATATCTGCTTAACTGCTTCCTGTTAAACATAGCGGAAACCGGTTCATAATGAAGAAATTCCTTTTGAAATCCACCAATCTGCTCCATATCCGCCAACACCATCAGAAGACCTACTTCTCCTTCCGATTCAAAAGAGTGTATCTGATTCGGATAAATAACCAGCCCATCCCCCGGACCTATATGATATTCCCTTCCGGCGATCACAGCGTCCATATAGCCTTCCGTACTATAGACAAATTCTAATTCTTTATGCAGATGATGTGGAAAGTTAGGGTGCCACCATATATGGCAATCATATATTTTACTTCTGTTTTCGTAAAAAGGTTTTGCACTTTTCATTCTTATCTCCAGTCACACAAGACGCTGTATCTGTTTTCTGATTCCGTCATATCATACTTTTTTTTTTATTTCTATAGATTTTATTAAAAAGTGCAATTTTTGTCTATATTTTAGCATCTTTTTGTCGCGCAGAATTGTTCTCCCTTCCGTACAATAGACTTATCAGAGATGCACAGACATCTCAAACGCATCACAAGCTCCGGTACTGATACAGCTTAGCTCCTGCCGGAGACATTCAAGAAAAGAGGTTTATTATGGAACGAGCTGAAGCACGAAAACAAGCTGAAATACTGGTGTCGCAGATGACTGTGGAAGAAGCTGCCTCCCAGCTGAGATTTGATTCCCCTGCAATAGACCGCCTGGGTATTCCCGAATATAACTGGTGGAACGAAGCACTTCATGGGGTTGCACGTGCCGGTGTTGCGACCTGCTATCCGCAGGCGATTGCTTTGGGTGCAACTTTTGACCCTTCGTTGCTGCAGACTATTGCGGAAAGCATTGCCCTGGAAGCAAGAGCCAAATACAATGCTTATTCAAGACATGGCGACCGTACCCGCTATAAAGGTGTGACCCTGTGGTCTCCCAATATTAACATTTTCCGTGATCCGCGCTGGGGAAGAGGTCAGGAAACTTACGGAGAAGATCCTTTCCTGACATCCGTTCTGGGCTGTGCCTTTATCAAAGGATTACAAAAAAAGCAGGATGGATATATGATTTCCGCTGCATGTGCCAAGCATCTTGCTGTACATTCCGGTCCTGAGGCATTGCGTCACAGTTTTGATGCAAAAGCTACGAAGAAGGATCTGTGGGAAACTTATCTTCCCGCTTTTGAGGCTTCCGTAAAAGAAGCAGATGTTGAAGCAGTTATGGGGTCCTATAATCGTACCAACGGTGAACCCTGCTGTGCACACTCCTATTTTATGGAAGAAGTGCTTCGCGGCAAATGGCAGTTTAAAGGTCACTTTGTCTCCGACTGCTGGGCAATCAGAGATTTCCATGAGGGGCATCATGTAACCTCTCTTCCGGAGGATTCCGCGGCACTGGCTTTGGAAAAAGGCTGCGATCTTAACTGCGGATGTACCTATGAATATATTATGCATTCCTACAAGCAGGGCAAGGTCACTGAAGAACAGATCCGGCGCAGTGCGGTTCGTCTCTTCACGACACGCTACCTGTTAGGGCTCTTCGATCACAGTTCTCTCGACGAAATTCCCTACAGTGTTGTAGGCTGCAAAAAACACCGGAAACTGGCTTATCAGGCTGCTGTGGAGAGCTGTGTACTATTGCATAATGACGGTACTCTTCCCCTCTCCCTTAATGACCATAAACGTGTCGCAGTTATCGGTCCCAATGCGGACAGTCATGCAGCATTAATCGGCAATTACTGTGGCACACCTCCCCGTTCCATCACGCCACTCGAGGGAATCGAGACAATCTGTGAGGGAACCGGATGGGATGTAAACTATGCGGAAGGCTGCCTGCTCTTCGATGATCCTGCCATTCGTAAGAATTTCCAGAATTATCGAATTCCGGAAGCTGTATCTCTGGCAGAGTCCTGTGACCTTGCGATCCTCTGTGTCGGTCTTGATGCGACACTGGAGGGTGAACAGGGTGATGCAGGCAACTCCTTCGCCAGTGGTGACAAGCCGGATCTCTTATTGCCGAAGATCCAGCAGGATCTCGTAGAGCAGGTCATTGCCACCGGTACTCCGGTGATCCTTGTCAATCTCACCGGCAGCCCGATCGATCTGTCCGCTTACGAAGACCGTACGGCAGCAATCCTGCATGTATGGTATCCCGGCGGCGAAGGTGGTCGTGCCATCGCAGATATCCTGTTTGGAAAAGTATCTCCGGGAGGTAAGCTTCCTATTACCTTCTATTATAATGACAAGCCTCTGCCGGATATCACCGATTATCACATGACCGGACGGACCTACCGCTATTTACAGGATCGTCCCTGGAAGCCTTTCGGTTACGGTCTGACCTACGGTGATCTGAAGCTTACCGATGCAGTACTTGACACCCCGGAAGATTCCGGACAGCCGAATGCCATTACTGTCACCTGTGAAAATAACACAGACCGCGCAATCAGCGATGTCCTCCAGATCTACGTTCATGTAGACTCTGTCAATGAGGTACCCAACCGCAAACTGGCTGCTTTTCAACGCATCCGCATGAATGCCGGAGAAAAACAGGTAATTCGGATTCCTATTCCTGCCACTGCTTTTACTACCGTGGATGAAAATGGTAACCGTGCAGACGACGGACATTCCGCCATGATCTGTGTCGGTTTCTCACAGCCTGAGTCTGATGGCACTTATAAGGAGGGACGCGGAAAGATTTTCTCCGTGAATTATTGATCTGTTACACATGTGCACTAAGGCACAAGCCTTTTGCAAAATAGAGAAAGAGTATTTTTAAACAAGGAAAACAAGGAGGATTACAATGAAGAAAAACAAAATCTTATCTCTGCTTCTGTCAGTCAGCATGCTGACCGCACTGACTGCCTGTGGCAACAGCGCAGATGCCCCCGCAGCATCCACGGATGCCGGTAGTACTGCCGCTTCCACCGAGAGTGCCGCTGCTTCTGATGACGGCTATGTTCTGGACAAAATCACTCTCGTAGTTGACGGTACCTTCAATGCATCTGTCGATGCTTACCAGGACAAGGTTATCGAGCAGTGGAATGCCGCTGTCAGTGAGAAACTGGGACATCCGATCACTCTCGAGATCCAGCAGCCCGATCATTCCAGCTATAACGATGCTATTGGCCGTCTGTTTGCCAGCGGTGATTATCCCGATGTTATTCTGTTAAATGCAAGCCAATATGCAGAATATGCTAAAACCGGTCTGCTGTGGGATATGACTGAAGCATATGATAATGCAGAATTCCACAGTCACATGACCCTGCCTGCTGTCAATCAGAATGTGCGTATCGACGGTAAGCAGTATGGTCTGGCTACCGGTCTCGGCGGCGGCTGCGTTACTTATGTAAAACAGGCATGGCTGGATGCCGTTGGCATGAAGGCTGAGGATATTACCGACTGGGATTCTTACTACGCAATGTTAAAAGCCTTCACCGAGCAGGATCCTGATGGTAACGGCAAAAATGATACCTACGGTGTGGCAGCTGCCGGCTTTATGGGCAGTGAGGCTCCTTACACCAACTATCTGCCTCAGTTCTGGGAAAATGCATATCCGGACTTCACCTATGATGAGAATGGTGTATGGTATGATGGTTTCAACACTCAGGCAACCAAGGATGCTCTGCTTCGTTTACAGAAGGCATACGCAGACGGTGTGATCGATCCCGAGTCCCTGACCATGGGTACGAAGGATGTTCGTGAGAAATGGTGGTCTTCCGATCAGGCAGGTTCCTTTGGTGCTTTCACTTACTGGGCAGGTTACTGGGAAGATAATCTGGTAAACAATATGACGAAAAACGGCGTGGATGCCGGTCTTGTCAGACTTGCACCTACTGCTGAAATGAACGGTTACCTGAACAGAGAAAACCCCGTATACTGTATCATTGATGACGGCGACGGCGATGATTCCAGAGAGCAGGCAATCTTCGATGCATTCTTCGAGACCATGTTCGACGGTGGTACCGTACAGACTCTGTGGGTATACGGTGCAGAAGGCTATCACTGGTCCACCGCTGCTGAAACAGTCGTAGTTGCTGCCGGTACCGACAATGAAAAGACCTATGAATACAAAGATGGTGAATTCCATCTGCTTCTGAATCCTACAGACCCTAATATTCTGTGGACCAAGAATGCAATTGCTCCTTCTTCCATGATCTGTACCCTGGAGAATGGTTTTGAATCCGCTACTGACCTGACCAAGGAATGTAACGAGTTCTTCTCCGAGCACAGCGTAGATGCACCCCGTTCCGCTTCCTGCGACGGTATTACCAACTACGGCGGTACCATCACCGATGCCAAGAATGCTGTCATTGCAGATGTTGTAGTTAAGGGTGGCGATGTAGATGCCGCTATGGACAATTACGTGAAGACCACTCAGGAAATGGTAGATGAGATTCTCTCTGAGTTGAATGCACAGTAGTCCTTATAATTATAAAAGCTATCATTTCATTTCTATAACTCCCAAAAAAGGCTGTCCCACATATGTGGGGCAGCCTTTTAAAGATTTTGTCATGTATTTAATTGTTTCGTGTTTAGTTTGCCTTGCCGTCGTCCATTTCCTCTTCTGTGGTAATGGCAAATGCAATGTTGGTTGCATGGTCTGCGACTCTCTCCAGTCCGGATACGATATCGGAGAAGATCATGCCGGCTTCGGGAGAACATTCTCCCTTGGTCAGACGCTCTACATGCTTCTTCTGAAGCTCGCGCTCCTTCTCATCCACCTGATCCTCTAAAGTGATGATCTCCTGCATATGGGTCTCATCGCTCTTGGCAAACATCTCTACAGCATAACGAATGATCTTATTAACCATCTCCAGCATATCTCCCAGTTCCTTCTGGGCTTCCTTACTGATGGTGATGCCATCTTCCTTACGTTGTCTGGCTGCATCTGCCACATTCTCCGCGTGATCACCGATACGCTCGATATCATTCACTACATGGAACAGTGCTCCCAGACTGTTCAAATCCTCGATGGGCAATGTAGTCTGGTTGATTTTCACCAAATAATCTGTAATAGCGTGATTCAGGAAATTGATGTTTTTCTCTACCTCGTAGACCTCTTGAATATCTTCCTCATCCAACGTAATCAGAGCATTCATGGCACGATTTAAGTTTTCTTCAGCCAGGGAAGCCATGCGCTCCAGCTCTTTGACTACTTCTACCACTGCTGTAGCCGGATTGAATACCACCTTGTCGCCAATATATTTTAACTGATAGCTCTCTCTGTAGCCAACCTTCTGGTCCTCTCCGGGTACACACAGATAAGTCAGCTTCACCAGCCACTTGGTGAACGGGAACAAAATAACTACCTGAAATACCTTGATCAGTGTATGGGCATTTGCTACAAACCTTCCGTTATCCGCGGAAATAGACTGAATAAATTCTACCACCCGATTACCAAACAGGAACAATACAATATAGATAATCACCGTACCGATCACATTAAACCAGAAATGGATCAGTGCTGCTCTCTTCGCATCCTTTTTACCTGTCATGGATGCCAGCAGTGCGGTAACGCAGGAACCGATATTACATCCCAGAATAATATACAGGGTAATCGGCAGAGCCAACAGATCCTGATTAGCAAGTAACAGTACGATGCTGACCGTTACGGAAGAGCTCTGAATGATTGCCGTCAACGCAAATCCCATCAGGGTAGCAAAGAACGGATTCCGGATAGACATCAGAAGTTCCACGACCCGTGGCTCACTCCGCATGCCTTCCATAGCCTGGGACATGGTACTTAAACCTACAAACAGAATGCCGAAACCTACAATCACTTCCGCTACTTTTCTGACTTTTTCTTTTTGTGAAAACATCATTACGACCACACCTGCCAGCAAAAACAGAGGTGCGATTTCCGACAGATTAAACGATATCAACTGCGATGTGACGGTGGTACCGATGTTGGCACCGAGAATAACTCCCGCTGCCTGATACAGATTCATCAGACCGGAGTTAACAAAACTGACCACCATGACTGTACAGGCGGAAGAAGACTGCACGATTCCTGTAAAAATAATACCGACGATCATTCCCATGAAACGATTCGTGGTGAAAATCTCCAGAATACGACGAAGGCTGGCACCTGCTACCTTCTCGATGGAATCACTCATCAGTTCCATGCCGAATAGAAACAGTCCCAGACCTCCTGCCATTGTCAATATTGTTCCAATGCTCATTTTCAATCCCTCAATCTCTCTTGAATCTCTTACTTCAAATCGTACCGGATTTTTGCTCTGTCATTTCTTCCAATCAGAGATTGTACAGAGAACCCAAAATATATTTTACGGGATACACTGAAAACTTGCAACGAATATTTTACATTTCGTTACATTTATTTACTTTTCCTTTACATTGCGTCCATCCGCAATATCCAGATTCAGCTGGCATTTTAGTTCTTCTAAAGATCCGAATCTGCATTCCGGACGTCTGAAGCTTTTTAATGCCACTTCGATCTCCTGTCCGTAAATCTCCTTGTCAAAATCATACAGATAGGATTCCACCCCCATCTCTTTTTCCGAAGAAACGGTAGGTTTGGTTCCCACATTGCTGATCGCTTTGTAGATTTTCCCATTGTAACGCACCGCTGCATAATAGACGCCGTTAGGCGGCAGAAGCTTCCCTGCGGGAGGCAGCAGATTCACGGTGGGAAACCCCAGGGTATGACCGATATGATTGCCATGTTCCACGCATCCTACCAGAGTATAAGGCATTCCCAGCATCTCTTCTGCTTCTTCCATCCGACCCTCTTCCACCAGCTTACGGATATAGGTGGAACTGACTTCGATATCATGTACTTCGATCTTCTCTATGGTCTTGACACAGAAGCCAAGTTGCGGAGCCATTTTCTCCAAAAGTTCGGCATTGCCCGCACCGCTTTTACCAAAGGACAAATCTTCTCCGGCTGCCACAAAACGGGTATTCATCCGCTTTGCCAGAATCTCTGTCACAAAACGCTCCGGTTCTGTCGCCGCCGTTTCTTTCGTCAGGGGAAACTCAATCAGAATGTCGATGCCCAACCGCTCGAACAGTCGACGCTTTTCTTCTCTCGTTGTCAGTTCTTTCCCATCCGACAGACCGAATAACACCGCCGGTGTGGGATCAAAGGTAAACACACATGTTGCGAGTCCGTTCTTTTTCCGATCCAGAATCTCTTCCAAAAGTCTTCTGTGTCCCAGATGCACACCGTCAAATTTGCCGATGGCTACCGCTGTATCTTTTTCCAGATAAAAATCTGTTGTTCCTGCAATGATTTCCAAGTCTATTTCCTGCTTTCTGTATTACTGGGGAAAATTTTTACGGGCTTGTACCATTTTTTTGCCGCATCATATGCATAGATGCCCACGAAGGTGTCATCCTCTCGGTAGACACGCACCCATTCTCCCGTCGGATATGTGGTCTGCTCCACGGTCTGTCCCGGATAAAAAGCATTCCCGTTATCGATCAGTTTACGCCATTTTTCTTCTACATGGGTTGCTGCAAAATCCGCAAAAATACGGTCTGTGGGAAGCAGTGCCTCTTCTAATCTGTCCGTATCCCGAAGCTCCTGTAGCTGCGTAAGTGTCAAGGCATCCGTAAGTCGGAATTCTCCGACTCTGGTGCGAACAAGGCTCTGCATGGTGCCGCCGCAGCCAAGCTTCTCACCGATATCGGTGCAAAGGCTGCGGATGTAGGTTCCCTTGGAGCATTCCACACGGAATTTTACCACGGGAAGCTTTATTTCCAGGATCTCGATTGCCGGCAGATCCACATGTCTTGCCTGACGCTCCACTTCCTTGCCCGCTCTGGCAAGTTCATAGAGCTTTTTCCCGTTGACCTTCAGCGCTGAATACATGGGCGGGATCTGGTCATAACCGCCGACGAAGCCTGCGATTACTTCACGTACCTGTGCCTCATTCACCGCTACTTCCCGCTCTTCCAGAACGGTTCCCGTGGTATCCTGGGTGTCAGTGATCTGCCCCAGTAAAAGTTCTGCCACATATTCCTTGGTTCTGTCCGTCAACATTTCGCATGCTCTGGTAGCACTCCCCAGACATACAGGGAGCACACCGGTAGCCTGTGGATCCAGTGTACCTGTGTGCCCTATCTTTTTCTGTCTACAGATCCCGCGAAGCTTTGCCACCACATCATGGGAGGTAAAGCCTGCTTCCTTGTATACATTGATGATGCCATCCATTAATCCTTATCTCCCCGCAGTTGCTTATCGATGTGTAATGACAAATTATTGATGCAGTCATGGAAAGTTCCCTTCATGGTGCAGCCTGCGGCACGTACATGTCCGCCGCCGCCAAAGTAAGAAGCCACTTTCGCCACATCTACCTTTTCGTTGGAACGCATGCTGACCTTGTACTCCAGTACACCAGTCTCATACATGAAAATCGCACAATCGATTCCTTTAATATTGCGCAGTTGGTTCACAATGCCGTCTAAATCTCCCGGTACCGCATTGTAGAAATCCATGGTCTTGCGGTCCACCATGCTTACGATGCAGCGGCCGTCCATGAAACGGATGCTCTCCATCAGAGCTCTGCCCATGATCTGGCTCTGCAGATATGTCTTCTGGTAAAAGCTTTCTTCGATCAGCTTCGGGAAATTGAATCCAAAGGAGATCAGAAATGCTGCTGCCTGCAATGTCTCCGGTGTCGTATTGGAATACTGGAATACGCCGGTATCGTGGATGATGCCGGTGTACAGTGCTTCCGCGATGTCTCTGTCGATAAGTTCCGCATCCATGATATGATACAGTACCTCGCAGGCACTGCCCACCTCGGGACGGACGAGATTCACATCGCCACAGCCGGAATTGCTGATATGATGATCGATGTTGATCTTCTTTTTCGCATTCTGAAAATATTTCTCCGCGTCTCCCAGTCGATCCCCACTGCAATCCAGTGCAAAATATACATCAAAAGGATCCTGCTCCGGACACTCGGTCCGGATCTCATCGTATCCCTTCAGATAGGAAAACTCTTCGGAAGGCTTCTGTAAATATATGGTAACTTCCGCTTCAGGGAGGAGCTTACGCAGGTACATCTGTAAGGACAGACATACCCCCACACAGTCTCCGTCGGGACGAATATGTCCGCTGATGCCGATCTTTTTTGCACCACGACATTCTTCACGCAAATCCATTATTCGTCACCTTCCTCTGTCTCTTCCATATCTTCCGCAACTTCATTTTCCGGCTTCTGTGCCTGTTCGTCCGCAGCAATGACCTCATCGATCTTGTGGGACATATTGACACCGTATTCGATGGACTGATCCATCACAAAAGTGATATCCGGAGTATTGCGCAGATTGATGGTACGAGCCAGTTCTCTGCGGATATAGCCTTCGGCACTCTTCAGTCCCTGCAGGGTAGACTTTCTGACTTCTTCGTCACCCAGCACGCTGATCCATGCCTTACAGCTTTTTAAATCCGGTGCCACTTCCACAGCGACCACACTGGTCCAGGGACTGATCCGGGGGTCCTTAAGACCGCCCCGGATGATCTCTGCCAGAACGCGCTGCACTTCCCCGTTGACACGGGTATTTTTCACACTATTCTTTCTCATTCTTATTCCTTCTCAAAATAACTAACAAATACCAAAACACTGGAAGATTCGCATAGCGAATCTTCTCGCTAAAGCTATAGAATATCTTAGGCGTGGTATTTTCACGCCTTAGATATTCTCTTTAGCGTGGTACTTCCACCATAATATAAGCTTCTACGATATCCAGCTCCTGCATCTTGTCAAAGCCTTCGAATACGAGACCACACTCATATCCTGCCTTAACTTCCTTCACATCGTCCTTGAATCTCTTCAGGGAAGCCAGGTTACCCTCGAAGATCTGCTCGCCCTCACGGGTGATACGAACCTTGCAGCCTCTCTGGAAGACACCATCCAGGACATAAGAACCGGCAATATTACCGATTGCAGATGCCTTGAAGATCTGACGAACCTCTGCATGACCGATGACCTTCTCCTCGTATACAGGATCCAGCATACCCTTCATGGCAGCCTCGATATCTTCGATTGCCTGGTAGATAACCTTATACAGACGTACATCCACGCCCTCTCTCTCTGCGGTTGCCTTGGCAGTCGCATCGGGACGAACGTTGAATCCGATGATGATGGCGTTGGACGCACTTGCCAGAGATACGTCGGACTCATTGATGGCACCTACGCCGCCGTGGATACATTTTACTACGACTTCTTCGTTGGACAGCTTTAACAGAGACTGTTTTACAGCCTCGACACTACCCTGTACGTCAGCCTTGACGATCAGGTTCAGTTCCTTCAGATTGCCTTCCTGGATCTGGCTGAACAGATCATCCAGGGACATTCTGCCCTTGGTCTCTTCCAGCATCTTTTCCTTGTTCTGTGCCAGGTAGGTCTCTGCATAGGATTTTGCTGTCTTATCATTATCATGTGCCAGGAATACTTCACCGGCACTGGGAACATCAGACAGACCCAGGATCTCTACGGGAGTAGAAGGTCCTGCTTCCTTGACTCTGCGTCCCTTATCATCGATCATGGCTCTTACCTTACCGTGTGCCACACCTGCGGAGATAAAGTCTCCCACATGCAGGGTACCCTTCTGTACCAGTACGGTAGCTACGGGACCACGTCCCTTATCCAGCTCTGCCTCGATGACCAGACCTCTTGCCTTTCTCTTGGGGTTCGCCTTCAGCTCCATGATGTCTGCGGTCAGCAGGATCATGTCAAGCAGCTGGTCGATACCCTCGCCGCTTTTTGCGGATACGGGTGCAAATACGGTACTTCCGCCCCAATCCTCGGGGATCAGTTCATACTCAGCCAGCTCCTGTTTTACACGGTCAATGTTTGCAGAGGGCTTATCGATCTTGTTCACTGCTACGATGATCTCAACGCCTGCTGCCTTTGCATGGTTGATAGCCTCTACGGTCTGGGGCATTACGCCGTCGTCCGCTGCTACTACCAGAATAGCGATATCGGTCGCATTGGCACCACGCATACGCATAGCGGTAAATGCTTCGTGTCCGGGAGTATCTAAGAAAGTGATCTTACGATCTCCCACATTTACGGTATAAGCACCGATGTGCTGGGTGATACCACCGGCCTCACGATCGGTTACGTTGGTCTTACGAATTGCATCCAGCAGGGAAGTCTTACCGTGGTCAACGTGACCCATAACACAGATTACGGGAGGTCTCTCCACCAGATCTTCCTCTTTCTCTTCGTCTTCCTTCAGCAGTTCTTCGATGACATCGACCTTAACCTCTTTTTCACAGAGAATGTCATATTCCATGGCGATGTTCTCTGCATCCTCGTAAGAGATCTCCTGGTTCACGGTTACGACCTTGCCCTCCAAGAACAGCTTCTTGATGATGGCTGCGGGCTGTAACTTCATCTTCTCAGCCAGCTCTTTGATGGTGATGGATTCAGGCAGCACGATCACCTTGATCTGCTCTTCCTGTACCTCTTCCTTCTTCTTTTCCGGCTTGATGAAACGTCCGGGCTTGTTCTTCAGTGCATCCTCGTCCTCGTAGATATGGTCTTTCTTGGAGCGCTTGTTGTCCTTCTCCTGGCTGAAACGTCTCTTTTCATCTTCGCGCTTCTTCTCAAGATCCTTGCCTGCAGGTTCCGGAGCGAAGCCTTTATTCTGTCTGTTATCTCCGAATCGATTACCCGATCCGCCATTGCCTCTTTGGTCGCGGCCGTTATTGCCGTAACCGCGCTCACCGTTGCCGTTATTCCTGCGATCACCCTGGCCGCCTTCCATACCCGGACGACCCTGTCTGTTAAATCCGCCTCCCTGAGGTCTGCCATTGCCCATACCTCCTCTGTTTGCGTTCTGTCCGCGATTGTCACGGTTACCCTGTCCGTAGCCACCCTGACGATTGTCACGATTGCCATCTCTGTTGTCACGGTTGTAGCCGCCCTGACCACGATTATCACGATTATTCTGACCGTAACCACCCTGACGGTTATCACGACCATCTCTATTGTCACGGTTATTATTCTGCGGTCTGTCCGCAGGTCTTGTCTGTGCGGTATTCTGTGTATTCTGAGGTGCCTGTGCAGCTGCGGTATTGGTATTCTGCGCTGCCTGCTCCTTTACGGGAGCCTGTGCAGCTGCTGCGGTGTTGTTTACAGGCTTTTTCGCAGGCTGCTGTCCCTTATTGCCAGGTACCATTGCCACACTGGGTGTGGGAGAAGGCGGGGTCAGCGGCTTGATGGGACGTACGGGAGCCTGTGCCTGCACACGGTTGTTGTAAGAATTATTCTGATAACCGTTGTTCTGGTATCTGTTATTCTGTCCCTGATTCGGGCGCTGTCCGCCGGCGGGTCTCTGTCCCTGTCCGTTCTGTCCGCCCTGACGCTGTCCGGGCATCTTGGAATTCTGAGGGTTGCTTACGAAGATGATCTTTTTCTTCTTTTTCGTCTCTTCGGGAGACTTAGTCTCCTCCTGTGCCTTTTCCTCAGCGGGCTTTGTATTTTCAGTCTTTGCCGGAGCTTCTTTTTCTGCAACAGGTGCTGCAGCTGCCTTCTTATGTCCTAAGCTGTTACGTACCAGTGCTGCCGCATCCTCTTCCAAAGAACTCTGTGCTGCTTTCGCCTCAATTCCTTTTTCCTGTAAAAAATTCAATATATCCTTACTCTGTAGTTCTAATTCTTTTGCGAGTTCATGTACTTTGATTTTCGCCATGCTTTCCTCCATTCTGCCTAACCGGGCAAATTCGCTTCCAATTGCTTGATGAGTGCATCTGCCAGTCCCGCATCACACACACCTACCGAAGATCTCAGGTTCCGGCCGATCGCCCAGCCGAGCTCTTCCTTTGTGCCATATTCATATACCGGGACTTCATAATAGGAACATTTGTCGTGAAACAACTTTTTCGTATTGGCGGATGCATCTTCTGCAACGATCACCAACATGGCAGAACCTTTTTTTACAGCGTCCTCCGTCTGGAATTCACCGCTTACCAGGTTACGCCCCCTCATCGCAAGTCCCAAAAGGGAATAAATCTTATTCTGTTTCAAGCTGATCAAACTCCTTTTCCAGCATATCATAACTTTCCGGAGAAATACTCATCTTGAAAGAACGCTCTAAGCCTTTATTCTTCCGGGCCTTCTGCAGACATTCCTTCTGTCTGCATATATATGCGCCGCGTCCGTTCTTTTTGCCCGTTGTATCTAAACAGATCTCTCCTTCCGGAGTCTTCAGAACACGCAGCATCTCTTTTTTGCCTTTCATTTCTCCGCAGCCTACGCACTGCCTCAGTGGAATCTTTTTTGCCATTGATTATTCCTGCTCTCCATCAAAATCGTCTTCGGTTTCATCCTCATAATCGTCCACATAGTCCTCATAACGGAAGCCGGGAGCATCCTTCGCCTGTGTCTCGGATTTGATGTCGATCTTGTAACCGGTCAGTCTTGCTGCCAGTCTTGCGTTCTGACCTTCCTTGCCGATAGCCAGAGACAGCTGATAATCGGGTACAACTACCTTAGCGGTCTTCTCATCGGGATCTGCAAATACTGCTACGATCTTGGCAGGAGAAAGTGCATTCTGGATCAGGTTACCGGGGTTCTCATCCCAGTTCACGATATCGATCTTCTCACCGCGCAGCTCTTCTACGATAGCATTGACACGGGCACCGTTCATACCTACGCAGGCACCGACTGCATCTACATTGGGATTATTGCTCCATACAGCGATCTTGGTACGGCTTCCTGCCTCTCTGGCAATGCTCTTGATCTCTACGGTACCATCCTTGATCTCGGTAACTTCGGACTCGAACAGTCTCTTTACCAGTTCCGGATGAGTACGGCTGACATTGATACGGGGTCCCTTCGGGGTATTCTTTACTTCCACAATATAGACCTTGATACGCTCAGTGGGCTTGAATACTTCACCCTTTACCTGCTCGTTCTCGGTCAGCATAGCATCTGCCTTACCCAGGTTGATGCTGATGTTTTTGCCTACATAACGCTGTACCACGCCGGTCACAACATCCTTTTCCTTCTCGTAGTACTGGTTGTAGATCACGCTTCTCTCTTCCTCACGGATCTTCTGTAAGATCACGTTCTTGGCATTCTGGGTAGCGATACGTCCGAACTCCTTGGACTTGATCTCTACATGGATCATGTCGCCGACCTGTGCCTTCTTGGAAATCTCCTGTGCATCCTCCAGAGCGATCTGTAAGCAGTCATCCTCTACATCGTCCTTGGTAGGTACAACTTCCTTCTCGGCATATACCAGGAAATCGCAGGTCTCTCTATTGATCTCCACATGGATATTGTCAGCCTTTCCAAAATGGTTCTTGCAGGCTGTCATCAGGGAGTTCTCGATGGCTTCAAACAAGGTCTCCTTGCTGATCTCCTTCTCCTTCTCCAGAACATCCAGTGCCTCCATTAATTCCTTATTCATCATTTCCTCCATTCCGGCTTTCGCCTTTTCTTAGTGTATGGTTTCTTCTTATTCTAATGATCTTATTAAAAATCCAGTGCAAGACGAATCAATGCAATGTCTGCTCTGGCAAAAGTCCTCGGGGTGCCGTCTTCTGTGATCGTAATGTTATCTGCATCGAAGCTTTCCAGAATGCCGGAAAATTCTTTGCATTTGTCGATGGGCTTAAACAGCTTGATCTCCACCTCTTCGCCGATGCTCTTCTGTAAGTGTTTATCCTTTTTCAGGGTTCTGCCCAGTCCCGGGCTGCTGACTTCCAGAATGTATGCATCCGGAATGAAATCCGCCTTGTCGAGAGCTTCGGATAATGCTCTGCTGACATTCTCGCAATCCAGAATGTTCACACCTTCCGGCTTGTCGATGTAGGCTCTCAGATAGTAGTCACTGCCTTCCTTTACATACTCCACATCGTAGATCTCTACCTGATTTGCTTCTGCGATGGGCGTAAGCAGTTCTTCGGTTCTGCTTTCGTAGTCCTCTCGTTTGGACATGTATGCCCTCCTTTACTGATGCGCGAAAAAGTTTTATACATACAAGAAAGAGTGGCGCGCGTCCACTCTTACTCTAGTAATCATCTTTAAACTATACACAGTATAGACCCTGCTCGCGAAAAAGTCAAGAAAATATTACCCGTATCGTCGTTCCTTTGCCGGGTTCGCTCTCAAGCTGCAGCTGGGCATGACTCTTGGCGATGATGTGTTTCACGATAGCAAGTCCTAACCCGGTGCCTCCGGTAGACTTGGAGCGGCTCTTGTCGACGCGGTAGAAGCGCTCGAAGATCCTCTCCTGGTGTTCCTTGGAGATGCCGATGCCGGTGTCTTTTACCACGAGATAGGTATGTCCCTCCCGGGAGTAGGTCTGCACATCCACGCTTCCTCCGGGATTGTTATACCGGATCGCGTTATCGCAGAGATTATACAACAGTTCCTCCATCATCTGTCGGTTCACCGTCACATAAACATCTGTTCCGGCAAGCTGAATGGTCACATTGTGTTTCTCGGCACTCATGGAAAGCATTTCCACGCAATTCTTTGCCATCTCATGGAGGTTCAGAAGCTCTGTATCCGCTTCCTCTTCCGTGCCGTCTAACTCCGACAGGCGGATAATATCATTAATTAATGTAAGCAACCGGTTCGCACTATTATGGATTCCGTGGGCAAAACGCACGGTATCCTGCTCCGAAGCCATTCCGGTCTCGATGAGTTCCGCATAACCGGAAATGGATGTGAGCGGTGTCTTGAGCTCATGGGACACATTGGCACTGAATTCCTGCCGCATTCTTGCATTTTTCATAATGTCCTCATGCTGCTTGCGGATCATTGCCATGAACGGAGTCAGTTCCTCATAGGTCTGCATCTCCGTACATTCCCCAATATTCTGTGCCAGTTTCTCGATGGGAGCCACCAGCTTCGTGGTCAGCACTCTGGCTGCCACCATACACATCACCAGCAGCAGCACGAAGATTCCCACCATCATCGGCAGTGCCTGACTGAAGATGCTGTAGATGCTTCTGGCATCCTTGGACAATCGTAAAATACTGCCATCCTCCAGACGGATCGCATAATAAAAGGTGGACCGGGACAGGGTCTCGGAATTACGAACCGCTTCGCCCTCTCCGTCCCGCATAGCTTCCTGAATCTCCGGACGGGAGGAATGGTTCTCCATCGCCTCAGAATCCACCTCATTATCATATAACACCTGTCCATCACTGCCAATCAGCGTCAGTCGCAGATCCGATTCCACCGGTACACCGCTTTGCTCGATTTCCTCTATCGAGGAGCAGCTTTTTAGCAGGGAGCCATAGCTTTTCAGGTCCTCCAGCACCTGTCTGCGGAAGAGATCATAATACACGACTGTGATCAATACCATGGTAAGCAGGATCGTCACCGTGGTAATCAGGATCATCATCTTGTTAATCTTTTTCTTCATCTTCTGTTACGCTTTCTCGCCGTTCATAATGTATCCCACATTACGCACGGTCTTGATCAGACTGCCCTCTTCCTTCAGCTTCTGTCTAAGCGTCTTGATATGCATATCCAGGGTTCTGGATTCCCCCTCGAAATCAATGCCCCAGACGCGGTCCAGGATCAGTTCCCTGGTAGTCACGATGCCGGCATTTGTCATCAGAAGCTTTAACAGTTCATATTCCTTATAAGTCAGTTCTACCGGCTCCTTGCCTACCGTTACGGAATGTTTTTCTCTGTCCAGAACGATATTGCCGAGCTTCAGTACCTTATCTTTTTCCTGGGTCTTCTGACTTCTGCGAAGCATTGCCTTTACTCTGGAGATCAGTTCCATGACACCGAAAGGCTTCGTGATATAATCATCCGCTCCCAGATCCAGCCCTTTTACCTTGTCGATCTCTGTGGTCTTCGCCGTGACCATGATCACCGGCACCAGCACCGTATCCTGTCTGGTACGCAGTTTTTTCACGATACTCAGACCGTCCTCGTCCGGCAGCATGATATCCAGTAAAATCAGATCCGGTGTGGTCTCATTCAGTGCCTCATAGAAATCCGTGGCGGAATCAAAGCCTTTTACCTCATAGCCCACATTTGCCAGAGCAAAGGTCTCGATCTCCTGAATATTTTTATCATCCTCTACTACATAGATCAATGCCATCTCACAGCACTCCTCTCTGACTGTGCTTTCTCTTCTTAACTATACCTCTGTAAATCCTCACTCCGCAAGTAATTTTGCATTCTTTTCCACAGTACGGTCCTGCTTTGTGGGCGGTAACTGGTATTTCTCACGACATGCCATCACCTTGCCCTGGAAGTCCATGTTGTCTTCCTGACGCAGTTCATCCAGGTAAGCATGAGTATCAAATTCATCCTCATTCACCTGCACCAGGCAGACCGCAATGTTGGAACAGTGGTCGCTGACACGTTCAAAGTTCGTAATAACATCGGATAAAATGAATCCCAGTTCAATGGTACATTTTCCCTTGCGAAGTCTGCGCACATGACGCTGCTTCACATCCAGGCTCAGTCCGTCGATAACTTCCTCCAGGGGCTCCACCTGTCTTGCCAGATTCAGGTCTCCGTTCTTAAAACTGGTCATGGTAATATCCAGCACATCGTGTACTGCTCTCTCGAATACTTTCAGTTCTTCCTGTGCCTTTTCAGAGAATGCCAGCTGCTTGTCATGCATCTCCTGTGCCGCTTCCTTGATATTGCGAGCATGATCGGAAATTCTCTCAAAATCACCGATGCAGTGCAGGATTGTATTCAATGTCTCGCTGTCTTTGCCGGACAGCTGCTTCGCACTTAATTTCACCAGATAGGTTCCCAGTTCATCCTCGAACCGGTCCACATCGTTCTCCATCTGTGCCACCTGCTCTGCTTTTGCCTCATCAAAATTATGCAGCAGTTCCATCGCCAGATCCATGGCTTCTCTGGACTTATCCGCCATCACGGAAGCCACCTGTCTGCTCTGTTCTACCGCATAAGCAGGCTTCTCCAGGAAACGTACATCCAGTAAGCTTAAGGTCTTGTCGGTCTCGGTCATTTCCCTCACATCTTCGTGGGTAGGCAGTGTCAGACACGCTAACTTCACCAGACCGTTGGAGAAGGGAAGCAGTACCACAGTAGCCGCAATGTTGAAGCAGCTGTGAACTACGGCAATGCCGAACGGTGTTGCCACTTCATTCAGAAAAGCAAAGGGATGAATGGCATTGATTGTATAGAAAATGCCCAGGAACATGATCGTTCCGATAATATTAAAATACAGATGAATCAGTGCCGCACGTTTTGCGTTGCGGGAAGCGCCGATACTGGAAATGATAGCGGTCACACAGGTACCGATATTCTGACCCATGATGATGGGAACCGCCGCACCGAAGCTGACAGCGCCGGTCATACACAGCGCCTGTAAGATACCTACGGACGCAGAGGAGGACTGAATCACGGCGGTCAGGATCAATCCTGCCAGTACGCCGAAGACCGGATTTCGGAACTTGATCAGCAGATTGGTAAATTCCGGCACATTTGCAAGCGGAGATACTGCTGCGCTCATGGTGTCCATACCGAACATCAGAATGGCAAATCCCACCAGAATGGTTGCCGCATTTTTTAATTTGTCTTTATGGGAAAATAACAAAATGCCCACACCCACGATTGCCAGAATCGGGGAAAAAGAACTGGGTTTGAGCATACGGATCCAGAAAGCATCGCTCTCAATGCCCGCCAGACTTAAGATCCAGGAGGTCACCGTGGTACCGATGTTGGCACCCATAATGATACCTACCGCCTGTTTCAGACTCATAATACCGGAATTGACAAATCCGACTACCATAACCGTAGTAGCGGAGGAGGACTGGATCACACCGGTGACCACCGCACCCATAAGCACTGCCTTTAACGGGTTGCTGGTCAGTTTCTCCAGAATACGCTCCAAGCGTCCACCGGATGCCCGGGACAATCCGTCTCCCAGCAGATTCATTCCATACAGGAACAGTGCAAGTCCTCCTACCATCTTCAGGAAATCAAAAAAGCTCATACTCTAATCCTCTCATTTTACATAACATACTTTACATTTTCGGTTTCTATCTACACTTTATCTTGCTTATGTAAAATGCAATATCTTCGAATGTAAAATTTATGTAAAGTCGTAAGGATTTAGTATAATTTTACCCCTTCCATGTCTCCGGTCATACGGAAGATCGCCCACTCTGCGATATTTACCGCATGGTCGCCCACCTTTTCGAGGTACTTTGCCATCATTAGGTAATCCACCACGCGGTCGGCATCCAGATTCTGTTCCCGGATTGCCTGCATCATCTCTGTTTTGATATCATTGAAGAGGTCGTCCACCACATCATCATGCTCCACAACTTTTTTGGCATTCGCTTCGTCGCCCTCCACGAAAGCCTCCACGGAATTGTGGATCATATCCTTTGCCTCTTCCATCATTTCCAAAAGCAGCTTTTCCTGTTTTCCTTCGGCATTCATATTCCCCATCCGCAGATACAGTTCCACCATATCTGCCACATGATCACCGATCCGCTCAATGTCTGTTACGACCTTCAGCGAGGCACTCACCAGGCGCATATCTCTCGCCACCGGCTGCTGTCTGGTCAACAGGCTTAAGCACATAGCTTCAATGCTTCTCTGCATATCCACCATCTTGTGATCCGTATCCAGCAGGGTCTTTAAAAGATCCTCTTTGTTCTCCCGGATTCCATATAACATACGGTCATAACTGATCTCCGCATGCTCTCCCATCTCGGTTACTTTATTTTTCAAAAGTTCCAGATCCTGTTCAAATAATACTCTGGGTGACATCTCCCATTCCTCCTATCTTCTCATCCAAAATCAACCAAACCGTCCGGTGATGTAGTCTTCTGTCCGTTTATCCTGAGGTCTAGCAAAGATCTCGGAGGTTGCATTTTTCTCGATTACTTCTCCTACCAGGAAAAATGCGGTATCGTCCGACACACGGGCTGCCTGCTGCATATTGTGGGTTACGATAACCACGGTGTATTTTTTCTTCAGTGTCTCCATCAGCTCTTCAATTTTTAAGGTAGAGATCGGATCCAGTGCGGAGGTGGGCTCATCCATTAAAAGCACCTCCGGAGATACTGCCAGAGCTCTTGCAATACACAGTCTCTGCTGCTGTCCGCCGGACAGACCCAGTGCGGATTTGTGCAGACGATCCTTTACTTCTTCGAAGATAGCGGCGCCCTGCAGGGAACGCTCCACGATCTCATCCAGTTCCTTTTTATTCTTGATGCCATGCAGTCTGGGACCGTAGGCAATATTGTCATAGATGGACATGGGAAAAGGATTGGGCTGCTGGAATACCATACCCACCTTTTTACGAAGCAGTGTGGTGTCCACCCGCTTATCGTAGATGTCCTCTCCGTCCAGAATTACCTTACCTTCGACTCTGCAGCCGTCCACCAGATCGTTCATCCGGTTCAGGCAGCGCAGAAAAGTGGATTTGCCGCAGCCGCTGGGACCGATAAATGCGGTAATGGCGTGATCTGCGATCTCCATATTTACGTTTTTCAGTGCGTGGTTATCTCCGTAATGGAGATTTAAATTTTCCACGGATATTTTACTGTTAGCCATAAAGGTATCTCCTTCTTATGATTTCTCTTACTCTCGTCTCAATTTATTTGCCGCCAGTTTGGTCAGCAGATTCAGGATCAATACGATAATGATCAGAACGCAGCCGATACCGAAAGCATTGTCATACTGTCCCTTCTGCATCTGTAAATACAGTTCGATGGTCAGGGTACCGCCGGACTCCATTGCCTTGTGTGCCAGTTTCGCTAAATTATCTCCGAAAGCTCCGGTGAACTTCGGCAGCTTGTAGTCGCTTCCTGCGGTAAATAAAAGTGCTGCGGATTCTCCTACAATTCGTCCCAGTGCCAGGATGATACCGGTGACGATACCGGGCATGGAGGACGGCAGGAGAATCGTACGGATCATATGCCACTTCGTGGATCCCATTCCCAATGCACCGGTACGATAGCTGTCCGGTACGGTACGCAGTGCTTCCTGCGTATTTCTGGTGATCAGGGGCAGTACCATCAGTGTCAGGGTAAAAGAACCGGTGAGCAGCGAATAACCGAATCCCAAAGTCTCTCCGAAGAAAATCATACCGAACAGACCGAAAATGATAGAAGGAATACCGGACAGGGTCTCGGTGGTAAACTCAATGATGGAGACCAGCTTGCCGGGCTTGGCATATTCATTCAGGTAAATGGCACTTCCCACGCCGATAGGAGTCGCGATCAACAGGGTGATCACGATGATGTACAGGGTATTTAACAGGTTGCCTGCAATACCGGTGGTCTGTTTTCTGGCACTGGTCACAGTGGTTAAAAATGCCCAGTTAACGGTGCGGATACCCTTTACGAAGACATACAGGATAATGCCCAGCAAAAGTGCTACCGCCAGTGTAGCGGAGATATAAATGGCTGCCAGTAACAGCATGTCTGTGGGGCGTTTTCTTTTTACATATAAGGTGTCCTTATTCATTGTCATCCGCCCCCTTTTTCAGTATTTTGTTCAGTACTACATTAATGATCATAATAAATACAAACAACACCAGTCCGATGGTGAACAGCACCTGTCTGTGCAGTCCGGAAGAATATCCCATCTCGCTGACAATGGCTGTGGTCAGGAATCGCACGGAGTTAAATGGCAGGGGCACATTTACGCTGCTGCCGGATACCAGGGTGATAGCCATAGCCTCACCGATAGCTCGTCCCACTCCCAGAACGATAGCGGTCACGATACCGGATTTCGCTGCCGGAAGGATGGAACGGAAAATGGTCTGCACATGGGAAGCTCCCAGTGCCAGGGAGGAGGATTTGATTCCCGCCGGAACCGCCCGGATGGAGGTCTCGCTGATATTGATTACCGTGGGCAGGATCATGATTGCCAGTACGATCACAGCAGACAGCAGGTTCGCGCCGCCGGTGAACTGGTGTGTTGTGGATCCTTTGAAGATCAGTCTTTCTAATTTATACATGAGAGGATTCAATAAGTAGATTCCCAACAGTCCGTAGATGACAGAAGGGATGCCTGCTAACAGTTCTACCGCAGGCTTTACAATGGCGGCTAAGTGCTTCGGTGCCACCTCTGCCAGAAATACCGCTGTCAGTACACCGATGGGCACACCCAGTAAAATTGCCAGAGTTGTACCGACGATGGAAGTCAGGATGACCCACAGAATACCGAATTTCGGATCTGCAGCCGTCGGCATCCATTCGGTGCCGAATAAGATCTCTCCCAGACCTACTTTTAAGATGGCGGGGGTACCGCTGATAATCATATATAAGGTGATAGAAACTACCGCCAGTACGGCGAAGAAGGCACAAATGGTAAATACTATTTGTGCCACAGTTTCCACGACCGCTTTATTTTTTCTGTTTCCCATTACGGAAGCGTGTGTTCCACTATTCATCGCTTTTTTCCTTTTTCTGTGTCAGGCTTTTACTTTACAGTGATCAAACCAACTTCGGAAGCAACCTGCTGTCCTTCGTCACCCAGTACAAAGTCGAACCATGCCTGTACCAGATCGTTCTGTTCGGAGATCTCACCCTTGGTAGCCATTACGAAAGGTCTGCTTAAGAAGTAGTTGCCAGCCTTGATGTTCTCTGCGGTAGCTTCTACACCTTCCAGGGAAAGTGCCTTAACGCTGTCATCCAGAGCATCCAAGGAAGCATATCCGATGGCGCCGGGAGTGGATGCAACTTTTGCAATTACCGCACCGGTGCTGTCCAGCTCGTTTGCATATTTGCAACCGTCTACCAGATCAACCAGCTCTTCGAAAGCGCCTCTGGTACCGGAACCTGCCTCACGACCGATTACGATGATAGGCTCATCTGCACCGCCAACATCCTTCCAGTTAGTGATGGTGCCATTGTAGATATTGGTCAGCTGCTCTTTGGTCAGATCTGCTACTTCATTGGCAGGATCTACACATACCGCAATACCGTCGATTGCTACTACGTTCTCTACAACGCCTGCTGCCTTTTCCTCATCCTTTAAGTTTCTGGAAGAGTTACCGATATCTGCAGTTCCGTTGGTAACAGCTTCGATACCTGCGCCGGATCCTACGAACTCAGCGGTTACGGTTACATCGGGATATTCTTCCATGAAAGCTTCGCTCAGTGCATTGGCTAACTTCTCCATAGAAGTACTTCCTACCATGGAAATGCTGCCGGACAGATCTGCGGTGGTCTCAGCGGGTGCTGCCACACTGCTCTCTGCTACAGTGCTTACTTCTGCGGAAGATGCTACTGTGCTTCCTGCGTCTGCTGCAGTATCACTGTTGCCGCATGCTGCCAGGCTCATTGCAAATAATATACATGCTCCTACCAGAGCCAATCCTTTACTGTGTCTTACTCTCATAATAATGTTCCTCCATGTTTTTGTTTTTTCTTTCTCTTGATTACATTGACATACTAGCATGAAGGAATTTCACATAATATCACAGTGCAGTAAGATGTTTGTAAGAAATAAGTAAAATCATATGCTCTCCAAAATTCCGTCGGCTATCGCCCGGGCGATCTCATCGAACCGTGCATCGAAGAGTTCATTGTCCGCATCCGTATTGATAAATCCCACTTCCACCAGTACCGCCGGCATATTTGTACTGTTCAGCACCACCAGATTCGGTCGCTCGTTCACTCCCAGATTCACGAACCCCACCTGCTCCAGTCGGGCATTGATATTGTACGCCATCCTGGCTGCCGCTCCATAGCGGTTGTAGACCAGACTTTCCACGCCGCTGTACTGATTCGGATAAGGACTGGAATTGCGATGGATCGAGACAAAATAATCTCCTCCCACCTCATTTCCCTCCTGTGCTTTCTGATAGGGGGACTCGTAGACCTCCGTGGTCCGGGTATAATACACATCCACTCCGTTTTTCTCTAAGATGCTTCCCACCGCCAGTGTCAGCGCCAGGGCATCCTCACTTTCTTTTCTTCCATTATATGTGGCTCCGGGGTTCGTGCCACTGTGAAAGGAAATACAGCTACTATTTTTGAACAAATAAAAAGAAATAGTAAGTACTAAAAACCTTACTATTTCTTCTATAATTTACAATATTCAATTTTCCTTTTGCTCATTCCTATTTTGTTTTCGTGTGTTTTTAAGAAACGTCCCCACGATTGCACTTATTCCAGTAACTCCCAAAACAGCTCCACATATGGCTCCTGCAGAATTTGGAACCCAAGAGACCATTAACACGCATCCAGTTATTGAACCGCCGCCTAACAAGAATGCGAATATAACTCCTAAAAGACTATCTCTGCTTTCTGCCTTTACCTGAGTTTTTTCAATTTCCTGACGATGTTGCGACTGTCGCTCGGCCATAGAAATAATCCTATCTGCAAATCCAGGTGAAATATTTTCATATTCTGCCAAAATATCCGGAGCTGGAATAGGTCCCCTAAATTCTCTTGCCATCACCCTAGTTACAACCGTAGCTACTTTTTCATAATTATCTAAATGTTCTTCAATATTTCCAGTCGTATTCTCTTCATTCTCTACGTGTTCAATTTCCTTAGAAATATCATTCGCTAACTGATTCAATTCCTTAGATTTCTCTACTGGCGTTTCTTCAGACTCTACTACAGTTTCCTTTGGATTTTCTGATGTTTTCTCCGACATTTTCCCAATCTTTCCTTAGTGCCTCATAATCAGACTGCATACCATCTGATATTTCTGGCCATTCTTTCGTACCGCTTAAGTCCAACACCCTAACAAAACCTTCAATAAATGCCTCAGTAAATAATGTCTTCATTCCACATTTTCCTTTCGCTCCACAATTGAAAAGGTGCATTCCTTAGTCTACTATATGTTCACAGAACATACAAGCGAACAAATTGTGAAATTTCTTTTGTTTTACA
>CAVGMD010000030.1:9694-28675 GCA_963630275.1 Bacteroidaceae bacterium | reverse complement strand
GCAGGCATCCATATAGGCAATGTTATCCTTTGAAAAGTATCCACGGTCAAGAATAAATCCTATATTCTTGTAGCCATAGCCTTTGGCTTTCGCCACCATGCACTGAAACTGCGCCACATCATTAATACTTCCCGGATACTCCTCATAAAAAAGCGGAACTTTATTCCCCGTATCGTAAGCCATGGATATGTTGACAATCGGAACTCCTATATCCACCTTCGCATGCCCGAACTCGGCCATCTCTAGATCTCCGGCCTGACAGTTCTTATTTGTGGAATCGTAGGAAATATAAATTTTATCCTCATGACTGCGACTGCCATTCCATTCATTCAGGAATTCAACGCTCTGATCTGGTGTAATGCCATGAAGGAAATCAGAAACTTTCGAATCGCTATACATCTTCATGTCATCCGTAAACAGGGAATGATTATATGCATAATCCGGATAATACTGTCCAGCGTTGTTCTCCATAACAACGGAGTATGCTGCCAGATCTAACAGCAGCCCAAGATCCTTGTTAAAATAATTCTCAAGCAGCTCACGCAGGTGATACTCCTGTATGATGCGGTCTATTACGATATGTGTCCCGACACGAAGCAGACTGCAGCGATTAGAATGATATTTTTCATCCGGAATGGTTTCTCCCGGAAAATACATCAGGTAATTGTGATTCGGTTGCATCATGGACGGGTCTTCTTTTGACTGTTTCCCTATCGTAGCTCTCTGCGGTATGTTAAATTTTCTGTCCGGGTCATACTCCCTGCCATACTCATAATTGATATAGATGGAATTGCCTTTCTGTTTCCGTGTGATTTTACCCTTGACATCTGGGATTCTTATAAGTGCATCCAGGTACATAAGCAGTCTCCTTATTGAGTGGTACTTTTCACTTATTATTGTACCATTTCAGCATCATTTTTGCAAGAGTTTTTGCTGAAAAAACCGCATGTTTTCAGGCTTTTCTAAGATTTCCAAATAATCCTTAGTCTTGAGTGGAACTTTTCACTGGAAGTTCAGGTAAGATTCCGTCATTGGAAACCATGAACTATATAGAGGGACAGTTAAATCCTCAAAAGTGTAGCAGAAAATCTTATGATGGAAAGGAAAATGTGAGTGAAAGAAAAGAAACGGATGAAAAAAGGAAGAACCATTGTTGCATTTTTATTAGCGCTCTTTTTTGCAGTAAGTGCACCGGCACAGGAGGTGCAGGCAGAAGAATATAATAATGAAAATACAACACTTACAGTCGTTGTAGCTAATAAGACACAGGAGTATGATCCTTTTGGTGTACAGCCCCTGACTACATTGCTTAACTGCGAAATTATTATGGCATTCAGAGCGGACGAAGGACTATCTATGACTTTTACAACCTCCTGCGTGGGACCGGCAAAAGTTATTGGAGTTAAGGACATTAAGGTTCAACAGAAAATGTGGTATGGTTGGAAAACGGTATTTACTTCTGATGGCGCGGAATCCTATGACTGTTCAATTTTTGGAGCAGATTTAACTTATCCAGATGCTATCAAGGACAAAACCTATCGTGTTATCTGTACTCATTATGCTGATGCGGATGGTTACGAAGAAGTCGTCAACGACACCGGTGCTTTCAAATTTACATATTAATGAACTATTAACCAACGAAACTTTTAATTTGCTACACTTAAAAAACTGAATAATGTATACCGGCAGAGCAAACGCAAATCTGCCAAAAGTAATACCATGGGGTGGGATACAGATCGTAAGTATTCAAAAGTATGCTAAAACCTGCATAAGGGTAAAACGAAGGGAAAAATAAAATAAACTGCGATTGTCATAGTGGGTGGGACAAAAATCTTCACGTGAAAGTATAAAGGGGAAATCTTTCAGGAAAAGATATAGCTGAACGCCTTACAGCTAAAGGACATTTATGTCAGGGTTGACAAAAGCAGAAAAAGAAAGAGAGAATATTATAAAAATGAAAAGGATACAATGGGGTAATCCGATGATAAAGTCTGCGGGCTACGATGCGCAGCAACAAATGCTGGAGATCGAGTTCGCAAGTGACGGGCAGATATGGCAATTTGACAATGTGCCGGAAGATATCTGGTACCGATTTCGGAGTTATCTCCTTCCGGAGTTCTTTTTCCATAATTTTATTATGGGTCGTTATCCGGAGAGAAAAATGCAGGAGAATGCGTAGGGAATCGCAGCATACGAAGGGAATACAAAAAGGGGAACAATATAATGTAAGAAAGCCGCAGGGATAAGGGGGATCCGCTGCGGCTTTTAAAGTTTTGCATAAATCTCTTTCCCAAAAAAGTGGAATATGCTATACTGTTACAGAAGTCTTGTCTGATGTCAGGGAGGACTTCGGAATTAGGAAGAGAGACATTAAAGTATTCATGGCAAGAGAACAACTTCAACAGACATCACCGGAGAACCGGCGGAGAAGAGTGCAGCGGTTGAAGAAGATGATCGTGGGTATTGTGGCAGCAGGACTGGTGATTCCATTCCTGTGCTGTGTGTATCTGATCTGCAGGCTGCATAGCATTGACGGAACGTTGGAAGACCTGGGGCGGAGACTGGACGAACTGGAAGCCGGGAATCAGAGATTGCAGACCGAACTGCAGCTTTTGCGGGAGGAAGCACAGACGACCGGACAGACTTCACAGGTACCGACCGATACATCGGTACAGGAAACAGTGGATCCGGTGACGGAGGAGCATTCCGGGCAGGAACAGATCCACAAGGTATATCTGACTTTTGACGATGGTCCCAGTATTTATACGAATGATATCCTGGATATTTTAGACAGGTATCAGGTAAAGGCTACCTTTTTCGTGGTGGGCAAGGAAGGCACAGACGCGGAAGAAGCGCTACAGAGGATCGTGGAAGACGGGCATACGTTAGGGATGCATTCCTACAGTCATAAATATAAGGAACTTTACGAATCCATGGACAGCTTTACGCAGGATTTCGAGCAGATCCGGGATTATGTATATCAGGCGACCGGTGTGGAGAGTGTTTATTATCGCTTTCCGGGAGGAAGTTCCAACACGGTCAGCGAGATCGACATGCACGAATTCATTGATTATCTGGAGAGCCAGGGCGTGGAGTATTACGACTGGAACGTATCTTCCGGAGACGGAGGCAGTATGAAACTGCCCACGGATACGTTGCTGGAGAATTGTACGAAGGATATCGATACCAGAGATACCTCCATCGTACTGTTGCATGATTCCGCGGAGAAGCCCACGACAGTGGAGGCGCTGCCGGAGATTATAGAGAATATTCTGGCGAGACCGGATACGGTGATTCTGCCGATTACGGAGAATACCCGACCGGTGCATCACCAGTAAAAATAGAAACATTCATAATAAAAAGCAAATTTAAAGAAATAAACGGAGGTACATAATCATGGGATTTTTCTCAGATTTGAAAGAAGATCTGTCTCAGGCGGTCAATGAACTGATGCCGGAGGAGGATTTGGATCAGGCGGCTGCCGGAGAACTCAAGGAACAGCCGGTGGAAAATACGCAGGAACCGCTGCCGGAAGAGATTCCTGAAGCACAGACCGCAGAGGATGCGAATGATAACGCGGCACTGGAAGAGATGCTGAAGAACCTGGATTCCATTGAGATTCCGCAGGAACAGAACACAGAAGAGCAGCCGGCAGAGGAAGTGGCAGAAGAGGTACCGCAGGCAGAAGAGATTGAGGAAACCGTCGCACCGGAACTGGATTTAGACAGTGTACTTCAGAACGATATGACCGTTGGGAATGTTCTGGAGCAGGAAAATACAGAGAAGAACAAAGGAGCAGAGAAGAGAATGGATGTAAAAATCGCATCAGATGAAACAGCAGTTATCACCGCCGGAATGGTGATCACCGGTGATGTAAGTTCCGAAGGATCTATGGATCTGGTAGGTACGATCAACGGAAATATTGATATTCTGGGCAAACTGAATATTACCGGATATATCAACGGTAATTCCAAGGCAGCTGAGATTTTTGCAGAAGGTGCGAAGATCAACGGTGAGATCGTAAGCGAAGGTTCTGTGAAGATCGGAGCAAGCTCTGTTGTTATCGGCAACATTACCGCTACCAGCGCAGCTATCGCAGGTGCGGTGAAAGGTGATATTGATGTACAGGGACCTGTTATCCTGGACTCTTCCGCTATTGTCATGGGCAATATCAAGTCCAAGTCCGTACAGATCAACAACGGTGCAGTCATCGAAGGTATGTGCTCTCAGTGCTATGCTGATGTCAGCCCTACTTCTTTCTTTGATGATTACAAGCCCGAGAAAAGAAAAGCAAAATAAGGAGCAGACAACAATGAAGAGAATATTACTGAAGCTCAGCGGAGAAGCACTGGCCGGAGAGAAGAAGACCGGTTTTGATGAGGCAACTGTCAGAAAGGTCGCATTACAGGTAAAAGAACTGGTAGACGATGGCATTCAGGTGGGAATCGTTATCGGTGGCGGTAATTTCTGGAGAGGACGTTCCAGTGAGAACATCGACCGTACCAAGGCGGATCAGATCGGCATGCTGGCTACCATCATGAACTGCATCTATGTCTCCGAGATTTTCCGTTCCGTAGGCATGATGACCAACATTTTAACACCTTTTGAGTGCGGATCTTTTACCAAGCTGTTCTCCAAGGACAGAGCCAATAAGTATTTTGCAAAAGGCATGGTAGTATTTTTCGCAGGTGGCACTGGACATCCCTATTTCTCCACCGATACCGGTGTAGTCCTTCGTGCCATTGAAGTAGAGGCAGATGTGATTCTGCTGGCTAAGGCTATCGACGGTGTCTACAATGCAGATCCCGCCAAGGATCCCACAGCGAAGAAGTACGATGAAGTATCCATCGATGAAGTCATCGCGAAGAATCTTCAGGTAGTGGATATGACCGCTTCCATCCTGGCAAGAGACAATAAGATGCCTATGTGGGTATTCGGATTGAACGCAGAGAACAGCATCGTGAATACCATGAAGGGCAAATTCAACGGAACCAAAGTAACTGTGTAACCGATATCATTAAAACAATAAATTAAAATAATAAAATGGAAAGGCGCACAGCGCAGAAGAGAGGAAAATATGGACGCAAGAGTACAGGTATATAGTGAAAAAATGCAGAAAGCTTATGAATTCCTGGCGACAGATTTCGCTGCCATCCGTGCAGGACGTGCAAATCCTCACGTATTGGACAAATTAAGAGTAGATTATTACGGAACCCCTACCCCCATCCAGCAGGTAGGTAACGTAACTGTTCCCGAGGCACGTATCATCCAGATCGCACCCTGGGAGAAGTCTCTGATCAAGGAAATCGAGAAAGCAATCATGACTTCCGATATCGGTATCAATCCTTCCAACGATGGCAGTGTGATCCGTCTGGTATTCCCCGAACTTACCGAGGATCGCAGAAAAGATCTGGTAAAAGAAGTAAAGAAGAAGGGTGAGGAAGGCAAAGTAGCTATCCGTAATATCAGAAGAGACGGCAATGATGCATTCAAGAAGCTGGCGAAGAGCGAAGTATCCGAGGATGAGATCAAGGGTCTGGAAGACGAGCTGCAGAAGCTGACCGACAAGTATGTGAAGGACATTGATGTCCTGATCGATACCAAGTCCAAGGAAATCATGACAGTTTAAGAAGGTTTCAAACTATGGAAGAGAATCTGAAAATTCCTAATCATGTAGCAATCATTCTGGACGGTAACGGCCGCTGGGCAAAAGCAAAAGGAATGCCCCGCAACTACGGGCATGTCCAGGGCGCCAAAATGGTGGAAGTGATCTGTGAAGAGGCATATCGCATGGGAATCCAGTACCTGACGGTATATGCTTTTTCCACAGAGAACTGGAACCGCCCGCAGGACGAAGTGGATGCCCTGATGAAGCTGCTTCGGAATTATATGAAGACTTGTCTGAAGACGGCGGAGAAGAACCGTATGTGCGTCAGAGTTCTGGGAGACAAGACGAGACTGGATGAAGACATCCGGACGAGGATCGCAGAACTGGAAGAGGTGACGAAGAACAATGACGGTCTGCATTTCCAGATTGCCATCAATTACGGCGGCAGGGATGAGATCGTCCGTGCAGTGAAAAAACTGTCCGCGAAAGTTAAGAGCGGTGAGGTGGACCCGGCGGATATTACGGCGGATACCCTGGAAGGCTATCTGGATACCGCAGGCATTCCGGATCCGGATCTGCTGATCCGCACCTGCAATGAGCAGAGAATTTCCAACTTCCTGTTGTGGCAGCTGGCGTATACGGAATTTTATTTTACCCCGGTTCCTTGGCCGGATTTTACAAAAGAAGAATTGTTGAAGGCTGTGGAAGCATATAATCATAGAGACAGAAGATATGGCGGCCTGAAGGAGGAATAGCTTATGTTTTGGACCCGTTTGCTCAGTGGTATCGTGTTACTTATCATCGCACTGGCTACGTTCAGCTTCGGCAATGTATTTCTGGCAGTGCCGTTGTGGCTTATTTCTCTGATTGCATACAGAGAACTTACCAAGGCATTAAAATGCGCAACGGATGAGAAAAAATTTAACGCACTGGAATGGATTGGTTTCGTGGGTGTGACGGCATATTATGCAACGCTGTTTTTCACCAGGGATCATACATTATTGCTCATGTGCATTGTGGCTCTGTTCATGGCGGAAATGTTCTGTTATGTGGTAACTTTCCCGAAATATCAGGCAAGTCAGGTGATGGCAGCAGTGTTTTCCTTCCTGTATGCACCGGTACTTTTGTCCTTTGTCTATCTGACTCGTGAGTGTGAGAACGGAATCTACCTGGTATGGCTGATCCTAATCAGTTCCTGGGGATGTGATACCTGTGCCTATGTGGTAGGCAAGCTGATCGGTAAGAAACATATTTTCCCGGAGTTGAGTCCTCATAAATCTCTGGAGGGATGCATCGGCGGTGTCGTGGGAGCGGCTCTGATCGGTGGACTGTATGCGCATTTCTTCGTGGAAACAGCATTTCCGGACCAGACGATTACCTGGATCATTGCCTTTATCTGCGCAGCTGGCGCGGTGATGAGCATGGTGGGAGATCTGGCGGCATCTGCCATCAAGAGGAACCATAATATCAAGGATTATGGTAAACTGATCCCCGGACATGGCGGGATCATGGATCGTTTTGACAGCATGACGGTGACGGCACCGATGACGTATTTTCTTGCCATTCTGATGATTGGACTGCGTTAGTCCGAAAGGAAGATACAAGGAGCATAGAACTATGAAAAAAATAGCAATCCTGGGGTCTACCGGTTCCATCGGAACCCAGACTCTGGAGGTCGTTCGCAATAATCCCGAACTGCAGGTGGTAGCACTTGCAGCCGGAAAAAGCGTAGAACAGATGGAACAGCAGATCAGAGAATTCCATCCTCTGATTGCGGGTATGTGGAGCGAGGAAGCGGCAGCGGACTTACGCAGCCGTGTGGCGGATCTTCCGGTGAAGGTTGTCACGGGTATGGATGGCCTGTTAGAGATCGCAGTGATGCCCGAGGCGCAGGTATTAGTGACGGCGATTGTGGGCATGATTGGTATCAGACCTACGATTGCAGCCATTGAGGCAGGGAAGGATATTGCCCTGGCGAATAAGGAGACTCTGGTAACGGCAGGACATATCATTATGCCGTTGGCGGCAAAAAAGGGTGTGAAGATACTGCCGGTGGACAGTGAACACAGCGCAATTTTCCAGTCCCTGAACGGAGAACCTAAGGGTAGGATCGAGAAGATTCTGCTTACCGCATCTGGCGGACCCTTCCGGGGCAGAACCAGAGAGCAACTGCAAAATATTCAGGTGGAGGATGCCTTAAAACATCCCAACTGGTCCATGGGACGTAAGATCACCATTGATTCTTCTACGCTGGTGAACAAGGGACTGGAAGTCATGGAAGCAAAATGGCTGTTTGGCGTGGATCTGGATCAGATTCAGGTCATCGTACATCCCCAGAGCATTATCCATTCTGCCGTACAGTATGTGGATGGAGCGGTGATTGCGCAGCTAGGTACACCGGATATGAAGCTTCCGATCCAGTATGCACTGTTTTATCCGGATCGCAGACCGATGCCCGGAAAGCGTCTGGATTTCTATGAGCTGGCACAGGTGACTTTCGAGAAGCCGGATATGGAGACTTTCTACGGACTGAAGCTTGCTTACGATGCACAGCGCATCGGCGGCAGTATGCCTACGGTATACAATGCGGCTAATGAGAAAGCAGTAGGGCTGTTCTTGGACCGCAAGATCGCTTACCTTCAGATCCCGGAGCTGATTCAGGAAGCCATGGAGCAGCATAAGGTGATCGAGAACCCGAACGTGGAAGAGATTCTGGAGACGGAGGCTGCTGTCTACAGTTATATCGACGGCAAGGGATTCTGATCCTAAAAAATAAGAGCTTGATATGAGAGGCAATAAATGGTTACATTGATCTTGTTTGTACTGATCTTTGGGGTGGTGGTAGTCTCACATGAATTCGGACATTTTCTGCTGGCGAAAGCCAATGGGATTCATGTGATAGAATTTTCCGTGGGCATGGGGCCGAATCTGTTTTCTTTTCAAAAAGGTGACACCAAGTATTCCCTGAAGCTGCTTCCCATCGGCGGAGCCTGTATGTTCGAGGGCGAGGATGGTCTGAATGAGAAGGAAGACGGGGAAGATCACAGCGGATCGTTTTTAAATGCCAATGTGTGGGCGAGAATTTCCACGGTGGTTGCAGGACCGTTATTTAATTTTATCCTGGGATTTATTGTCGCCCTGATTATGGTAAATATGCTTGTGGCGGTCAGAGATCCGGTCGCAACGGAGGTCGTGGATGGCGGAGCGGCACAGGAAGCAGGACTACAGCCCGGAGACCGGATTCTTGCGCTAAACGGCAGCAAAATACATCTCTTTGAAGAGATCCAGTTATTCAACATGACCTATCGCGGCGGTGAGGTAACGGTATTATACGAGAGAGAAGGCGTAAAAGGAACGACCACGCTGACCCCGCATTATGATGAGAGTGCCGGATATTATATGATGGGAATCATGAATGCAGATTTTGTGGAGTTGTCCGGGCTGGACAGCTTCCGTTATGCCTGGTATGAGATGCGTTATTGCGTGAAGATGACATGGAAGAGCCTGGAGATGTTAGTACAGGGGCAGGTATCCAGACAGGATGTGGCAGGTCCGGTGGGAATCGCCGTGAATGTCGTAGGCAAGACTTACGAGACTGCCAAGGATTACGGATGGCAGAGTGTGTTGTTAAGCATGCTGAATATCACCCTGATGCTTACGGTGAACCTGGGAATCCTGAATCTTCTGCCGGTTCCGGCACTGGATGGCGGACGACTGGTATTCTTGCTCTGGGAAGCCATTACCCACAGACCGGTACCACCGGAAAAGGAAGGTATCGTACATTTCATCGGACTGATGTTTTTCATGGTGCTGATGGTATTTTTATTATTTAATGATCTGGTTAATATCTTCGGATAGAATATCCACGGACATCTATCCGTTGACAAAGAGCATATCGCATGGTATGCTCTTTTTGCGTTCGCATAGGACGTGATTCTAAATTTTCAGCCTATCGGCAAAGATCCCTGAATTAAGAACAGAATGAATAATAAAAAATAAAATTAAAATCAAAGGAGGATCGTGTATGGAGTATGTGACTGCCAGTTATTGGCAAAAAGAGGAAAAGGCAGGACTGTTTTTATCTCTGCAGCAGCGCAGATACCGTAAAAACGGGCGGAACGCGGTAAGCGCCTGCATATCCGACGATGGCAAAATAGTGAGATATCTGCAGGACAGAATGGATGACGAACTGTCGGGGAAGCTGCTTTGGCGGACCGGAGGGGGAGACTTCCTGCGGGAGTGCTGGAGGGAGGAACTGTCAAGGCTTGGAGAAGACTGCAATTATGCGGGAATACTGTGCGCGGAAGAACGGGTACTTTTGTTCAGCCACGGCAGAATGCGGAATTTTGCGTTTTTCCGGCGGTTCGGAAGAGTAGGATGGAGGACGTTAGAAGGACAGTGTATAGTGGGAGAAGTGGAACCGGGGACCGCGATATTGACAGCGGACAATGCCTTTATCAATTATTGTGAAGAGGAACTGGCGGAGTGTCTGAAGCCGCAGATCACGGAGAATATTTCTCCGGAGATCTGTGCCGAACGGGCGGAACGACGACTGAGAGAACTGGGAGAGAAGGCAGCCGCACAAGGCGGAAAACATATGGGAGCAGTATGGATCCTGCCGACTTTGGGAGGGAAAAATGGTGAGAGGCATATTGGAAGTACACGGATATGAAGATCCGGTATTGGTCGGAGAAGGCAGTTTTGCCAAAGTTTATCGTGTCAGAGACGCAGAAGGACACTTTTGGGCATGCAGAGTATCGGAGAGTTCGGAACAATGGGAGCGGGAATGCAGGAACTGGCAGGAGATCAGACATCCGCTGTTCCCGATGTACAGAGAGCACTGGACGGAGGGAGGAACGGGATATCTGATCATAGAATACTGGAACGGAATGGATCTGCGGAAAATGCTGGACAGACGGGGCAGACTGTCCCCTGCCACAGCAATGGATGTGGCGTGGCAGATTGCTGAAGGACTACAGTATCTGCATGAACGGGAGCATCCGTTTCTCTACCGGGATCTGAAGCCGGAAAATATCCGCATCCGTGAAAACGGCAGAGTGGGGATACTGGATCTGGGATGTCTGTGGAACCGGGAGGATGCGTGGTCGGGTGCGGGCAATTATTCGTACAGTGCGCCGGAACAGTTCACCCGGGGAGAACTGCCGGGAGAGGAAAGCGATGTCTATGCATTGGGGAAGCTTCTGGAGGCAATGCTGGGAGAAAAAAGATGTTGGAAGATAAGCTGCAGGGAGAGACGGAGAGAGAAGTGGTTGCGCAAAATCGTGAAGATGACCATCTGTGAGGACCGTAAAAAGAGAGTGCCGGATATGAATAATTTAAGAAGACTGCTTCTTGCGACAGATGCAGGCGTAAGGATGCGGAGATGGGCTGTAGGGACGGCAGATTTTTACTATGTCCGGAAGTTGTATTGTCCGTAGTTGTACACTACGTGCTCGAACACAATCAAGAAAATTTACAAAAAAGTGCTTGCCGTTTGAAAGGGAAATGAGTATACTGTAGATAAAGGTTCACGGGGAGATTTTCGGGAACCTGCAGCAAGCAAATTTACATAGCAAAAGGAGAAGAGTTATGCGTTTTTTTATTGACACTGCAAAAGTAGAGGACATTAAGAAAGCAAATGACATGGGGGTTATTTGCGGAGTAACTACCAATCCCTCCCTGATCGCAAAAGAGGGCAGAGATTTCGTAGAAGTAATCAAAGAGATCGCATCCATCGTAGACGGACCGATCAGCGGTGAGGTTAAGGCTACCACCGTAGATGCAGAAGGCATGATTAAGGAAGGAAGAGAGATTGCTGCCATTCATCCCAACATGGTTGTTAAGATTCCTATGACCGTGGAAGGTCTGAAGGCTTGTAAGGTATTAAGCTCCGAAGGTATCAAGACCAACGTGACCCTGATTTTCTCTGCGAACCAGGCACTGTTAGCTGCACGTGCAGGCGCAACTTATGTATCTCCTTTCCTGGGCAGACTGGATGACATCAGCACCAGAGGTGTTGATCTGATCCGTGACATCGCAGATATTTTCGCAGTAACCGACTTAGATACCCAGATCATCGCAGCAAGCGTACGTAATCCCATCCATGTAACCGACTGCGCACTGGCAGGTGCGGATATCGCTACCGTTCCTTACTCCGTAATCGAGCAAATGGTAAAGCATCCCCTGACCGATGCCGGTATTGCCAAGTTCCAGGCTGATTATAAAGCGGTCTTTGGTGAATAGGCTGTCAATACATAGGCGGGACGACTGCTTGCAGGCAGGAACGCCTACGTATTAGACGGACAAACAGACATGAGCAAGTAGGGCGTCAGCCCAGAATGCGAATGGCTGTAGCGGTTCGAGAGTGCGAAGCACGGAGAAGCGCGATTCACTACACAGTAAGAAGCTGTACAGAGGCATTCCCCTGTACAGCTTCTTTTTTGATCCTGTCGATTTCGAAGACTCAGACAGAGCTTATTTCATCTGCTCTTCCTGCTTCTTGATCATACGACGAACCATCTCACCGCCGATGCTTCCTGCTTCCTTAGAAGTAAGGTCGCCGTTGTAACCCTCTTTCAGGTTAACACCCAGCTCAGATGCAACCTCAGTCTTGAAACGGTCCATTGCTGCCTTTGCTTCGGGAACTTCTACTCTATTGGTTTTACTTGCCATTTCGTTCACCTCCGTTTGGAATTGGTTTTCGTGTTTCAGATAAGCGTTTTTTGTGATCACTTATCTTGGTATTAGTATGAGCATGGGCTCTATTTTCATGCTGGTAAGTTTTTCATTTTTATGATACACTCAAACGGCAACGAAAGAAACGGAGACCGGAAAGCGGGCTTTTACAGACTACTGACCGGAATCCCACAGAAGTGACTGACCTTTGAAGCTATGGCGCAACTGCGGAAGCTGAGAAGAGAAGGTGTTTTTTTGTTGTCAAAATGTAATTATTTTATTACAGAAAGGCGAGAAAAACTATGAAAAAGAAAACGAAAATCACAAAAACTCTGGCGCTTGCGCTGACCCTGGGACTGTTATGCAGCGGTCTTACCGGATGCGGACAGGCGCAGAGCGAGGCAAGTGTAGCAGAAAGTCTGGTAACAGAGAGTACACAGCCAGCAGAGAGTACGGAAACAGCAGCGGAAAGTACAGAAGCTACAGCAGAAAATACGGATGTGGATGGCACGTTGATCCGTGTGGCATCCTTAAAGGGCCCCACCTCTTTAGGCCTTTTATTTTTAATGGACAAAGCGGACAAGGGCGAGACCACCAACACCTACGAATTCCAGATGGCTACCGGCGCCGACGAGATTCTGCCCCTGATGGTAAAAGGTGACCTGGACATCGCACTGGTACCCGCCAACGTGGCAAGTATCCTCTATCATAAGACAGAGGGCGGCGTGGAAGTCATCGACATCAACACTCTGGGTGTATTGTACATGGTATCCGGAGAGGATGGTCTGACGAACTTTACCGACCTGAAGGGTAAGACCATCTATCTGACCGGAAAAGGAACCACACCGGACTATGTATTACAGTATCTGCTGACCGCAAACGGCATGTCTGTGGAGGATGTGACACTGGAGTATAAATCCGAAGCCACGGAAGTAGCGTCTGTGCTGGCAGAGGATCCCACAGCCATCGGTCTGTTACCCCAGCCCTTCGTCACCGCAGCCTGCATGCAGAACGATGCCCTGAAGGTGATCTTTGATTTAAATGAAGAGTGGAATAAGGTACAGGGCGAAGACGGCAGCAGCATGGTCACCGGTGTGACAGTGGTACGTAAGGAATTCCTGGAAGAAAACGAAGCAGCAGTGAATGCCTTTATGGAGGATCATAAGGCAAGTGCGGAAGCCATCAATGCAGATCCTGCCACCGGTGCTGCTCTGGCAGTGGAAGCGCAGATCGTGGCAAAAGAGCCCATTGCGCAGAAAGCAATTCCCAACTGCAACATTACTTATATGGATAAGGCAGACATGAAACAGGCACTTTCCGGTTATCTGGAAGTATTGTTCGGACAGGATCCCCAGTCCATAGGCGGCGGACTCCCGGAATCCGATTTCTATTATGATGCAGAATAAATATAAAAAATACATCAAAAAATTTATCATCCTGCTGTTTTGGCTGGGCGTGTGGCAGATCACGGGAATGTGCGTGGATAATTTCCTGCTGGTGGTGACACCCCTGCAGGCATTGCGGGCGTTGGCAGTCCTCGCGGGGCAGGCGGAATTCTGGCGGAGTGCCGCAGGATCGTTGTGGCGGATCACCGCAGGCTTCCTGTTGGGAGCGATCCTGGGGCTTCTGCTAGCGGCGGTAAGCTACAGATACCGCCCGGCAGAGGAGATCCTGCGCCCGTTCATGGTATTCTGTAAGGCGGTACCCGTGGCTGTATTTGCGGTGCTTTTACTGATCTGGTGGGGATCTTCCCTGTTGGCGGTGGCGGTCTGTTTTTTAGTAGTGTTTCCGAATATTTATTTGAATACCCTGGAAGGCTTAAAAAGTGCAGACAGGGAACTGCTGGAGATGGCGGAGGTCTTCCAGCTACCCTTTGGCACCCGCTTTTTCTACATTTACCGTCCGGCACTAAAGCCTTTCCTGCTCAGCGCATTTCAATTATCCCTGGGAATGAGCTGGAAGTCCGGCGTGGCAGCGGAAGTGATCGGTACGCCGGTGCATTCCATCGGGGGAGCATTGTATCTGGCGAAGATTTACCTCAATACGGCGGATCTGTTTGCCTGGACGGCAGTGATCATCATTCTCAGTGTATTTTTTGAAAAAATAGTCTTCGGATGCGTGGAATATTTTTTCCGGTGGGAGCCTGCCTGCAAAAGACCGGCGATGCCGCAGAAAAAAGCTACCAGGGAACGTCGTACCCTACGTGTGACAGATCTTGGAAAGTGTTATCATGACCGTTGGATTTTCCGGCATGTAGAACAGGAATTCCACGGGGGAGAACCTTATCTTTTGGATACGCCTTCCGGCAGCGGCAAGACCACCTTTTTCCAGTGCCTGTGCGGACTGGAACGGCCGGAAGAGGGAAAAGTATCCGGAATCGATGCTTTTTCCGTGCAGTTTCAGGAGGACAGACTCTGCGAAGAATACAGTGCGGTGAAAAATCTGGAAATGATCCTGGGAGATGCGGAGGAAGCGCGGGAGGCACTTGTACAGTTACTGCCGGAGGAAGCGCTGGATCAGCCGTGCCATGAATTGTCCGGCGGTATGAAGCGGAGAGTGTCACTGGTGCGGGCGATGGAAGCGGGAGCACAGTGCGTCCTGCTGGATGAGCCTTTTACCGGACTGGATGAAGAGAACCGGGGAAAAGCAAACGAATACATCCGGTCACATGCAAAGGGACGCATCCTCATGATCGCCACACACATATGACCATGGGAGAATACGGCAGAAGACAGTCGGAAGGGAGACTGATGATGGGAAAAGATACGGAAAACACAAGAGTGACTCTGGTAGGCATTATCGTGGAGGATCCGGAAGCGGCAGGCCGGATCAACGGACTTTTGCATGAATACGGAGAATATATTATCGGAAGAATGGGGATACCTTATCATGAGAAGCAGATGAATATCATCAGTGTGGTCATGGATGCTCCGCAGGAAAAGGTCAGTGCCCTGTCCGGGAAGCTGGGAATGATCCCCGGCGTCAGCACCAAGTGCCTCTATGCTCCGGACCCGCAGAAAGCCCCAAAATAAAAGGGTTGTCAATTCTTCCAACTTATGCTATAATTGCAAAATGACTGCGACTGGATACAGACCCGCAAGGGTATAAAGGAGGAAATGTTATAATGAGTTTACAGGTTGAAAAGTTAGAGAAAAACATGGCGAAGCTGACCATCGAAGTATCTGCTGAAGAACTGGAGAAGGCAATCGAAGGTGCTTACCAGAAGAATAAGAACAAGATCAGCATTCCCGGTTTCCGTAAGGGCAAGGCTCCCCGTAAGATGATCGAGCAGATGTACGGCAAGTCCGTATTCTATGAGGATGCAGCCAATGCACTGATTCCCGATGCGTACGATAAGGCTCTGGAAGAGTGTGAAGAGCAGATCGTATCTTCTCCGAAGATCGATGTGACCCAGTTAGAGGCTGGCAAGCCTTTCATCTTCACCGCAGAGGTTGCTCTGAAGCCCGAAGTTACTCTTGGCAAGTACAAGGGTGTGAAGGTTGACAAGATTGAAGTTAAGGTAACCGATGAAGAGGTTGACGCTGAGATCAACAGAGAGCGCGAGAGCAATGCGAGAACTGTCAACGTAGAAGACCGTGCTGTTAAGGACGGTGATATGACCGTTATCGATTTCGAAGGTTTTATGGACGGTGTTGCATTTGAGGGCGGCAAGGGTGAGAATCATTCACTGATCATCGGTTCCGGCGCTTTCATCCCCGGATTTGAAGAGGGACTGATCGGTGCTGAATTAAATAAAGAGACCGAAGTAAACGTAACCTTCCCTGAGGATTATCAGGCAGCTGAGCTGGCAGGCAAGCCCGCAGTATTCAAGTGCACCGTTAAGGAGATCAAGGAGAAGCAGCTTCCTGATCTGGATGACGAGTTCGCAAGCGAAGTATCCGAATTCGATACTATGGCTGAGTATAGAGAAGATGTACAGAAGAAGCTGACTTCCAAGAAGGAAGAGGAAGCTAAGATCGCTAAGGAAGAGGCGGCTCTGGAGGCAGTAATCGCAGACGCTCAGATGGAGATTCCCGATGCAATGATCGAGACCCAGCAGAGACAGCTGTTAGAGAACTTTGCACAGAGAATTCAGGCACAGGGTATTACTCTGGAGCAGTATATGCAGTTCACCGGTCTGACCGCTCAGACTATGATGGAGCAGCTGAAGCCTGAAGCACTGAAGAGAATCCAGTCCCGTCTGGTTCTGGAAGCTGTAGCAGCAACTGAGAAGATGGAAGCTACCGAGGAAGATTTCGAGGCTGAACTCAAGGCCATTGCAGAATCTTACCAGATGGAAGTTGATAAGGTAAAAGAACTGCTGGGTGAGCAGGGTGCTAAGCAGGTGAAGGAAGATATCTGCGTAAGAAAGGCAGCTGACTTCATCGTAGACAACGCTAAGGAAACAAAGGCTGCAGCCAAGAAGACCACTAAGAAGGAAAAGGCAGCAGAAGAACAGCCGGAAGAAGCATAAATTTGCTTGAAGATACGATACGAAGAGAAAGCGGACTGCCAGGTCCGCTTTCTTTTTAAGATTTAAAAGTTCCTAAATTTTTATTAAATCTTCGGAATCTCGTTGAAAAAGCTTACTAAGTAGGATACGATAGTAGTGTTAATCAGAAGCAATGGAGGTTTTAGAATATGAGTTTAGTACCTTACGTCATTGAACAGACCAGCAAAGGTGAGCGGTCTTACGATATTTATTCCAGATTGTTAAAGGACAGAATCATTTTCCTGGGTGAGGAAGTAAATGAGACTTCTGCCAGCATCATTGTGGCACAGTTACTGTTCCTGGAAGCAGAGGATCCCGATAAGGATATCCATCTGTATATCAACAGTCCGGGCGGAAGCGTTACCGCAGGTATGGCAATTTATGATACCATGAAATATATCAAGTGTGATGTATCCACCGTATGTATCGGTATGGCAGCCAGCATGGGAGCATTCCTTTTGGCAGGCGGTGCCAAGGGCAAGCGTTTCGCACTGCCCAACGCAGAGATCATGATCCATCAGCCTCTGGGCGGTACCCAGGGTCAGGCCACCGAGATCGAGATCGCAGCCAAGCATATTCTCCGCACCAAGGAGAAGTTGAATCGTATGCTGGCAGAGAACACCGGCAAGGATTATGAGACCATCTGCGCAGACACTGAGAGAGATAACTGGAAGAGCGCCGAGGAAGCATGTGAGTACGGTCTGATCGATAAGGTGATCACTTTCCACGAGGCATAAAACAACAGGAGTATAGTAGTAATGGCAGGAAAAAATTCCGGAAATGACATCAGATGTTCATTTTGTAACAAGACCCAGAGCCAGGTCCGCAAGCTGATCGCGGGACCTGCCGGGGTATATATCTGTGATGAGTGCGTAGATATCTGCGCTGACATCCTGGAGGAAGAGCTGGAAGACGAAGAAGTGGAAGAGACCGCGACTCCGGATATCAACCTTCTGAAACCGAAGGAGATCAAGAACTTCCTGGATGAATATGTCATCGGACAGGAAGAGGCGAAAAAAGTCCTCTCCGTTGCGGTGTACAATCATTACAAGAGAGTAACGGCTCCCAAGGATCTGAACGATGTGGAGCTGCAGAAAAGTAATATCATCATGGTAGGACCTACCGGTTCCGGTAAGACTTACCTGGCACAGACATTGGCGAAGATCATCAACGTACCGTTTGCCATAGCGGATGCCACCACACTGACCGAAGCCGGTTATGTGGGTGAGGATGTGGAGAACATCCTGTTAAAGCTGATTCAGGCAGCGGATTATGATGTAGAACGTGCACAGTACGGTATCGTCTATATCGATGAGATCGATAAGATCACGAAGAAGAGTGAGAATGTCTCCATCACCCGTGATGTATCCGGTGAGGGCGTACAGCAGGCACTGCTTAAGATCATCGAGGGTACCGTGGCAAGCGTACCTCCTCAGGGAGGCAGAAAGCATCCCCATCAGGAGCTGATCCAGATCGATACCACCAACATTCTGTTTATCTGCGGCGGTGCCTTCGACGGACTGGAGAAGATCGTAGAGTCCAGACTGGACCGCAAGGCAATCGGTTTCAATACCGAGCTTGGCAGAAGAGAGGACAAGGACATCAGCGAACTGTTACAGGAGGTAACTCCCCATGATCTGGTGAAGTTCGGTCTGATCCCAGAGTTCGTAGGACGTGTGCCCATCTGTGTATCCTTAAGAGGACTGGACAGAGAAGCTCTGATCCGTATCCTTCAGGAGCCGAAGAACGCTCTGGTAAAACAGTATCAGAAGCTGTTCCAGATGGATAATGTAAAGTTAGACTTTGAGCAGGATGCCATCGAGGCAATCGCAGACAAAGCACTGGAACGCAAGACCGGTGCCAGAGGATTACGTTCCATTATGGAGTCCGTAATGATGGATACCATGTATGAGATTCCTTCCGATGATACCATCGAGGAATGCGTAGTCACCAAGGCTGCGGTGGATGGAGAGAGCGAGCCCCTCACCATACACGAAGATTCTCTGAAAAAGGCAAAATAATCCGGGCGCTGCCTTGTGGTGACACAGGGCAGCGTTTTGTGCAAAAAACCAGAAAGAAAAAGGTACTTTTATGATTATAAAGAATGTGAGTCTGGAAACGGTCTGCGGTATCACCAGTAAGCTTCCGGAAAATATCCATCCCGAGGTGGCGTTTGCCGGGAAAAGTAATGTGGGAAAGTCTTCTC
>CAVGMD010000030.1:0-9684 GCA_963630275.1 Bacteroidaceae bacterium | reverse complement strand
CTGATCAACGGTCTGATGAACCGGAAATCTCTGGCAAGGACCAGTGCCCAGCCGGGTAAGACCCAGACCATCAATTATTACAACATTAATGACGAGATCTATTTCGTGGATCTGCCGGGTTACGGTTACGCGCAGGCAAATGAGAATGTGAAGGCACAGTGGGGCAAGATGATCGAGGATTATCTGCACAAGTCCAAACAGCTAAAGCTGGTGTTTTTGCTGATCGATATCCGGCATGCACCGTCGGAGAATGACCGGATCATGTATGACTGGATCCGCCGCAACGGTTACGATCCCATCATCATTGCCACCAAGCTGGACAAGATCAACCGCAGTCAGATTCAGAAGCAGGTGAAACTGATCCGCACTACTCTGCAGGCGGGGGCGGATACGAAGATCGTTCCTTATTCCGCACAGACCAAGCAGGGCAGAGAAGAGATCTATGAGATCTTAGACGGAGTGCTGGCAGCGGAGAATCCTGTACAGGAATAGTCGTCAGAAAGCGTGAGGGCGTAGGAAAATTATGAAGAAATATTGCAAAGCCTTAGTGAATCTGGGTGTGGCATTTATAATATTAATGCTGGTCATTTTCCTGGTGCCGAAGTTGTTGGTATTTTTCGCACCGTTTGTGGCAGGCTGGATCATCGCATTGATAGCCAGTCCTTTAGTCCGTTTTTTTGAGGAAAAGGTAAAAATCAAACGAAAAGCGGGAAGCGCATTTGTCATCGTGGCGGTTATCGCGCTGGTGATATTGATCCTCTATCTGGTAGGGGCAAAGTTAGCCGATGAGATCATGGGACTGATCGGTGCACTGCCGGAGATCTGGAACAGTGCGGAGCATGATTTCGCCGATATCGGACAGAACCTGAGCGTTATCTATAACCGTTTTCCTGCGGATGTACAGCAGAGCATTACCGATGTGGTGAACCAGATCGGAAGCTATGTGGGAGATCTGTTAGGCAAAATCGGTACCCCGACGATTAATGCAGTGGGCAATTTCGCCAAGCAGGTGCCTTCGATCCTGATCGGTCTGATTATGGCATTGCTTTCTTCCTATTTCTTCGTAGCGGAGAGAGACCAGCTGGCAGCATGGTTCCGCAAGCACACCCCGGCGGAGGTATTGTCCTGGTATTATATGCTGAAGCGCGGACTGGTGAAGGCTGTGGGCGGTTATTTAAAGGCACAGCTGAAGATCGAAGTCTGGATGTATCTGTTACTGGTCATCGGTCTGGCAATATTACAGGTAGATTATTCGCTGCTGATTGCACTGGGCATTGCGTTCTTAGATTTCCTGCCGTTTTTTGGTACCGGAACGGTGATGGTGCCATGGGCGATCATCAAGGTCTTAAGTTCGGATTATAAAATGGCAATAGGGCTGCTCATCATCTGGGGCATCGGACAACTGGCGCGTCAGCTGATCCAGCCGAAGATCGTGGGAGATTCTGTGGGAATGCCTCCTCTGCCGACATTATTCCTTCTCTACATAGGTTATAAGATGGGAAGCGTTGTGGGCATGATCGTGGCAGTGCCCATCGGCCTGATCGCTCTGACCATGTATCAGGAGGGCGCTTTCCAGACGACGAAGGACAGTGTGAAGATCCTGGTGGCGGGAATCAATCATTTCCGCAGATTGAAGCCGGAGGATATGGATGAGGTGCGCCAGATGCAGGAGAGAGACCGCAGACGAAGCGAGGAGCTGACGAGGCAGGCTGCGGAGGACGCGGCAGAACAGAAAGCCTCCGAGAAAAAATAAGAAAGAGATTACAGATAGTTATGAGGAATATCAGACTGCGTCTGCAGTATGAAGGAACCAGATATCAGGGGTGGCAGAAGCAGACCTCCACGGACAACACGATTCAGGGGAAAATGGAGGCGCTGCTGACCAAAATGTGCGGGGAGCCCATAGAGATCTCCGCCAGTGGCAGAACGGACGCCGGAGTACATGCCCTGGGGCAGGTGGCGAATTTCCATACGGAAGTTACCATGAAGACAGATGAGATCCTGGAATATTGCAACCGGTATCTGCCGGAGGACATCGCCGTGGTGGAGGTATCGGAGGCGGCACCCAGGTTCCACAGCAGATTAAATGCCACCGGGAAGAGATATCGGTATCGCATCATTAACAGTTCTGTTCCGGATGTGTTCTGGAGACGCTATGCGACAGAAGAACCGGAAGAATTAGATTTGGTTGCCATGCGGAAAGCAGCAGAACTACTGTTGGGAGAGCATGATTTCAAGGCATTTACCTCTGCGAAGAAAAGTAAGAAATCCACTGTCCGCCGTATCGACGAGATCCGGATCGAACGGGTAGAGAACCGTGTGGAGTTCGTATTTACCGGAAACGGATTTTTACACCATATGATCCGCATCCTCATGGGAACCCTTCTCGAAGTCGGGAAAGGAGTCCGCACCCCGGAGAGCGTGGCGGAGGTATTGGAATCCGGCGACAGAGCGAAGGCAGGTCCGTTAGTGCCCGCCAAAGGACTGGTATTAGAAGAAGTTTTTTACACCTGATTTAAAATGTTTGCAACTTTTTGCCCTACAATTGCGTCTATGTAATTGTAGGGTTTCGTTTTGCCATGAAATCGTAAATAAGCTGCGTGAGTGCTTGCACGCAAAGCAGAGTATTTACGATTCCATGAGCGAAGCGTCTTATCAATGAAATAAAAGATGAGCCGCGATAGCGGCGTCGGCTGCGAAGCAGACGCTTTTATGAATGGATAAGAGCAAAACGAAATGTTTATAAAAATTTTATAAATAACATGCAGAAAGTATGCATTGACAGGATACCATAAGCATGGATAAGGCAGAGGGGCTTTATCCTTTACGAAAGGTGGAAGGTGCGGACCATGGAGAAAAAGGTTGCAGTATACAATAATAATACAGGTGTAATAGAGACGATGAGTTCCCTTCTGGCGGGAGAAGGTTTAAAAATGGTGGAAGTTACGGGGAGAGCACAGTTACAGGAACTGCTGTGTGCACAGGAGATCCAGCTTCTGATGCTGGATGTGGAACTGGATGGCAAGGGCTGGGGAGAAGGCATTGAGATGATTCATGACATTCGTAAAATGACCACGATTCCCATTATTATCATTTCCGCACAGGATGCGGAGACTGCCAAGATCATGGCGCTGAATGCCGGTGCGGATGATTATGTAACAGTGGGCTACAATCCGTTGGAACTGTTAGCCAGAGTGAAATCCCAGCTTCGCAGATATACCCAGCTGGTGAATCTGTGTGAGAGTATCGACAAGATCTACCGCGTGGACGGACTGGAGATCAACGACAGGAACCGCACGGTAACGGTAGACGGCCGAGAAGTGAAGATGACGCCCATTGAATATAAGATCTTACGCCTGCTGGTGCAGGAGCGGGGAAAAGTATTATCCATCAGCCAGATCTATGAATCCATCTGGCATATGCAGGCCATCGGTGCGGATAATACCATTGCAGTGCATATCCGTCACATCCGTGAGAAGATCGAGAGCAATCCCAAGGAGCCCAGATACCTGAAAGTGGTATGGGGAACCGGATATAAAGTAGGATGAGAAATATAGTCAATAAGTGCGTCAGCACGAATTCGCGAGTTACGACACGAAGCGACAGAGTATAAGCAAGACAACAGAAAGGAGGCGCAGCCATGACAAAGCAGGAAGCGGAACAGATGCTGGAACGTTTACGGCAGATATTCCCCATAGTGCGCCTTCTGGAAGAGACCGATGTGCCGAAGAACCGGGAGGATATTCATCCCGGCGGTGCGGAGGACGGTGAGAAAGTCATCGAACAGCTTCATGAGTATGGGAAAGGCATCTCTTTGGTGCTGTTAGACCTGCTGATGCCGGTTATGGACGGTTTTGACGTGCTGGCATACATGGGAACGAACAAGTGGCTGGAAGATATTCCGGTAATTATGATCTCCAGTGAGGACTCCATTCCTTATGTGAAGCGGGCCTATGAACTGGGAGCCACGGATTATATCGGCAGACCTTTTGATGAAAATATTGTCTACCGCCGTGTACAGAACACCATCAAGCTGTACGCCAAGCAGAGAGATCCATGATCACCATGGCATCCTCCCTGCATGATATCGGCAAGATCGGTATCCCGGAGGAGATCCTGAATAAGCCCGGGAAATTGACTAAAGAAGAATTTGAGATTATGAAGCAGCACAGCACCATCGGCGCGGAGATGCAGCGAAGCCTGAAGAGGTATCAGAACGAGGAGCTGGTGAAGATCGCTTATGAGATCTGCCGCTGGCATCACGAACGATACGACGGCAGGGGCTACCCCGACGGGCTGAAAGGCGAGGAGATTCCTATTTTTGCCCAGACTCATGGAAGTATTCCGTAAGGTTCGTCCGGAGTTTAAAAAGCTGGCAACCGCAAAATAAATAAGAAAATTATAAGAATCTCTGTGCAGATGCATGAATAGTATCTGCATGGAGATTTTTCATATTTTGCAACAGGTGAGTTGCTTGACAAAGCGATACAAATATATTATTGTACTAATTAAATAATACAAATAAAACGAGGACGGAACATAAGGATGCAGACAGAAGTAATACAGGCAGGGGGAACACAGGGGAAACGGGGAATCAGCAGTGCAGTGCTGAAAAACATCGCGGTAGTGACCATGCTGATCGATCATATCGGGGCTGTGATCGTGACGAGGCTGTTGATTAAGAACGGCGTGTCCGAAGGACTGTATGATATTTATATGGCAATGCGGATCATCGGCAGATTTGCGTTTCCCATTTATTGTTTTTTACTGGTAGAGGGATTTCAGCGGACCCATGATGTGAAAAAATATCTGGGCAGAATGTTTTTATTTGCACTGCTTTCGGAGGTGCCCTTTGATCTGGCACTCAGTGGGAAAGCATGGTATCCGGCATATCAGAATGTATTTTTCACACTGCTTCTGGGACTGCTTACGATCGCGGGACTGCAGCTGGTGGAACAGCATTTTGGCGGAGCGGAGATCTGGAAGGGATTTCTGCGTGTAGGACTGGATGCTGTAATTGTCATCGCGGGCTGTGCCCTGGCACTGATCCTTAAGACAGACTATAACTTCAAGGGTGTCATGGCAATTGTCATACTCTACCTGTTCCGCAACCGGAAAAAAGCTCAGATTTGTGCGGGAGTGGTCATATTTTTACTGATGGACGGTCTGGAGATGATCGCGGCACTTTCGTTTATCCTGATCTGGTTCTATAACGGAACAAGAGGGCGGCAGAATAAATATTTCTTCTACTTTTTTTATCCGGTACATCTGCTGCTTTTGTGGCTGGTATGTGTGGCGATCGGAATCGCGGGTATTCCTGCAGTATGATAGAATGACAGCATGATAGAGAAGAATTTCAGGGAGAACGATTATGGAGAATCAAAATACGGAAAAGAATTACACAGAAGAACTGATCCGGGTACAGGAGCTTACAAAGACATTTCATCTGTCGGCAAAACAACAGAAACTGGAGCATAGCACGGCGAAGACGAAGACTGCTGTGGATCATGTGAGTTTTTGCGTAAACAGAGGGGAAGTGTTCGGACTGTTGGGACCGAACGGTGCCGGTAAGACCACCACACTTCGGATGCTTGCCACTTTGATTCGACCGGACAGCGGGGATGCGGTGTTATCCGGCAGCAGCATTGTGACACAGCCGGAAGAGGTACGACGTAAGATCGGATTCCTTACCAGCGAACTGAAGTTGGAGGATTTTTTCACCCCGGATTATCTGTATGACTTTTTCTCTGAACTGTACGGTATTCCGACAGACAGACGGGATGCCAGAAAACGTATGCTGTTTGCCAGGTTCGGCATTCAGGAGTTTGCACAGATGAAAGTCAGGGATCTGTCTACGGGAATGAAGCAGAAGGTATCCCTGGTGATCTCTCTGGTGCAGGATCCGGAGATCATCATTTTCGATGAACCCACCAATGGTCTGGACATTCTGACGGCGAAGGTGGTGACGGATTTCCTTCTGAACCTGAAGGAGCAGGGGAAGACCATTATTGTATCCACGCATATTTTCAGCCTGGTGGAGAAGATCTGCGATCGGGTGGGGATTATTATAAACGGTCGTATGGCAGCCTGCGAGAACCTGCGGACGCTCTGCGGTGAGAAGAGCCTGGAGGATCGCTTTTTTGAGATCTACGAAGCGGTGAATGGGGAGGAAGAGAATCATGACAAATAATACGATCACCGTAATGAAAAAAGAACTGGCAAGATTTTTCGGAGACAGAAGACTGGTGATCACGACACTTTTGTTCCCGGGAATCATGATCTATGTGGTGTACAGTTTTTTGGGAAACGCCATGATGAAGTCCATACTTCCGGAGGAAACTTACGTGGCGAAAGTCTATGTGGTGGATATGCCGGACTCGTTAAGGGAAGAACTGCGGGAGCTTAAGGCAGACTGGCAGTCTGCGGACAGAGAGCAGCTGACACAGATCAGACAGGAGATACAGGACAAACAGGCAGACGGTCTGGTAGTATTTCCGGCGGATTTTGATCAGGCGGTGGAAAACTACCAGGTGAGCAGTGGAGAGCCGGCGCCCAATGTGGAGATATATTACAATTCCGCGGAGACGGAATCCGCCCATTTTTACAATGAGGTGTCGGAGATCCTGGAGGCATATGAGACATCCATATCCAATAAGTTAGACATCAATGCCGGGGATTCTGTGTATTATGACTGTGCCACCAGCAAAGATACCACGGGACAGATGTTTTCCATGATGATGCCCCTGTTGCTTATGATGTTTTTATACAGCGGCTGTATGTCCGTGGCACCGGAATCCATCGCCGGGGAAAAGGAGCGGGGCACCATAGCGACATTATTGGTGACGCCCATGAAGAGAAGTTCTCTGGCACTGGGCAAAGTATTTTCCTTAAGCATTATTGCACTTCTGGCGGGCTGTTCCAGTTTTATCGGAACTTTTGCGGCACTGCCGAAAATGATGGGCGGGGAACTGACCGGGGTGGATTCCTCGGTGTATACGCCTATGGATTTTGCGATGCTGCTTCTGATCATTCTGTCTACGGTAATGGTGCTGGTATCCATGATTGCGCTGATTTCTGCCTTTGCAAAAAGCGTGAAAGAAGCGACTACGACGGTATCTCCATTTACCATCGTGGTAACCTTTATCGGATTGAGCCCCATGCTCAGTCAGGGAAAAGAAATTCCGCTGTACCGGTATCTGATTCCGGTGTATAACAGCGTACAGTGCATGAACGGTATTTTCTCCTTTAGCTATCAGCCGGTGGAAATCCTGCTGACTGTGATCGTGAATCTGTGTGTGGCGGGAGTGCTGGTATTCGGACTGACGAGAGCGTTCCAGAGCGAGAAAGTGATGTTTGGGTGAGAGCTGTATTTTATAATTATTGACTATAAGGCGAGAAATGTGTACAATAATTTCATACGCGTTTATGCGGAAAAGTGGAGGAAAATAATACATGCAACTGCCTATTTTTGAGAAATACATTGATGAACTGATCGAGAAGAGCACCCTGGATGTTCCCGCATGGAACATTGAGAAGGCGAGAGAGGGGAAAGCTGCCGGCTGGAATTACATCGACGGCTGTATGATTCTGGCACTTTTGGAGATCTACAGCGCCACCGGAGAGAAAAAGTATTACGAATTCGCAGATGCATTTATTGACCACAGAGTACAGGAAGACGGTACTATCACCAAGTATTCCGTGGAAGAATATAATATTGACAATGTCAATGCGGGCAAGACCCTGTTCGCACTGTATGCCCTGAACGGCAAGGAAAAGTACCGCAAGGCCATAGACCTGATCTACAGCCAGGTGGAGACCCAGCCCCGCACCGAGGAGGGCAACTTCTGGCACAAGAAGATCTACCCCAATCAGGTATGGCTGGACGGCATGTATATGGGACAGCCCTTTTACATGGAGTATGAGACCAAATTCGATGACAAGAAGCACTACGATGATATTTTCCAGCAGTTTGCCAATGTCGTAAAATACATGAGAGATCCGAAGACCGGATTATACTATCACGGTTATGATGCTTCGAAGAAAGCTTTCTGGTGCAACAAGGAGACCGGTCTGTCCCAGAATTTCTGGCTGAGAGCGCTGGGCTGGTATTCCATGGCACTGCTGGATACCTTAAGCAAATGTGAGCCGGGTGAAGAGTACCGGGCGGAGTATGACAATCTGAAGAAGGTATTCGTGGATCTGATCGATTCCATGTTGAAATTCCAGGACGAGAGCGGTATGTGGTACCAGCTTCCCGCACTGGGAGGCAAGGAGTCGAACTACTTAGAGACCAGCGGAAGCGCAATCATGGCTTACTCACTGCTGAAGGGCGTGAGACTGGGATTTTTACCGGAGTCCTATAGAGCTTATGGATTAAAGGCATTCCAGGGTATCTGTGACCGCTATCTGAAAGAGAAGGACGGACATTTAAGTCTCGGCGGTATCTGCCTGGTAGCAGGACTGGGACCGGAAGACAACCGTCGCCGTGACGGCAGCTTCGAATACTATATGTCCGAGCCTATCGTGGAAGATGATGCCAAGGGTGTGGGACCTTTATTATTAGCTTACACCGAGATGAGGAGACTGGATGACTAAAGGTAAGACGGGCGAAAAGAGAAAGAACGGTATCTGCCCCGTAGCGGATAAGTGCGGTGGCTGCAGCTGGATCAACAAGCCCTATGCAGAGCAATTAAAAAATAAAGAAAAGCAATTGAGGGAGCTATTGGCTCCCTTTTGCAAAATAGAGGGTGTGATCCCCATGGAACATCCGGAGCATTATCGGAATAAGGTACATGCGGCATTCGGCGAGAACCGTTATCACGATGCCATCTCCGGAATCTATGAGCAGAAGAGTCACCGGATCGTTCCCGTGGACAGCTGTCTTATCGAGAATGCCAAGGCGGATGAGATCATCGTTTCTATCAGAGGACTATTGAAATCTTTTCATATCCGTCCCTACAATGAGGATACCGGGTATGGACTGCTGCGCCATGTGCTGATCCGCACCGGGCACGTCACCGGGCAGATCATGGTGGTACTGGTACTGGCTTCTCCGATCCTGCCCTCCAAGAATAATTTTGTGAAGGCACTGCTGAAGCTGCATCCGGAGATCACCACCGTGGTCATCAATGTCAACAACCGCAATACCAGTATGGTACTGGGGGACAAGGAGCATGTGATCTACGGTAAGGGTTATATCGAGGATGAGTTGTGCGGAAAGCGTTTCCGGATCTCTCCCAGATCCTTTTATCAGGTGAATCCGGTACAGACCGAGCTCCTCTATGGAAAAGCGTTGGAGTATGCCGGACTTACCGGCAAAGAGACCGTAGTGGATGCCTACTGTGGCACCGGAACTATCGGCATGATCGCCAGCGACAAGGCCGGCAAGGTCATCGGCGTGGAGCTAAATGCCGACGCTGTCCGGGATGCCCGTAACAATGCCAAAGCCAACCAGATCCGCAATATCCAGTTTTACCAGAACGACGCCGGGAAATTCCTCGTGGAGATGGCGGCGCAGGGAGCGAAAGTCGATGTGGTCCTGATGGATCCCCCCAGAAGCGGCAGCACTGAAGAGTTCATGAGCTCCGTAGTCCAGATCGGTCCGGAGAAAATTGTCTACGTCTCCTGCAATCCCGAGACACTGGTCAGGGACCTGAAGTATTTCAGGAAGAAGGGATACCGCGT
>CAVGMD010000029.1:0-28780 GCA_963630275.1 Bacteroidaceae bacterium | reverse complement strand
AAAGATTATAACCAACGCAATTATTACAACTATTGCACCGATTCCCCATTTTATCATTTTGGCTTTAATTCCACCAAGCACCCTTAAATCATTCTTTTGTTCATTATCCATAATATTGCCTTCCTTTCTCTTATTGGATATTTATGAAATACTTTCGCTTTCAATATCTATAATGTTCTCTTCACTTTCTTTATAGTTTGGATTACTCAAATAAGTGTTTTCCAATACGTTTTTTAGTTTCACACAACATGGTTTAAAAGTTGCATAGGATAATCCGCCACCTACTGCTCCACCTACAAGTGGAATTGCTTTCTTAAAAAATCCGGCAAACACTTCTTTGGTCATTTTTACGCCAAACCATTTGCTAATGCTCTTAACAATAGGGTAAATAGTTCCTTTTGTCAGAGCTTTTTTTACTAATTGTTTTTCAACGCCTGTTCCTAATGCTTTCGCAACTGCTAACAGTCCATTTTTTGCATTTGCAACTCCAAACATAACGCCCATACACAAAATAATCTGATTCATCGTCTCTGTGTCAAATGCCTGTTCATTCTCCTTATATTCGATTTGTGGAAAACCATATAAATATAATAATTTCTGAGCTACTCTAAGCATGCAGCCATAATATTGGGCAATGTCGACAGGTATTGTTGCCACCATAGCTGCACCTCCCGGAGTACCCAAGGCAGCAGAAATTCCTGATACCTTTAATCTCTCATTCTGAATAATTGAAGCAGCTATCATTTCAATATCTTCCTGCTTGATTTCTGCTTTCATAGGTGTTGTCAAAACCACTTGGTCTATTGTTTCCTGAGAATATTTTGTGAATAGTTCTTGTCTCAAAAAGCTTTCCCTATTTACGCTAACTCCAGGTACTTTAAATGCCAGTAATATTACATCCTCAATATCAATCTGTCCATCACCATTTACGTCCACTGCCTGAAAAACTGCCTCTTTTGTTTTATCTATCACTTCTGTCGATTTTTGTACAGCCACTCCTGCCTTTTCTCCGACGTTCTCGGCAATTTTTTTCACAGGTAAACCAACTTTAAACGTTTTATTCATGCATTTCACCTCTTAATATATAATGCATCATTGATAATATATAATATTTATGTATCAGGTTCAAAAGCCTCCGAATTGAATGCCTACGGATTGCTCCGTGTTACGCGCTCTCACAATCCTGCATCATATTTATTGTATTATTCGTTTTCTAAAATATCAATAAATATTTTCTATATATTCTACATTTCATATAATGTTTTTAAATACTTATAATCTCAAGGCGAACAAAAGCAGGCTATTGCAGCCCGCTTTTGTTTACTTTTTTAAACTAATTTCAAACCTTTTTTATATTATCCGGATGCCTTAATCATAATACACGTCATTATCACCCATCAATATGTTGCTTCCGCAAGTCTGTCGTATACTCTTGTCTGCACCTCCATGTAATAGGCAAGTTCTGCATCGTTCAAGTCCTCACCTCCCCACTGGTCAAATTTCTTAGTGAAATCATCATACTTTTGCATGTAACTCATATAGTCAGCCATAAGTCCCGCATCTGTAGGATTTTTACTGTATTTCTCCATAAAATCACAATATTCGTTCATAAATATCTCATAGCTGTCCATCGCTTCTTTGAAGTCTTTGCGAAGTCCATCCTCACCGACAGTAGCATTACCAGAATCAACGACCGGCTTCTGTTCTTCGGCTTTTGACTCTGCTGCGGTTTCTTCCGGCTTTCCCATCTCCGGTTTCTCAGTCTTTTGTTCTGTATTCTCAGTGTCAGCTACCGCTCCGGCACCTTTCTCCGGCTCATCAATACGAATCAGCATGATATTATTACCTTCATAACTCAGGGATAAATAGTAACCATCTTCATTATAAGCCCTATAATAGTTTTCCCCCTTATCATAATCAACATCAAAGCCATAATCTGAGCAATCCGCTACATATTCATCATACTCTTCCTTGCTGGTATCTCCTACATACACAGAAAAGTTCGTATCATGCTCGTAATTGAATTTCCCCGTCGTGGAAGATGGCTCCGGAAGAAGATCACCCGCTGTTCCGATGGGCCAGGTGATGGTTCCTAATTTCATAGGTGCTTTAACCGTAATTGTCAGATTGTCATCAATATGGGTCAGATTCAAAGAATAACCTTCCGAATCAAACGCATCATAGGAGTATGTGGACTTTTTTGTATCCACAATAAATCCCTGTTCCATACACTGATTCAAATATTTGTTATACTGCTCATCCGTAACCTTTTCCAGACTTACACACAATTCTTCCTCCGAGTTTATGAGAATGCTTCCATGATTTGAAGGAAATTGCGGTATTGCTTCTTTCAATATAACTGCAGACCAATCTGTTTTTTCTTTCGTATTTGCGGTAATAGATGCAAATACCCCCAATGCCAAAATGATAACGATACAAAGAAACCACCCTCTTTTATAAATTGGTTTCTTTGGCTGCTGTGGCACATCCGGCTGTTGCTGCATGGACTGTGATGCCGTTGTTGTCTCAGCCTCTGCTTTGGCGCCGCATTCCGGGCAAAATTTACCCTCAAATTCCGAACCACAATGTTTACATTTCATACCTTTTTCCTCCTGTCATTCGAAGTTTTCCACTCCGCCTTATTTTTTTCATTTCGTAGAAGCTTTTCTGCTTTTAAAATAATTAACTGCGGTAACAATCAATTCAATACCTGCACAAAGCTGTACCAACGACCCGTTATAGAACATGGAAGCCAGCCAGAGCATCAGCAGACCGATCACTGCACTTACCAGGTAGTCGATGGATGCCGCCTGTCTTCTGACAAGTCCTGCTGCAGATGCAATCAGCACGATCCCACCCGCCAGTTCCATAAGGGAAGCGTTTCCTCCCGTCCGTTCTACGATTACTGCAGCAATCAGAACAACAATACCAACGCCAAAAATACCGTTCCGCAGCGCAGTCTCAAATACAAATATATTGATTTTTCTTTGATTTTCTGCTTCAATATTTTCAACACAGTTGTTGTAAATCTGTTGTATCTTTTTGAAATCGCTGTCTCCGGAAAACAATATTTCTGCCTTCTGATAAGTCTGCTCAAGTTTTATAAGCCATGCCTCATATATCTCTTTTTCTTCTTCCCTTAGAACATTTGAGGAAGCAGCCATCATGAATTCAAAAATATCCTCTTTGGTGTTTGGTATGGGATAATTTTTGATCAGATATGCTTTTTCCTTCGTTGTCTGTGCATGGGTAATATCCACATAAAATTTTCTCACCGAATCCGCAGCCTGTCTGCCCTGTACTTCACACCCACATGCCGGACATACCACGGTAAAAGAACTCAGTTCTTTTCCACAGTTGGTACAAAAAGCCATCTTCCTTATCCTCCGCTTTCAAAATAGCTTTGCTTGTTTGCAGTTTCCTTCGACAGTCTGGCAATCATCTGATTTGCTCTTTCAATCAGCTCGTCCATTTCTGTCTTTTCTTCTCTTAGCTTCTGCACTCGTTGTTCCAACGCTGATCTTAATTCAGCTTCCGGGGCATCAATGATCCTTGTAATTTCCTTAATTGTAAAACCCAGTTGCTGATAAAACTTGATTTGCGCAATTCTCATTTCAGCATCTTTGTCATACAGTAAATGTCCATACTTATTCCGACCTGACGCCGTCACCAGTCCCGCTTTTTCATAACCTTGAAGTGCTCTTCTGGATACACCGAGCGTTTCACAGATTTCCCGTAATGTCATGCCATTTTTTACCTTCCCTTTCCAGCCTAAAGCTGCACGCAATGTGCAGTCAAAGACTTTATTTGGAAGTACCGGTTTTCTTCCGTCTTCCACGAAAGGGCATGTTTTTTTCGCGAATCGGAAGTAATGAAGACATAGAAAAAGAGGACGTCCCACACTTTTGGGATGTCCTCCTCTATATATCTATATCTTTTTCATACCTTATAAATATTTTCTCACGATCGGAATAAGTTTCAACAAATTCGTAATGAGGATACCGCAGATCACGCACACCAGTATCCACAGCCAGCAGGCAAAGTACTCCGGAATTATGATGGCATTAAACCAATAGGCATAAGCCATGGTGCCGTTCACTGCGAAAGAATGTCTGTCCATGAAGTAATTCACTGTCACAACAAGCAAAACCGCTGCACCGATTACTGCCAGCAGGTATCGCTTATCCTTGCACGCCGGCATCACTCTGCTATCCAGGAAATACCCCAGCAGAGGATAAATACAATCTGCTCCAGCAGTGGAGTAATAAGTCCAACGGAATCAAATCCGGTAAGCATCTGCAGCAACGGGAAATCTAATTCAAACAGTATGGCAAGTCCCCATAAATACCAGTATAAACTGTTCTCACTGATTGCCGCCACCAGACGTATCACTTCTATATAGATCTACCTTTTTTGTCCCGTTGTTGCTTCCATACGCTCCACCATCTTTCCTTGTAGATGATTCGATGTTTCCAGTATATCGGGTTTGTTCTTTCATTACAAGCCATTTTACAACAGTTGCAGCAGCCTTCGGTTCTTGTGATAGCAGAAGATCCGGTCCGACAGCATCTCTCCCTCTCCGTAAACAGCGTTGATGCGCTGGACGGAGATGCGGATCTCCCGGACATTGATGCAATGTACCGGATGAATGATGGCCTCATGGACGCTGGGGAATGCGACATAGTAATCTCCACCCATTTTCTCCGCCAGGATGTCCTTTACTCCCGGGTAGAAAAAAGCCACCGCCCCGTTCACTCTCCCCGTGGTAGTCACCAGATATCCCTGATGCCCCTCCCGGCGGTTCCCCGGATGGATCAGCGTCTGCTGTCCTTCCTCCTCCGGCAGCAGAATCCCCTCCTGATAAGGGAAATCCTTACGGCAATCCTCACCCAAAAACAGTCTGGGCGGCATCTTACGGCAGCTGTTCATCATGGCTTCCGTGAGCAGTTGCTGCTTCGTAAGCCTCCAGGGTCGTACCATATCTCCGGACGGTCGGACGGTCAGACTGCTCCCGCACTTCTCACAGGTCAGCAGATGCAGCACCAGCGCCAGATCCCCGATCTTGCGATAGATGGCATTCCCCAGATCCTGCTGATACCGGGCAAAATTCATCGGGCGTATGATCATATGGTTCCTGCATGCCGCATAACTTAATGTGCCACCTACAAAGGGCGCCTCTTCTTCACGATCCGTAAGACCTGTCGAGATCTCCGGCAGAATACTCTGCCATCCTTCCTGTCCGTATCGTTCATACAGCGGCCGCACCAGCCAGTGCTGCACATATTCTTTTTCCTGTCGGATCCATAATGCACAAAGCATATCATCCTTAATCAGCATATTGTCTCTTCCGTACATACAGCGGTTCATAATGTTCATGATATGAACCGTTGTGGGATCGGAGCATACCATATGCTGTTCCAGCAGGCATATGATCTTATCCTGAGCCGTTTCCATATTCTGTACGTTCCGGCATAATTCCTTTTTAAATTCTTCGTATGTCATTGATCCCCCATGATTTTCATAATTTTGCGCACAAAAATAAAAGGTACCTGTTCAAAAAATTGGAAATCTCGACCGAATGGTCTATCAGAAATTCTTGTTCCAGAAATTTGTAACCGCTCCAACCCTTCCGGGATTGGAACAATTCCACCCTATCATAGTTCTTTTGCTTTGTCTATATGCGATTTTACCAAGGATATTTTTTGGATATTTTGACGAAAAAGAGATGTGACGGCATAAAGAAATCCCTCGTTTTCCGCGAAAACAAGGGATTTGTGAATGTCAAATATGAATGTGTATCCGATCTAAACGACCCGTCGTACCGCCAGGATAGGACGATAATTTGCGTTGCTGACTTTAATGCCGGTACGCTGGGTGCTGGCATGTACGATCAGTCCTCCGCCGATGTACATCGCCACATGTCCGTCATAGCAGATCAGGTCTCCCGGCTGTGCACTGCTGTAATCCACACCGGTACCACAGCTTCGCTGTTCATAGGAAGTACGGGGAATGCTGTAACCGAAGTCGCTGTATATCCGGAATGTAAATCCGGAACAGTCTGCACCATTGGTCAGGCTGGTACCTCCCGCCACATAAGGATTGCCTATGTACTGGCAGGCATATTTTGCCAGACGCTTGCCCATATCGCTGCCGGATGCATTATCAATGACCGAGGTGTAATTGGTCGTGGTATAACTGCCGGTAGCCGCCGCAGTATTGCCCTGCTGTGCCTGTGCCTGCAGCTGTTTTAACTGTTTCTGTTCCTGCTGCAGAAGTGCCTTGGCTACGGAAGCCTCCTGCTTTGCCTTTTTGATCTCCGCATCGTAGTTGGCGGATTCCTGCTTTTTCTTCGCCAGCATCACATCCAGTTCGGATTTCTGACTCTCCAGGTCGGCTTTGTCAGCTTCCAGCTGATCCTTATCTGCCTGAAGCTGGGTCTTTTCTTCCTCCAGCTGATTCCACAGTGCCAGCACCTGTTCCTTGGTCTCTTCGTATTCCTGCAGTTTCTGACGGTCGTATTCGTAGACGCTTTCTACGAAATCCATGCGGTTCAGCATGCCGCTTAAGCCGCCGCCCTGCAACAGAAGATTCACGTAATTCTCCGAGGAATCGTTCTCATACATCATCCGCATCCGGGTAATCATGTCATTGTGCTGTTTTTCTTCCTGTTCTTTGGCAATATTGTATTCTTCCTGGGTCTGATCGATCTGTACCTGCTTGTCGGCAAGCTCCGTCTCCTTGGATGCGATCTCATCTTCTTTCATGCCGATACTGGTCATGGTGTTGATGATCTCTGCATTCAGGTCATCGATCTTCTCCTGTACCAGATCCTGCTCATCCTGTAAAGAATTGATCTGGCTGTTGATGTTGTTCAGCTGGTTCTGATGATTGTTGATGCTGTTCTGCAGATCACTCATGGAAGGTGCCGCCTGCACAGTATCCGCGGGGGATTCCCAGACGGAGCCGGTGGCAGTCAGCGTTACCGCTGCCAGAAGAAGAGCACTCACAAGTCTTCTCTTCACGTTATTCACTTTTCTGCCAGTGGTTTTTTTCTTCATAAGTAGATTTACTCCATTATTCCTATATCCGGAGTACCCCATTCGCAAAATCGCATCTGCGATGCTTACCTTTTGCTCATGTGGTTACTTCGTAACATACATTTTGTCAGATATGCTTATGTATGCAAGCATCCAACGCATATCTATCAAAATGCTACGTTACTCCGGATATATTTACAGGTCGCAGTTATTTACAGTACGAGGGAACGGGATAACGTCTCTGATGTTGCCCATTCCGGTGATATACATTACGCAGCGCTCGAAGCCCAGTCCGAAGCCTGCATGGCGTGCGGAACCGTAGCGGCGCAGATCCAGATAGAACTGGTAGTCTTCCTTGTTCAATCCCAGCTCTTCCATACGCTTCTCCAGGATCTCCAGGTTGTCCTCACGCTGGCTGCCGCCGATGATCTCGCCGATACCGGGTACGAGGCAGTCCATAGCGGCTACAGTCTTACCGTCCTCGTTCAGCTTCATGTAGAACGCCTTAATCTCCTTGGGATAATCGGTTACGAATACCGGTCTCTTGAATTCTTTCTCAGTCAGGTATCTCTCATGTTCGGTCTGCAGATCGCATCCCCAGAATACCTTGTAATCGAACTCATCGTTGTGCTTCTCCAGGATCTTGATTGCCTCGGTATAGGTCACATGACCGAAATCGGAATTTACCACATGCTGTAATCTCTCGATCAGTCCCTTATCTACGAACTGGTTGAAGAATGCCATCTCTTCGGGAGCATTCTCCAGCACATAGCGGATGACATATTTTAACATGCTCTCTGCCAGGATCATATCATCCTTCAGATCCGCAAAACAGATCTCCGGCTCGATCATCCAGAACTCTGCCGCATGACGGGTAGTGTTGGAATTCTCTGCACGGAAGGTGGGTCCGAAAGTATACACGTTCTTGAATGCGAAAGCATAGGTCTCTACATCCAGCTGTCCGCTGACAGTAAGGTTAACGGGCTTGCCGAAGAAGTCCTGGGTGTAATCCACTTTTCCATCCTCGGTCTTGGGTACATTGTTCATATCCAGAGTGGTCACCTGGAACATCTCACCGGCGCCCTCACAGTCGCTGCTGGTGATCAGAGGAGTATGCACATAGACAAATCCTCTCTCCATGAAGAAGGTGTGGATCGCATAAGCAATCAGGGATCTGACACGGAACACTGCCTGGAAAGTATTGGTACGTGCTCTTAAGTGAGAGATGGTACGCAGATACTCGAAGGAGTGTCTCTTTTTCTGTAAAGGATAATCTGCAGTAGAAGGTCCTTCCACGATCACTTCTGCTGCCTGCATCTCAAATGCCTGCTTTGCCTCGGGAGTAGCCACGATGGTACCGCGGATCACTACAGCCGCACCGACATTGATCTTGCAGATCTCCTGGAAGTTTGCCAGTCCGTCGCCATATACTACCTGTAAAGGCTCAAAAAATGTTCCGTCGTTGATTACCAGGAAACCGAAGTTCTTGGAGTCACGATTGTTCCTCACCCAGCCGCCTACGGTGATCTCCTTACCGATATAGACGTCTTTTTCCCGATGAAGTTCTCTGATGTCTGCTAATTCCATAATCTTTCCTATCCGCACGCTGCGACGTGCTCTATCTGAACCGGCCCGCATCCTATTCGCCGGTCGCATACTGCTTCGTATCAATAAAATTAATTGTTGGTGATCTGTGCGTTCTCTACCAGATAATCCATCACCTTGTCATAGAGGAAATACTCTCTGTAGTCTTCCTTGGAAGTCTCGCCGATATACTCCTCAATGGTGTCATAACCGGCTGCGGTAGCGCGATCCAAAAGCATCTGATCCAGGTCTTCATCGCTGATGTTCAGATCTTCTCTGTTGGCTACTGCCTGCAGCGCGATATCCTGCTTTGCTGCCTCTTCGGAATAAGTTGCCAGGAAGCTTTCCAGATCCTGACCGTAATAATACTGGGTAAAAGTATCTCCGTCCACACCGTAAGCGGATGCCATGGAAGTGATGCTGCTCTCAGCGGCATCGGAATACTTCTGTATCAGAGCTTCCGGTACGGAGCTAAAGGTGTTATTTGCCATAAACGCATCCATCACTGCCTGCTGTACATTGCTGTCGTAGTTCTGCTGTGCATTGTCATACAGATAATCATAAGCGTACTGACGAAGCTCTTCTTCGTTGGTCACACCGTCGATGCCGAAATTGTTGATGACTTCATCACTTAATTCCCCATCCTGTGCGGGCTGAATATAATTTACCGTTACCGTAAATACCACAGCCTGTCCTGCCAGATCGGAATTTCCATAACTCTCCGGGAATGTAAGATCCAGATCCACAGTCTCTCCGGGCATCACGCCGATCAGTCCGTCCTCAAATCCGGGGATAAAATTACCGGAACCGATGGTCAGATCATAGCCCTGATCCGTGCCGCCGTCAAATGCCACGCCGTCCTTTTTGCCTTCGTAATCGATGTTAACGGTATCTCCGGTCTCCACGGCACGATCCATGATTCCGCCGTTGTCTGCGGTAATATTTCCATAATATACGTTATTGACCAGACTGTTCCACTCGTCCTCATCTACTTCCACAGTATCTACGGATACTGCCAGCCCCTTATACTCGCCCAGGGTCACATACTTATCCACATCCATATCCTTCAGTGCGGTACTTTCTGTCCCGGTTGCAGTTCCTGTGCTGTCTCCTGTATCCTTTGCTCCGCAGCCTGCCAGCATACATACGCTTAACACTGCTGCCAGAAGTCCTAATGTTTTTTTCTTCATTCTAATACTTCCTATACCTTTCTATTACTGCCGTTTGTGCATAAATGCATTGTAGCACCGCCCATTATAACACATCCTCCGGGCTATAACAAGGGTGACAATAGCCGGCAGACCTGCTCTTTAATCCGTATCTTCAGTTTTCTTCCGGTATAGAAATCCGGCGTGATCTGCCGGCAGACCTCCAGGTCTTTTCGGAAGATCTCCACCATTTCCTGTGCTTTTTTCTCGTCGTAGATCACCGCATTTACTTCAAAATTCAACGCAAAACTGCGGATATCCATGTTTGCCGTTCCGTAGCAGAGCACCTTGTCATCCACGATCATGCCCTTGCTGTGAAGGAATCCGTTATTGTAGGTGTAACAGTTTGCTCCCGCCATGACCATATCGCCGATATAGGAATAGGTCGCCCAGTAGACAAATGGGTGATCCGGCATGCACGGGATCATGATGTTTACCTCGATGCCGGACTTCACGGCAATCATCAGTGCATTCAGTATTGCCTCATCCGGGATAAAATACGGAGTCTGGATATAAATGCTTTTCTGTGCCTTATTGATCAGGCGCAGATAGTTGTCATGAATCTGCTGGGTCGTCCTATCCGGTCCACTGCTGATGATCTGCATATCGCAGAAATCTTTTGTACCGAGCTCCACCCCGCCGAACAGTTCCCTGCACAGAAAAAGGTTCTCCCCCGCCGCATAATTCCAGTCCAGGATAAACCGCACCTGAAGGCTTAGTACCGCACTCCCCCGAATCCGCAGATGGGTGTCTCTCCAGTGACCGAACTTCTCATCCAGATCAATATATTCTTTTCCAACATTAAAACCGCCCACATAAGCCACTTTATTGTCGATAACCACGATCTTACGATGGTTGCGGTAATTGATACGCAGCTGAAGTCTCCGCAGGATCGCCGGGAAAAATTCCGCGGTCTGCACGCCCTTTTCATTCAACCATTTCCAGTAGCTGTGCCGCACGGAACGACAGCCCATGGCATCGAACAACACCCGGACTTCCACGCCCTGCGCCGCTTTCTCGATGAGAATGTCCCTAATCTGGTTAAACAACACGTCATTTTTAATAATGTAGTATTGAATATGGATAAAATGCTCTGCATTCCGCAGGTCTTCCATCAGCGCCCGGAACTTCTCATTGCCGTCAATGAAGATCTCCACATCATTATCCTTCGTCAGCACCGATTCCCCGGTCTCTAAATTATACATAACCAGGTCTTCATACCCCCGGATATTCTCATCCAGTTCCTGGGCATTTCCGGTCTTCAGCCGGTATTCCTGCTGTCGGATGTCCTCACTGATGTGATCCTCCACCTCTTTGATCCGGAACATTTTCCGCTTGTGCATATCCTGCCCCAGCAACAGATAAAATACGAACCCCAACACCGGAATAAAATACAGTAAAAGCAGCCACGCCCACACACTCTTCGGATCCCGCCTTTGGAAAAAGACGATCACGATGGCGAAAAGCATATTAAAGACTACCAGGTGGTTAAAGAAAAACTGCACTCCCGTCTTTGTGATCTCAAATGCTTCGTTCATAGTTCCCCCTCATGTCTCATGTCACTTCTGCACTCCTGCCCTCAATATAGCATAAAAATCCCCTGCTTTCCAGCGAAATCCGTCACTCTCTGTACCCCAGATATTCCAGGAATTTTGCCATGGCAGGGGACATCATTTTCTCATCTTTCACTGCCAGACCGATCTCCCGGTAAAAAGGAGTCTTCAGCGGGCGCAGCTCCAGTCTGTAAGGAATTCTCTGCAGGATCAGTCCCGGCAGGATCGACACCCCAAGTCCCTTTTCCACCATCGCCATAATGGCATAGTCTTCCCAGGTGGTAAAACGGATATCGGGATGTACGCTGCTTCTCTCCAAAAGCTCGCTGACTTCCGTCCTGCCTCCGTGTTCCAACAGCATAAACGGTTCTCCCTCCAGCCTGTGAATATCCAGTGTCTTATATTTTGAAAAAGGATGTCCCACAGGTAACACCGCATAATATTCATCCTGCTTTAACGAAATCGTGTAAAATCCGGGCACCGTTGGCAGACGTAAGAACCCACAGTCCACTCTGCCCTCCTCGATCCATCGCTCCACTTCCCCGTAGTCTCCCATCAGGATCTCGTATTCAATGCCCGGATAATCCTTTTGGAATTCCGCACAGATCCGGGGCAGCCAGTGAATTGCCACACTGGAAAAGCTGCCGATCCGAAGAATTCCTGTCTGTATCCCGTTCATGGCATCCACATGGGACGCAAGCTTCCGATAATCTTCCAGTAATTGTCTGGCATAGGGCAGGATCTGCTCTCCAGCGCCGGTCAGGTGAACACCGCTCCGGTCCCGTTCTAACAGTGTCACTTTCCACTCTTTCTCCAGGTCTGCGATCATTTTACTCACAGAGGACTGGGCATAATTCAGACTTTCCGCCGCTTTTGTAAAACTTCCCGTCTCCACGGTTTTCACAAAAGCCATATACTTTTGAAGATTATTGTCCATTTTATATTCCTTTTTTCGATGCATTGTATCTAATAGATTCGTTTTTCTTATTTTATAAAAAGGAGTAGAGTTTTACAAGAAAAATAACACGAAAAACAATCGAAAAAGAGGTATTTTCATGAAAACAGATGATCGGAAAAGATCCATCGACATGCTGCACGGTCCGCTGACCGGCAAATTGATCCTATTTGCTCTTCCCATTGCACTCAGCAGTATGCTGCAACAGCTTTTTAATGCGGCGGATACCGCGGTGGTGGGGCGTTTTGCCGACGCAGACGCTTTGGCTGCGGTAGGTACCAACGGAGAGATCGTGGCGCTGTTAGTCTCCCTGTCCGCAGGGCTTGCCGTAGGCGCCAATGTCCTGATTGCCGGGTACATCGGAGAAGAGAAAACAGAACCTGTCTCCAAAGTTCTGCATACTGCCCTGCTTTTTGCTCTCCTTGCAGGTCTCCTGGGGGCTGTTCTCGGACAGTTCCTTGCAAAACCTCTGCTTACAGCGATCCGGACACCGGAAAACGTTCTGGCAGAAGCCGTTATTTATCTGCGCATCTATTTCGCCGGGTATCCTTTTCTGATGCTCTATGATTTCGGTGCGGCAATCTTACGTTCCAAAGGGGACAGCCGGCTTCCTTTCCTGATTCTGACCGTTTCCGGTGGAGTGAACGTTGTCTTAAATCTGTTCTTTGTCATTGTCTGCGGTCTGGATGTTGCCGGGGTTGCCCTTGCCACCGATCTGGCTACCGCACTGTCTGCCATGCTGGTCCTGGTCGCCCTTTACAGAGAATCCGGTGACTTCCACCTGGATCTTCGCCTGTTACGCCTTCACAGGGAATACCTGCTGCCGCTGCTGACCATCGGACTCCCCGCAGCTATCCAGGGTGCTGTGTTCTGCTTTGCCAATATTTTCGTACAGGCCTCCGTGAACAGCTTCGGTGCCATCGCCACCGCCGGAAGCACCATAGCCATGAATTTTGAATACTTCGGTTATTATATGATCACTGCTTTCGGTCAGGCAGCCACTACCTTCACCGGGCAGAATTATGCCGCCGGGAATTACTCCCGCTGTAAAAAAATACTGTTTTCCTGCCTGTGGGAAGCAATTTTTTTCAGCGCTGTGATCACTGTGCCCATTACTCTGTGGCGCCCCTATTTCTCCGGACTTTTCTCCAATGACGGCGAAGTCATTGCCGCTGCCTGCGTCCGGATCCTGCTGATCTTAAGTTTGGAACCCTTTTGCGGTCTTTATGAAGTTCCCGCAGGCGTTCTACGGGGCGCGGGGCATTCCGCACTGCCCGCGGTTCTTACGATTCTCGGCACCTGTGTACTGCGTATCGTATGGATATTCACGGTGTTTGTGCATTTTCATACTCCGGAGAGTCTTTTCATCGTCTTCCCGATCTCCTGGGGTGTGACGATCCTTCTTATGATGAGCAGTCTGTTCCTCCTGCATCCTTTCCGCTCCTGAGCGAAACCTGACTAAAAAACCTGACCGAAAACTGAAAATGTCTAGTTGCGTACTTCGCCCCATGTATGTTACAATGACCATTAGGAATTTGTTCCGATTAACTGAAGGAGGGACTGTAGAATGAGTCCGGTTGCAATTACATTATTAGTTATCGTGATAGTTCTGGCTATCATCATTGCAGTATTATATTTCTTAGGTAAAAAAGCACAGAAAAAGCAGGCAGAACAGCAGGAGCTGTTAGATGCCAACAAACAGACCGTATCCATGCTGATCATCGATAAGAAACGCATGAAAATGAAAGATGCCGGTCTTCCGCAGATGGTTCTTGATCAGACCCCGAAGATGATGCGCGGTTCCAAGCTTCCCATCGTCAAGGCAAAGGTCGGACCCCAGATCGTATCCCTTATCTGTGATGAGAAGATCTTCGACAGTGTTCCTGTGAAAAAGGAAGTAAAAGCCGTTGTCAGTGGTATCTATGTACTGGATGTCAAGGGACTGCACGGCAAGACCGAAGCCGCTCCCGAGAAAAAGAAAGGCTTCTTCAAGCGCCTGGTTGCTACCGCACAGGAAAAGGCAGGCGCAAAGCCGGTTAAGTAGTTAACTATTCAGAACCATTAAAAAATAGCAAATGTTCGTTGAATGCTTGCATTCATAAGAACATCTGCTATTTTTTATTTGGCGACGTAGCCTCTATGAGCAAAAAGTAAGCATCGAAGATGCGATTTTGCGAATAGAGTTCTGAATAGTTACTACTTCTCCCGAATGTGTATCTTTAAACAGCTCTCGCTCAAAGATTCTCCCTCATGATCCAGGGCATATTCCACAGTCACGTGAATTTGATCTTCCTGCTCTTCCACCAGCACCCTGCGTGTCTCAATGCCTAACAGCAGCTGTCCGTAGGGAGTATTGTAGGGCACCGTATGCCTCTTATTCTCCTCGAAGATCATATGCATCTCCACAGCTCCCTGTCTGGTCAGTTCCAGCAGGTTGTCCCTAAACTTGATCCGGCTCTTACAGGCTCCGTCGAATCCCTCCATCGTCTCCTCATAGAGCAGGTAGTGACTGTCATTTCTCTTAAAATATTGTGCTGTCTGTGCAGTCTCCACTGCGTCCTTATCTGAAGCTTCCCCCGCATCGTGCAGACCGGACAGAACGAGTTCTACTTCCCGATTCATCTTCATCCGTCCCTTTAATACTCATCAATCTTAATAGTCTTGGCTGACAAAATGCCGTATTTAATAATGGAGTTGGCAAAACGTTTGAACTTCTCCGCACCGTCGCTGACATAGAACTGATACTTATTTTCTCCCAGAGGAGGCTCCTCCTCATTGAGAATATGATACTGCTGCAACAGTTCCTTCAGTTCTCTGGCGGTCTCGTACGCAGGGTTCACCAGCGTCACCTGATCCCCCATAATCCGCCCTACGGTGGAGCGGATCAGTGGATAATGGGTGCACCCCAAAATCAGGGTATCAATATCAATGTCAATCAGTTCCGTAAGGTACCGTCTTGCGATCTCATCCGTCACGGGATCCTCCCACAGTCCCTCTTCCACCAGCGGTACGAACAGCGGACAGGCTTTCCCGTAGATCGTGACATCTTTGTTCAGTTCCTGTATGTATTTATTGTACATCTGGCTGCCAATGGTAGCCTCGGTGGCGATAACGCCGATACGACCGTTGCGGGTCACTTCCGCTGCGGTCTTCGCTCCCGGCTTGATCACGCCGATGATGGGAATGTCCAGTTCCTTCTCCAGTTCATCCAGTGCATAGGCGCTTGCCGTATTGCATGCCACCACGATGGTCTTCACGTGAAAAGTCTCTAAGAATCGTACGATCTGTTTGGCGAAGCCGGTGACCGTTTCCTTGGACTTGCTGCCGTAGGGCATTCTCGCCGTATCTCCGAAATATATGATTTTCTCATTGGGAATCTGCCGCATGATCTCCCGGGCTACGGTCAGTCCGCCGATGCCGGAATCGAATACACCGATGGGTGCATCTTTTTTCAGTGCAGTTATATTCTCCTGATACATGGGATTTCTCCTTCTATCTTTTTAACATCGTAAGCAGTCTGCTCTTGAAGTGGATCTGCTCCGGATCCGCCTCCAGGATCTTCCAGTAGATCTGACTGTCGGAATTCCATTCTACCACTTCCGCATCTTTCTGTACAGTCTTGGTCTCCTCTGCCTGCTCCTGCTCATCGTATACGATCTCATAGGTGGACGGCAGCATGGTCAGTTCCGGGTAGATCACACCCCACCAGCCATAACAGGCAACAGCGATAGCAGCAACTCTTAAAGCCTGCCCCAGCCGGCACTGAGATCCTTTCTTACGAATGATGTTACGAATTTTTTCATAATAAACATATAATCTATCCATCAGCAGTCCTCTTTCCATGATTTTCTTCTATGGAAATCATTGCCGCTTTCCGGACAGATTATACTTTGGAAAAACTATTGTCGTTATTAATTTTTCTCCCGCTCCAGACGAATCTGGCGGATGATTGCCTTTTTCTGATTGTCGATATGCACCTTCGCCATGTTCGATGCCGTCTCTTTGTCTTTTTTCACGATTGCCTGGTAGATGACCTTATGCTCCTCCACCAGCCGGTCATGCTGGCTGAAATCCTTGATATATTCGAACCGGTAACGGTACATCTGCTCGGACAGGTTATTCACCAGCTGGATCAGTCGCTGGTTCCCGGTGGCTTCCACGATAATATCATGTAATGCCACATCTGCCTGGGCGATCTGCTTCACATCTTTCGTCTTCACCGCCGCCTCAAAATTATCACAGGCTTTCTTAAGTTCCTGCAGTTCTTCCGGGGTGATCCGGTCGCATGCCAGCTCCACGCAGAGAGCATCCATGGCTCTGCGGACCTCCAGCACATCGTTCATGCTCTTCTCCGTGATCTGCGCCACTTCCGCGCCTCTTCTGGGGATCATGGTCACCAGTCCTTCCAGCTCCAGCTTACGGATAGCTTCCCGGATCGGGGTTCGGCTGACTCCCAGCTTGTTGGCAAGATGGATCTCCATCAGCCGCTCTCCGGGCTTCAGTTCTCCCGTGAGAATGGCCTGCCGCAACGTATTGAATACCACATCTCTGAGTGGCAGAAATTCATCCATTGTCACCTGTAAATTATCCTGCATACCTCTTCTCTGACATTACTCACAGAATTCCGTCAGGAATATCTGCTTCGCCAGCTGTTCCTCCTCTAATTTTTCATATGCCCTGCGGGCCATATCCTTCTCTACGAAAATACCGAATACCGTGGGACCGCTGCCGCTCATCAGGCTGTTGATGGCTCCCAGTTCCTTCATGCGGTCCTTGATGGTCTGTATCACGGGATACGCAGTCACCGTTACCATCTCCAGCACATTTTCCATACGGTCCAGGATTCCCTGTAAGCTTTCCTCGGCGATGGCTTCCACCATACCGTCGATGTCGGGATGCTTTACGATCTCCTGTGCATCTAAGTGTTCATAGACATATTTTGTCGATACGTTAATGTCCGGTTTTGCTACCAGTACATAGCAGTCCGGTGCCGGAGCAAGGGGAGTAAGCTTCTCGCCGATGCCCTCCGCCAGAGCCGTACCGCCCATGACGCAGTAGGGAACATCCGCACCGATCTTCACACCCAGTTCCATCAGATCCTTCAACGTACATCCCAGATCAAACAGCCTGTTCATTCCCTTCAGAGTAGCTGCCGCATCTGTACTGCCGCCCGCCATTCCCGCAGCAATGGGGATGTGCTTCTCCAGGTGAATCTCCACGCCCTCGCTGATATGGTATTGTTCCATCATAAGCTTTGCCGCTTTATAGATCAGGTTATCCTCGTTCGTCGGAAGTTCGCCGGAATCCGTGGTAATGACGATACCGCTTTCTATCCGTTTAAAATCCAGCACATCGTAGATACCTACGGTCTGCATGACCATTTTCACTTCGTGATAACCGTTCTCCAGTCTTCTGACCACGTCCAGTCCCAGATTGATCTTGGCATACGCTTTTATCCGATATTCGTTCATTTTGTTCTGCTCCGTTTTGTATACACAATAATTGTACTTAATTTTATACAATCCTGTGTATTTTGTCAATGGAGTGTGATTTTTTCTGCGGATTTTTCCACTGTTTTTCCAAAAATCACCTAAAGCATCCACTATTGTGGGACGATATAACAAATGAAACCAAAAACCCTCAAAAGGTATTTTAAGTATAGTCAAGGATGACAGAAAAGAGGAAACTATGAGCGTAAACGGAGTTACATCAACCCAGGCAGCTGCAGCCTATAGTTATAACAGCACAAGCGCAGCAAAAGAAAAGACTTCCGCAGAGGAAGCGACCACCAAGACTACGGAAGATACCGGTGTGATCTATGAGCACAGCACCGACACGAAGACCTCTTCCACCAAAAAGACTTATAAACCGGACACCGCTTTGGTCAACAAATTAAAAGCGGATGCGGATGCACGTACCAGCCAGCTGCGCTCTCTGGTAGAACAGATGATGAGCAAGCAGGCTACCACCTATGGCAATGCCAAGGATATCTGGTCCTTCTTACGTTCCGGCAATTATACCGTAGATCCCGCAACCAAGGCGCAGGCACAGGCAGATATTGCAGAGGACGGTTACTGGGGTGTCAACCAGACCTCCGACCGTATCATCCAGTTCGCCACTGCTCTGACCGGCGGCGACCCGGACAAGATCGAAGCTATGCGCGAAGCATTCAAAAAAGGCTACGCACAGGCTGAAAAGACCTGGGGCGGTTCTCTTCCCGAGATCTCCCAGAAGACCTACGATGCCGTAATGGAAAAGTTCGACAAGCTGGCAGCAGATGCCGGACTGACCACCGAAGGCTAAATTTTCAAGGCTAAATTCCTTTTACCAACAATATTTTTTGTCCCGGGCGCAATTCATCACTGTCCAGGGTATTCAGTTCTCTCACAGTATTTACCGGCATATGATATTTTCTGCCGATGCTCCACAGGTCATCTCCCGGTGCGGTAATGTAGATCACCGCGCTGGGCAGACCTGCCAGTACGGCGCTGTCGATCTCCTGTTCCTCCACTTCTTCGATGGCATTCAGAGGAACATTCTTCATCACTGTCGTGGAAAAAGACAGCACTGCTTTCACATCCAGTTCCTCTCCCTCTAAGAGATTTACCTGCAGCTGTTCCAGTTCGCTGTGTACCTGTGCCTGATCTCCCGCCGTCACTCCCTGCACGTTCAGCGTATATTCATAAGGGATCTGTTCTCTGGTGCTCACATAGGGTGTCTCATCCTTCTCTGTAACACACAGCACCGTAAGATCAATACTGCCCTGCAGCCGGATTCCTTCCCCGGTGATCTCCTGATGGTCGATCGTCACGTTTCCCTCGCTGTGAAGGATCTGCAATACCGGTGCACCGATATCCACCTGCCTGTGATCCGTCACCTTGGTCTTGCCCGTGATCCTCGACAGCAGCTGACGCAGGTTTACATCCCTTGTCTCCGGAATCACTTCTTTTGTCACCCCGTAGATATCTCTCAGAATGTCAATCTCTTCCGCCTCATAGAGGCGGATATTCAGTTCCAGCGCACATTCCAGTCCCAGGATCCGCTCTTCCCCATCCAGGTCCGGCTGAATCGTCAGTTCCGGCTGTCCATGTTCCTGCCTGACCAGCGCATACCGGATGTCCGGCAGCAGTGTCTCCCTGCATCCCTGGCATTCCAGCGTATCGTCTAAAGGGATCGTCGTCTCGTAAGACCGGATGGAGCGCTCTTCTCCCTCCGCCTCATAGAGGACGAAGATCTGAATATCTCCCCGGATGGAAATACTCTCCTCATGGGGCTTCATCTCCACATCCCGAAGTGACACGTTGCTCCACAGGATCTGATATACATTCGGATAGCTGGAGGGCAGAGGAATCTCCTCTTTTTTCCGGAAAATATCGTTTTTGCAAATGGCAAGCTGCGTCACTTCCATAGGTGCGATCCGGTATTCCACGCCGTCTCCCGCGCTGTCCCCCTGGATCCCAACGGGCAGTTCCTCGTCGTAGATTTCCTCGATCCGGGCGGTCAGGCATAACAGTGCCTGCAGGTTCAATTTACGGGAATTGATCATATTGACAGTGAAATCCTCCACCGTTCCATCCACTGCCACTGTATCCGAAGACAGGGTTCCCTCCATATGGATCTTCTCTTCAAAAGGAAGCGCTCCGTTTAACAGGATCAGACTGCTGCCCGCCTCCTGGGTATGATATAACATGGCATAGCCCAGCTTCCCCCGCACGGTCACTTCATCCGTGCCGGGGCGGATCTCTTCGATGACGACCTCCCCTTTTTCCAGATTCAGGGTACTGATATCCGGTTTATCTTCCGGAAGATTCAGATCCTCCTCCATGGTAAACTGCATGACGGTGGACCGTTTCACCCGGTCCATATGTATATTTCTCTTGATCAGTTCCACAATAACAGACCTCCATATATACAGATATGTCTATATATATGAAGGTCTGTGCTGTTTTATACCGTATTCTGTTCTCTGTCCGCTTATTCCACCGCGCCGATGAGGTCGGTCAGGTTCTCCACGTGATAGGTGCGCATGTAATCTTCAATGCCCTCCACGACTTTTACCGTAGTATAGGGATCCACGAAATTCATGGCTCCTACGCTGACGGCACTGGCACCTGCCAGAATGAATTCAATGGCATCTTCCGCCGTAGCGATGCCGCCCATACCGATGATGGGAACCTTAACTGCCTGCGCCACCTGGTATACCATGCGCACTGCGATGGGCTTGATGGCAGGACCGCTCATACCGCCGGTCTTGTTGGCAATGGCGAATTTCCTGCGGTGAATATCAATCTTCATGCCGGTGATGGTGTTAATCAGGGACAGGGCGTCCGCACCGGCTGCCTCCGCCGCCTTCGCCATCTCGGTGATATCCGTTACGTTGGGGCTCAGCTTCATGATAATAGGCTGCTTCGCATGCTTTTTCAGTTCGGAAGTAATGTTGTACAGGGCATCCGCCTTCTGTCCGAAAGCAATAGCACCTTCCTTGACATTGGGGCAGGATACATTGATCTCCAGCATGCTGACTGCCGGCTCATCTCCCAGACGTTCCACCACGTCCACGTAGTCCTCAACGGTCTTGCCGCAGACATTTACAATGATCTTCGTGTCGTATTTTTTCAGGAAAGGAATGTCTCTCTCCATGAATACGTCAATACCGGGATTCTGTAAGCCGATGGCATTGAGCATGCCGCCGTACACCTCCGCCACACGGGGGGTGGGATTGCCGGGCCAGGGTACATTTGCCACACCCTTGGTCACTACCGCACCCAGGCGGTTCAGATCTACGAATTCTTCATATTCCATACCGGAGCCAAAAGTTCCGGAAGCTGTCATTACGGGGTTTTTAAAAGTAACTCCTGCGATCGTTGTCCGTGTATTCATCAGATCTCTACCTCCTTGGCTTCAAATACGGGTCCGTCGGTGCAGATTCTCGCGTTGTACACATGCGAATGATGATCCACTTCCTTCGTCTTCACGACGCAGCCCAGACAGGCTCCCACGCCACACGCCATATGCTCTTCCAGAGAGATATATGCCTCAATCCCTTTTTCTTCTGCGTACTTTTTAATGGCACGAAGCATGGGCATCGGTCCGCAGGCGAAGATCACATCTGCCTGCAATCCGTTCTCTTCGATGGCATTCATTACATTGCCCTTCGTGCCGACACTTCCATCCTCAGTGGCGATATATACGGTTCCGTTCTCTGCCAGGTCATCTTTTAAGAACAGCTGACTGTCACGGTAGCCCACGATGATCTGCTTCTCGGCAGATGCCGGAAGCTCCCTCGCCAGTTCCAGCATGGGAGGGATGCCGATACCTCCGCCCATGAGGAATACCTTTTTGCCCTCCGCCGCCTCTGTGGGGAAGCCGTTACCCAAGGTTCCCAGGATCTCTACGCTGTCTCCTTCCTGATAAGAGGAAAATTCCGCAGTGCCCTGTCCGGCAATACGGTACACGATACGCAGGGCATCCTTAGCATTGCTCACCTGACAGATACTGATGGGACGGGGCAGCAGGGTGCTTCGGTCCTTGGGGTAGACGCCGATGAACTGACCGGCTTTTGCCTGCGCCGCCAGATCCGTAGCGATCCACATATCAAAAATTCTGGGTGCGATCTCCTTCTGAGAAAGCACGGTTGCTGTGATTTTCTTTTTCATGTTATTGTCCTTTTCTCTTCTACACGTGATGTGTGCTATGCTTCGTATACGATCTTACCGCCGCAGATGGTCTTCTTCACTTCGCCTTTTAACTTCCATCCGGTAAAAGGAGTGTTCGTTGCCTTGGAGGCATAGGTCTCCGGGATGAAGTCCGCCGCAGTGTCGATCAGGATCACATCCGCAGGACCGCCCTCCGCCAGATATCCGGCATCGAGATGATACATTGCCGCCGGATTCGTACTCATGAGACGCAGTAACTGCTTCATGGTCAGATACCCCTCATCTACCAGTTCCGTGATGCCCAGTGCCAGAGAAGTCTCCAGTCCGGTGATGCCGCTGGGTGCCTCGGTGATGGGCTTTGCCTTCTCCTCGGCGGTATGAGGCGCATGATCCGTCGCGATCATATCGATGGTACCGTCCACCAGTCCCCGGATCACTGCCTGGCGATCCTCTTCCTCTCTCAAGGGAGGATTCATCTTCGCCAACGTGCCGTATTTGATTACGGCATCTTCGGTCAGGGTAAAATGATGAGGTGTGGCTTCCGCGTGGATGTTGGAACATCTCTTTTTCGCCTGACGCACCAGTTCTACCGCTTCCTTACTGCTGATATGCTGGATATCGATGCAGGCACCGGTCTCTTCCGCCAGCTTCAGATCCCGCTCCACCAGAGCAATCTCCGCCTCTCTGGAAGAGCCGCCGATTCCGTAGTATTCGCTGGCTTTTCCCCTATTCACACCGTTGTTCTCGATATATTTCGGATCTTCCTCATGGAAGCTGATGGGCATGTCCAGCTCTGCGGAGATCTCCATGGCATGACGCACCAGTTCCGCATCCAGCAGGGGCACACCGTCGTCTGTGAATCCCACAGCACCTGCCGCTGCCAGCTTCTTCATATCCGTCAGTTGCCTGCCCTGCATGCCCATGGTCACGTTGGCGCAGGTCGTCACATGGATCCCTGTCTTCGCTCCCTTGTCCAGGATATATTTCAGGGTCTCCTCACTGTCCACGGTGGGCTTCGTGTTCGCCATCAGCACCACGGTGGTCACACCGCCCTTTGCCGCTGCCGCAGCGCCGGTGTTGATATCCTCCTTCGCCGTAAAGCCGGGATCTCTGAAATGCACATGCACATCCACCAGTCCGGGAGCGACTAACAGTCCTTCCGCATTGATCCTTGTCACCTTACCCTTCGGCTCGATTTTCTCTGCAATCTTTACGATCTTGTCTCCGTCGATCAGGATATCGAAGTTGCCCTCTTTTCCTGACTTGGGATCGATCATATAACCATCCTGTATCAGTATCATATTGTCTCCGTTCCCGGGCTTTGGCAGCCCGTTTCCATGACCTGTTTCTCGGAAAAGTTTACCATGTTTTCATAGAAAAGAAAAGAGTGTTATAATAGAAAAAAACGGAGGTTCAAAGGCATGAAAACAAGAGAAGAAGCACTGGAATACGGATTGTCTTTTCCGGATACTTATACAGAAATGCCCTTCCACGATCCTAACTGGCAGCTGGTACGGGTGAAGGGCACAAAAAAGGCATTTTTATGGACTTATGAAAAAGATGGATTGCTGCATCTGAATGTAAAAGCAGATCCTGCCTGGCGGGACTTCTGGCGCAGCACCTTTTCTTCCGTCATTCCCGCATATCATCAGAATAAAGAACACTGGAACACCATCATCTTAGACGGCACCATCCCCGATGAGGATATCCGACGCATGATTGCAGAGAGCTATGATCTCGTCACCGACAGCCCCACAAAGCGGATCTATGAAGCGGTGAAACGGATTCCGAAGGGCTGTGTCGCCACCTACGGGCAGGTGGCTGCCATGGCGGGAGAGCCGAAAATGGCGCGGGCCGTGGGCAATGCCCTGCATAAAAATCCGGATCCCGACCATATCCCCTGCTACCGTGTCGTCAATTCCAAAGGGGAACTCTCCGGTGCCTTTGCCTTCGGCGGCTCCGATGAACAGGCAAACCGCTTACGGGCAGACGGCATCGAAGTCATTGACAATAAAGTAGATCTGAACAAATACGGATTTACTGCTGCTTCTCAAATTTGACATTGACAATACAGATACCGATACATACTAAAAGTAACGCAATCAGTGCGTTCCAGCCAAGTTCTGCGGAGCCCTCTCCCAGCCACCACGCGGACAGCAACACGCCGAATACCGGGTTGGTGAAACCGAAGATTGCCACCTTGGAGACGGGATTGTATTTTAACAGAATGCCCCACAGGGAATATGCCACTGCGGAGATGCATGCCAGATAGAATAGCATTAACAGAGCGCTTGCGGATACATGAGTGATTCTGCCACCCAGGCTAAAGCCCAGGATGACCATGACAATACCGCCTAAGATGAACTGGTAACCACTGAGCATGACCGGGTTATCCTTTTTGGAATATTTCTTCATCAGGCAGGAAGACACCGCATAGGACAGGGCGCACAAAAACAGGCTGCCGTCTCCCATCAGGCTTAGATCCATGTCGATCTTCTGTCCGTTCATGCTGACGACGATGACACCGGCGAAACCGATAATGCATCCCAGTACCTTCTTAAGGTTCAGCTTCTCCTGACGGAAGATCAGGGCTGACACCAGAATGACAAAAAAGGTGTTGGAGCCGTTGATGATTGAAGCCTTGACTCCGCTGTTATGCGCCAGTCCGATGTAGAAAAAGATATACTGCAAAATGGTCTGGAAGGTTGCCAGCTTCACAATACTGGGTGCGGAAGTTTTCGTGGGAACCAATGCCTTTTTCTGTAAGAGGCTTCCGATCAGCACTGTCAGGATACCCGCCAGTACGAAGCGCATTCCGGCAAACAATACCTGCGTCCAAGTCTCCCCGGAAGGGATTTGGAACAGGGCATAGCCTAATTTGATACAGGGGGAGGCACTTCCCCACAGGAAGGTACACACCAGTGTCAGGGCACAGACGACCCAGGTTTTCTGTAAAATTTCGGTTTTTTTATTATTCTCTGTCACGTTTCTTACTCCTTTTGTCTTTCGCTTTCCATTTTTTTGATTTCAGAACGGATTTCTTCCGCAATCTCGGGATGCTCCTCTTTTTCTTCTTTAATGAACATACATAAGAAGCTGATCAGTAAAATCAGGCAGGAGATCCAGATCGTCTTCGCTCCGACGAAGCTGATCATATGTCCGCCCAGTGCCGCACCGATGGCAAACAGGAAGATAATTCCGAAATAATATCCGGCTTTCCGTAAGATCTTTTTATCCTTCGTCTTCCCATAAGCGCACAAAGATTCCATGCCGCTTCGCAGGTTACCGATACACATGGTACTGGCGAAAGCGTAGCCGTTCACCTTGCGGAATGCCTGTACCTGCATGGCGCAGGCAAAAGATACCATGGCATTCGCCAGCAGATCCAGGGTATTCGGGAAAAATCCGACTGCAAATAATAAGACTATTTCCGTTACAAGCACCAGCTGTCTCCAGTGGATTTTCTGTGCCTTCTGGTATTTCATGCGGATGCATTCCGCCATTGCCACACCCAGTGCAAAAAACAGTAACGGAGAAAAATACCGAAGTGCCGCCTGCCAGTTCCGATCCACCAGATTCTGCGCCAGCAGTACGATATTACCGGTCTGCGCATTGGCGAATACTTTTCCGCGATACATATAGGTATAAGCATCCTGCAGACCACCGGAGATCGACAATATTCCGGCGATCAGAAAAGACTCCGACATCTGTCCGCGTATTTTACGTTGCATTTTTCCACCTCCGCATGATATGATTCTATTATCGTTGCACATTATGGCACATAACATGAAAGAAAGCAATCCCATGACATTACAAAAAAGAAATATTCCCATTCTCGATCCTGATTTTCAGGAGGATGTATAATAATGAGTAACCCTATAAAAAATTTAACAAAAAAGGAATGGATTCTGTGGATCTCATCCCTTCTGATCGTTATAGTTTCCAATTTGTTCTCTGCCGATTTTGATCTGCTAACTTTGCTGGCAGCCCTGATAGGTGTGACTTCTCTGATTTTTGCAGCCAAGGGCAATGTGTGGGCGCAGATCCTGATGGTCGTATTCAGCATCCTGTACGGTATCATCTCCTACAGGTTCCGGTATTGGGGCGAGATGATCACTTATCTCGGCATGACTCTGCCTATGGCAGTATGGTCCACCATCACCTGGCTTCGTCATCCTTCCGAGAAAAACGGTGCCGAAGTAGAAATACAGATTCTGCACCGCACACAGGCGCTGTTGCTTGCGATCAGCTGCTCTCTTGTCACCTTTGTGTTCTATCTGATCCTAAAGACTCTGGATACTCCCAACATTGTATTCAGTACGCTTTCCATCGTCACCAGTTTTCTGGCCGCTGCCCTGACGATGCTGCGCTCCTCCTATTATGCGCTGGGTTACGCCGCCAATGATATCGTGCTCATTGTTCTGTGGACACTGGCATCCTTAGAGAATCCGGCATATATTCCCGTTGTGGTGAATTTCACCATTTTCTTCTTTAATGATATGTACGGATTTATCAGTTGGAAGCGCAGAGAGATCCTGTTGGATCTGTAGTCCCCGGTCCGGTCAGTCATAGATCACTGTTTTATCCAAAAGTTCTGTTTTTATCACAATATACGGCGTAGTGGGTTTCCCTGCGCCGCTTTTTTGTCCGGTGATATCGGGACCTAAGAGGCTGGTGCCGACATGAATAGCATCGTCCGTCAGGTATAATTCGTCCACAGCGATGCTGTAACCGCCGGTCTTCTGTTCCCCGTAGCCGATACTGATATAGAGGTTTTTGTTATCGCTGTAGGTCAGCTGAAAAACTTCGCTGCCCTTTCCCGCAATCACCGTCTTTAATTCTTCCGGAATCTTTTCTTCACTGAGCACTGTAAAATCCAAATCCCGCAGTTTGATGTTCCCTTCCCCGGACATACCGCATCCGGTCAGCACCACACACAGCAAAAGCATTGCTGCCGCCACATTTTTCCACCGTTTTCTCCTGATTTTCATACACGATCCACCGCGAATACTTACTTATCCTATATTTATGTGGAAAATGCAGTGATATACATTAATTTTACTCCTTTTCTCCGGTCCGAATGTGCGTTATAATAGAGCATGTGCGCCCAAAGGCGCCTTACAGAGAGATGAGGAATTATAATTATGAATGATAAATTCAGCAGAAAAGTATTCTGCGACGGCATACGGGACGGTTTTCCCATTGCACTGGGATATTTCGCCGTATCTTTCTCCCTGGGAATTGCCGCAAGACACGCAGGTTTCACTCCCCTGCAGGGATTCATTGCCAGTCTTCTGAACAATGCTTCCGCCGGAGAGTATGCCGCCTTCACCCTGGTGGCTGCCCAGGCAACCTATCTGGAGGTGGCGATCATTACGCTGATTGCAAATGCCAGATATCTGCTCATGAGCTGTGCGCTGGCGCAGAAGTTCTCCCCCGGGACGCCCTTTTTCCACCGTCTGATCATTGCTTATGATGTGACGGACGAGCTGTTCGGCATCACCATTGCCCGGCCCGGCATTCTGAATCCGTACTATACCTACGGTGCGATACTGTTAGCCGCTCCGGCCTGGGCGGGTGGAACCGCCTGCGGCATCATCGCCGGAAATGCACTTCCCTTACGTGCGGTCAGTGCGCTGAGCGTTGCTTTGTATGGCATGTTCTTAGCCATCATTATTCCGCCTGCGAGAAAAAGTAAGATTGTGGCAGCACTGGTAGCCATCAGCTTCGCGCTGAGCTTTGTCTGCAACTACCTGCCCGGAATTTCTTCTCTGTCGGAAGGCACAAGAACTATCCTGTTGACCGTGATCATCTCCGGTGCCGCAGCGATCCTGTTCCCGGTAAAGCAAAATACCGAAGAATCCGCTGCTACACAGGATTCCGCACAGAAAGGAGACTCCGCAAATGAATAATTATATTTATATTGCCGTCATGGCAGCCGTCTCCTATACGATTCGTGTTCTGCCCCTGACACTGATCCGCAAGCCCATTAAGAATCAGTTCATTCAGTCCTTTTTGTACTATGTACCCTATGTGACGCTGGCAGTTATGACCTTCCCGGCCATCATCCATGCTACCCAGACTCCTATCTCCGGACTGGTGGCACTGATTGCCGGCATCATCGCCGCATGGCTTGGCGCCGGGCTGTTCCCGGTATCCGTGATCTGCTGTGTACTGGTATTTTTGATTGAATTGTTTGTGTAGATTTGAGGGAGATCGTAGAATGTCTGTATCTGAAAAAATGTGAAAAGAAAATTGGCGGACATCATCCGTTCTACGGGTAACGGCGCCGTTATCGTACTGATCCGGATATTTCATCTGCAGAAATTCCTGAAAGCCGCCGGAATCGTAAGCTTCTGCATGGCACTGATGTTGCTTGTGACACTGTTTACGTTGTCTCTGTCCTCCCGGGATGGTCTCAACAAGGACGTGCTGACTGCCTTAGATGCCCCGACCCTGAATCAGATAATCGCTGACGGTAAAATGGAGGGACTGGAAGATACTTTTGAGGATTTCACCTATTATACGAACACCGTAGGTGCCTATTCCTGTACCAAGCATGCGGTACCTTATATTTTATCCGGCTTTTGGTATGCAGCGAACGCCGCGATATGAAATAAGATTGGAAGCGTCTTTTGCTGACAATCCTACGTTACGAGCCATGCACTCAATTCATAAATGTGTCGCAAAGAACGCTCCACATTTATGAATTGACGGCTGTCGTAGCTTGCAATTTATTTCAATACTACCTTATCCAGGTGCCAGATCTCATCCACATACTGCTGGA
>CAVGMD010000028.1:538-28890 GCA_963630275.1 Bacteroidaceae bacterium | reverse complement strand
ATTATGGTAGTACAACACAATCTTACAGCTATGAACTCTAACAGAATGTTAGGTCTCACCACCAAGACTCAGGCTAAGTCTACTGAGAAGTTATCATCCGGTTACAAGATCAACAGAGCAGCAGATGATGCAGCAGGACTTGCAATTTCCGAAAAAATGCGTCGTCAGGTAAGAGGTCTGACTCAGGCTTCTGCTAACGCACAGGATGGTATTTCCGCAGTACAGACCGCAGAAGGTGCTCTGAACGAAGTTCATGATATGCTGCAGAGAATGAACGAACTGGCAGTTAAGGCTGCAAATGGAACCAATCAGGACGAGGATAAGAATTATATCCAGCAGGAAGTAAGTAATCTGATTACTGAGATTGACCGTGTGGCTGCTACGACTACTTTCAATGAGAAAGCTTTGTTAGATGGAACATTTTCGGATGTGGCGCTTCAGGTAGGTGCTGAGACTGCTACAGACAATCAGATTTCAGTGACAATTGCAAAAATGGATTCTACCGGTCTTCAAGTAAATGCAGTAGACGTCGGTTCTACAGGCACCGCAACAGACGCGATTGATAGTATTAAAGAAGGAATTAAGATATTAAATGAGCAAAGATCAAATTTAGGTGCTATCCAGAATAGATTAGAGCATACTATCAACAATCTGGATAACGTTGTGGAGAATACTCAGGCAGCAGAGTCTCAGATTCGTGACACTGATATGGCTACGGAGATGGTTAAGTACTCTAACAATAATATCCTGGCTCAGGCAGGTCAGGCTATGTTGGCTCAGTCTAATCAGGCAAATCAGGGAGTACTTTCTTTATTACAGTAGTAGCAGAAATAGTTCTATTATTTAGTATCGGTTATCATAACAGTTAAAAATCGACAGCCTATGATTATAAAAATCATAGGCTGTCGATTTTTTATCAACTCATGTGAATCAGACAATAAACGGTTTTTTACCATCCATAATAGTTTGTGTAATATGTTTAGCTATTGCATTAGTCTGCTTTTTGTAAAAAGGATAATCGTGCCCTGCACAGTTCTGTACAGGAGTCATATAGTCACCGTATAAAGCAGTGAGTATATCGTCATAATGTTTAGGTACGGGTAACAGAATATTCTCAAAAGGAAGATAATCATAGGTATTAAACCATTCGCGTTGTAGATGAATATCCTTTTGCGAATCTTCAGGTATATAAGAAATGAAAGAGGAGTTGGATCGATTGTATGTCTGGCATAATGAATCAGCTATGCGCAACAATTGATTCTTGATGCTGCGACTGGTATCTAATTTAATGTTGCATAGGTTTTCTAAGTCTGGAATCATCGATATGACTTCTTCTGGGTTGTCATCGTATTGGTTTACAGTGGAAACCAGGATACGAACCATCTGATACAGGATAGATGCTTCATTTGGATTCGTTGGCACGGTATCAAGAGGAAAAATATCAACCCCGATAATGTAGGGGCAACGGTGGAACTGAGATAACCGCGAGTAGTTATAAGAAATACTGGAGGCATTCAAAATACGTGAAAATACATAGTTATAGCTTTCTTCGCTATAAGGACTGTTGATATGATACTCTCCGGTAAGCTCCAGAGGCGCTACTTTTAAAAAACGCTGATAGTCTTCACGCAGCATACAAATATCGGTATCATCATCCCAAGGTATAAACCCTTGATGACGTACGGCTCCCAGTAAAGTACCGTAATATGCAAAATAGGGAATATTATGCTTTTCACAAATTTGTTGAATGACACACATGACCTCTAACTGTGCTGCCCATACACATTTCATCATGGGTTCGATATAAAAATTATCCCGGGTTTCTCCTAAAAAATAAGAATCATCAAATGATAACATAAGTGACACCTCTCTTTTTGTTGTTTGTACTATGAAAAATAATATTATACTTAAGTAGTTTTACGAAGTAATTCTTATCTGAGATTATTTTAACAAAGACGGAAAGGTTTGCCAATAGGCAAAGAAGAAATTGATAAAGTGCCTAAATTTTTAAATAGAAAATGAAAAAAAGATTGCAAAATATAAGAGCTCATGTTAAATTTTATTCAGAATAATTTTATTAAAATCAATTTGAATAAAAAGGCTATAATGAAGGCGGAGGTGGCTTCTATGTTTATTGGCAGAGAAAGAGAACTGGCATCGTTAAAGGAATTCTATGAAAAAGATGGAATTGGTATGACGGTGATATATGGTCGTAGACGCATTGGAAAATCTACTCTTATTACAGAATTTGTTAGGGATAAGAAAACTATTTTTTATACAGCCACAAAAGTCGGAAAAAATAGAAATCTGGAACTGTTTTCAAAGCAGGTAGTTGATTTGCTTATGCCCGGTGTGGAGAATATCAGCTTTCATACTACGGAGGCTGTTTTTGATTTTATTGATAAAAATATAGGGGACGAGAAGCTCGTGCTTGTGATAGATGAGCTGCCATATTGGGCGGAGAGAGATGAAGCGCTTTTATCTATTTTGCAGAAGTATATTGACAGAATATGGAATGATAAGAATCTTAAAGTGATTTTATGCGGTTCTGCACTCAGCTTTATGGAAAAGAAGGTACTCAGTGAAAAGAGTCCCTTGTTTGGAAGACGGGATTCTCAAATCAAACTGGAGGCATTTAACTACTTAGATGCAGCAAAATTTGTCCCGGAGTATTCTAATGAGGATAAGGCAATCTGTTATGGAATTACCGGTGGTGTTGCAAAGTATCTTTCGATGATCGATCCACGGAAGAGCATTGATGAGAATATTATAAGACTATTCTTCAGAACGGACGGATATCTATATGATGAAACAAGGAATCTTTTGACCCAGGAATTCTCAGATATAGCAGTTGTGAACAATATTGTTGAGCAGATCGCATCTGGTGAGAATACGCTTAATACGATTGCTGGAAAAATTGGGGAAAAAGAACAGACAGTATTATATTCGTTGGATAAACTGATAAATGTTGGGCTGGTTGAAAAAAAGAAATGTATCACTGAGGAGAAGAACAAAAAGAAGACTCAATATATTTTAAAGGATTATATGTTCAAGTTCTGGTATGAGTTTATTCCGAAAGCAACCAGCGTAATTGAGATGGGACAGGGTGAGGTTTATTACGAAAAGGCAGTGAAGCCAGTACTACATTCTTTCATGGGGACTGTGTTTGAAGAAATGTGTAGATATTATACATTAATGAAGGGAATAACCGGTGAGTATGGCTGCTTTATTACTTCTGTAGGTACTTGGTGGGGTGTGGAGAACGTTACGGACAAAAATGGAGATGTAAGAGCGCAATCCGCAGATATCGATGTTGTTGCCTTGTCTGATATAGACAAAATGGCTGTGATTGGCGAATGCAAATTCAAGAATGAAAAGATTGATAAGGGTATTTATGAAACTCTAATTCGGAGAGGAAAACTGATTACCGCTAAATATAAGATTTCAAAATATATTTTCTTTTCCTTATCCGGATACACGGAGTGGTTTGAGACATTATCGGACGAGGATGTATTGTTGCTTACGCTGGATTCGCTTTATGAATAATTTTCCCTTGCATCTCCCACACAAATAGTATAAAATAAATCCAGTGTTGCAAACGAAAATATTACAATAAAACGCACAACGGGGTGCATGCCGGGAGGCATGCGCCCTTTTTTGTGTTAGCACTGAAATTTATGCATGGCACCTGGGCCCCTTACGCCGCCGGATTGATATCCGCTGCCGGCACATTCGGAGAGGCTGTCGGATCAGCGGTTGCAGTCGGCGTGGTGGTCGCTTCCGGCGTAGCCGTAGGCTTTGCCTTTTCCAGAGACGCTTTAATCGCTTCCAGCAATACCAGGGAAGTGTAGCGTGTCTCGGAAGAATAGGTCACCTGGCTTAGATCCTGTGTCTCGCAGATCTGCTCACTTAAGGAATCCATGGTGGGCTGCAGGAGTGGATACATGGTAGTCAGAGTCTCATCCGTGTCCGCAAGGCTTAGGGAAGTGATGGCATGGTCGTTTACGATGACTTCCACATTCACGGTCTCACTGCCGAGGATCAGCTCGGTGGTATAGATCCCCGGGATATATGTATTGCCGGCAACAGCTCCGGTAGAGGCGCCCTCCGCATCGGAGAACTGTGACGAGCGTCCGAGATCTGCCACATTATCGGGCATAGCGGTTTCCGCAGTGTTGTCAGGAGAATCCGGTGTCCCGGAGGCATCCGTATCTTTTCCCAGCATCAGCAGCATCAACAGTAATATCAGGAACAACACCCCCAGCGCGGCGAAGATTCCGGTATAGAGAAGCTCTTTTCTGCGAAGTACGACGATCTTTGTATTTGCACTCATTCTTAAGTCTCCTTGGAATGATGGGATGATCTTTATAAATAGTATGCGTAAGCTCTCCTCCGTAGTACCGCAAATGAGGAGAACTTTGCATTGACAAGACAAAACAGGCATTGCTATAGTTATTGTAAGTATTTTTCACGGATGCGTCCGCCCCGTGGAAAAGGAGCAGACAGGCGACGCAGAAACGAGGGTAACGATGAACAATTATACCAAGGAAGATATCATCCGTCTTGTGGAAGAAGAGGATGTGGAATTCATCCGTCTGCAGTTCACGGATCTGTTTGGCAATCTGAAAAATATTGCGGTGACAGCCAGTCAGTTAGACCGGGTGTTAAGCAATAAATGTATGTTTGACGGTTCGGCAATCGATGGATTTGCAAGAATCGAGGAATCCGACATGTATCTATATCCGGATCTGTCCACGTTGGAGATCTTCCCCTGGAGACCCCAGCAGGGCAAGGTAGCCCGTATGATCTGTGATGTCTATCGCCCCAGCGGGCAGCCTTTTGAAGGAGATCCCCGTTACGTGCTGAAGCGTGCGGTGAAGCAGGCAGAAGAGATGGGATATACTTTTGAAGTGGGACCGGAATGTGAATTTTTCTTATTTAATACGGATGAAAATACCATGCCCACCACCAACACCCATGAGCAGGCAGGCTATTTTGATATCGGACCGTTAGACTTCGGCGAAAATGCCCGTCGTGATATTGTTATGAACCTGGAGGATATGGGATTTGTCATCGAGGCATCCCATCATGAGATGGCTCCGGCACAGCACGAGATCGATTTCAAATACGATGAGGCATTACATACCGCAGACAATATCATGACTTTCAAGATGGCAGTGCGTACCATCGCAAGACGCCACGGTCTGCACGCTACGTTTATGCCGAAGCCCAAGTTCGGTGTCAACGGTTCCGGCATGCATATCAATATGTCCCTGCAAAAAGACGGGAAAAATATATTCCAGGATGCTTCCGACCCCAACGGTCTGAGCAAGGAAGCCTATTATTTCATCGGCGGTATCATGAAGCACATCAAAGGAATGGCAGCCATCACGAATCCGCTGGTGAACTCCTATAAGCGTCTGGTGCCCGGTTTCGAGGCGCCGGTCTATATCGCATGGAGCACGACGAACCGCAGCCCCCTGATCCGTATTCCGGCTACCGCAGACGGAGAGGGTACCCGTATCGAGCTGCGCAGCCCCGACTCCGCAGCAAACCCTTATCTGACCCTGGCAGTCTGCTTAAGCGCCGGCTTACAGGGCATTCGGGAGAAAACCCTGCCCCCCGAGAGCATCAATGCGAACATTTTTACCCTGACCGCCGAGGAGCGTAAAGAACTGCACATCGACCAGCTGCCCGGCACCTTGTTAGAGGCAGTGGAAGAACTGGAGAAGGATACCTTTATCCAGGATGTTTTGGGCGACCATATTGCCGGAAAATATATCGATGCCAAGCGCAAGGAATGGCATGAGTATCGTTCCCAGGTATCCGAATGGGAGATCCAGGAGTATCTGTATAAATATTGATAAAATCCTTTCTTTTGTAATGATAGATTAAAAAAGACAGAAGAAAGGAGATGGGCGAATGACGAACATTATTGTCGTGCTGCCGAAGCTGGAAGAAGCCAAAGGCGTCAAGAACATCCTGGTGCGCAGCGGTTTCCAGGTCACGGGTATCTGTACCACGGGCACCCAGGCGATCAGCCAGGCGGACGGACTCAATGACGGAATCGTGATCTGCAGCTACAAGCTGGCAGATATGATATATACAGAACTTCATGATGATCTGCCGGAGGGGTTCGAGATGCTTTTGATGGCATCCCAGAATCTGATCAGCGAATGCTACGGCAACGGCATCGTATGTCTCTCCATGCCGTTAAAGGTTCAGGATCTGATCAATACGGTGAACCTGATGGTGGAAGGCGTAGAGCGCCGCAGAAGAAAACGCCGCAAGCAGCCGAACGTGCGGAATGCAGCGGATGAAAAAGCAATCAAAGATGCCAAGGAACTACTGATGGCAAGAAATCATATGACGGAAGAAGAAGCCCACCGGTATCTTCAGAAGACCAGTATGGACAGTGGGACGAATCTGGTGGAGACGGCACAGATGGTGCTGTCCATGATGAGGGAATAAGAGGATGTAATAAAAGGAGTAACTACATGAAATTTACAAAAATGCAGGGCTGTGGCAATGATTATGTATATGTCAACGGCTTTACGGAGAAGTTTTCCGGGGAGGAGAAGCCCGAGATCGTAAGGAAACTCAGCGACAGACATTTCGGCATCGGCGGTGATGGTGTGATCTTCATTAATCCCGCAGAGGAAGCGGATTTCGAGATGGAGATGTACAATGCGGACGGCAGCCGCTCGGAGATGTGCGGCAACGGTATCCGCTGCGTGGCAAAATACGTCTACGACAAGGGGCTGACGGACAAGGAGGACATCGCCATCATCAGTGCCGGGAAAATAAAATACTTAAAGCTCACTGTGGAGGGAAAGACTGCCACAGACAGAGGGCACGTAACTATGGTACAGGTGAACATGGGACAGCCGATCCTGGCACCCGTGGAAGTGCCTGTGATGGCAGAAGCTACCGGGGAGACGCCGGTAGGACCTGCCGTAGTGGATGCACCGATTACGGTGGATGGCACAGAATACCGTATGACCTGTGTCTCCATGGGCAATCCCCATGCCATTGTATTTATGAACGGGGTAAAGGATCTCGACATTGAGAAGATCGGCCCGAAGTTCGAGCACCATTCCTGTTTCCCCAACCGGACCAACACTGAGTTCGTAGAGATTCTGGATCGGAAAAATGTATTTATGCGCGTCTGGGAGAGAGGCACCGGAGAGACCCTTGCCTGCGGTACCGGATGCTGCGCAACGGCGGTAGCCTGCGTGCTAAATGGTTTGACGGACGAGGAAATAACTGTTAAACTATTAGGCGGTGAACTGCACATCAAATGGGACCGCGCGGCGAATCTGGTCTACATGACCGGACCTGCGAAGATCGTATTTGAGGGCGAAGTTGACCCGTACTCCGTCTAATCAGACTTTTAAAAGTGACAGCAAGGTGACAGCAACATTGCACCAAGGATAATAGAGAGGAGAACGTACTATGTTTAAAGTAAACGACAACTATTTAAAACTTCCCGGAAGCTATTTGTTTTCCACCATCGGTAAAAAGGTAAACGCGTATTCCGCAGCACACCCGGACAAAAAGATTATCCGTCTGGGCATCGGAGATGTGACACAGCCTTTGGCACCTGCCATCATTGACGCGCTGCACGGTGCGGTGGATGAGATGGGAAATGCGGAGACTTTTCATGGTTACGCTCCCGACCTTGGCTATGAGTTCCTGCGCAATGCCATTGCAGAGAACGATTATAAGGCAAGAGGCTGTGATATTGCACCGGACGAGATTTTTGTATCCGACGGAGCAAAATGCGACTGTGGCAATATTCAGGAGATCTTCAGCCTGGACAATAAGATCGCGGTATGTGATCCCGTTTACCCTGTATACGTGGATTCTAATGTCATGGCAGGCAGAACCGGTACTTACGATCCGAAGTCCGAGACCTGGAGTGATGTGATTTATATGCCCTGTCTGGCAGAGAACGGTTTCGCACCGGAACTGCCGAAGGAGACTCCGGATCTGATCTATTTATGCTTCCCCAACAACCCTACCGGTGCCACCATTACCAAGGCGCAGCTGCAGGAGTGGGTGGACTATGCCAACAAGGTAGGCGCTGTCATCCTCTACGATGCAGCTTACGAAGCATATATTTCCGAGCCGGATGTGCCTCACAGTATCTATGAATGTGAAGGAGCCAGAACCTGTGCCATTGAGTTCCGTTCCTTCTCCAAAAATGCCGGCTTTACCGGAGTGCGTCTGGGCTTTACCGTGATCCCCAAGGACTTAAAGAGCGGGGATGTGAGCCTCCATGCACTGTGGGCAAGAAGACATGGTACCAAATACAACGGAGCACCCTACATCGTACAGCGTGCCGGTGAAGCGGTATATTCTGCTGCGGGCAAGGCCCAGCTGAAGGAGCAGGTTGCTTATTATATGAACAACGCACACTATATCCTTGCAGGATTAAAAGAAGCGGGATTTACCGTATCCGGCGGTGTGAACGCTCCCTATATCTGGCTGAAAGCGCCGAATGGCATGACCAGCTGGGAGTTCTTCGATTATCTGTTAGAGAATGTCAACGTGGTAGGTACCCCCGGATCCGGATTCGGACCCAGTGGTGAACATTACTTCCGGCTGACGGCTTTCGGAAGCTACGAGAACACCGTAGAGGCAGTGGATCGTCTGAAGAAGATCCAGCTGTAGACTGCAGGGAAGATTTATCCATAGGGAAAGTATGTGCGGCTGCTTAGAAATAGGCAGCCGTTCTTTGCCATATTTTCCCGAAAAGAACGGAGAAAAAACATGCAGGAAAAGCAGAAAAAAATAATCCGGTGGAGCAGTCTGGTACTGATCCTGTTTACAACAGCCAGCGTCTGGTATTTGAATTATCTGACGGATTTTATGATGGATGATGAGTGGTATTCCACGCTTTTGTATTCGGATGCCCCGATACAGAATTTCAGTGATATTATCCATGCACAGATCTGGCACTATTTTAACTGGGGCGGCAGAAGCATGGCGCATGGGCTGCTGCAGTTAATCCTGTTGTGCGGCGAGCACTGGGCGGATATTTTTAATACCGGCATGACACTGCTTCTTTCGTGGCTGATCTGTGAGGTGGCCGGAAGACGCGGATTCCCGTATTTTTTTGCGGCAATGAGCATGTTGCTGGGACTCAATGCCAACTGGAGAATGAGCATGTTCTGGGAATCCGGAGCGGCGAATTATCTGTATATGGCAGGATTTCTGCAGGCATTTTTATATTGTTATCTGCGCTATGAAGACCGTGGGGAGAAAAATCTCCCGGGAATCACCCTGTGGATTCTGCCGTTAGGGCTGATTGCCGGATGGAGCAATGAAAATATGGGACCGGCGGTATGGATCTTAAGTCTCTTGGTGATGATTTTAAGACGTAAGGATCATAAAAAGATTCCTGTATGGATGTATCTTGGAAATATCAGCTGCCTGGCGGGAAGTATTCTGATGATCGTGGCTCCGGGCAATTTTGTCCGCAGCGAAGAGACGGCGGAGAACACCCGTGGACTGTTATGGAACCTGTACCTGCGCTGTTACAGCGAGGCGAAGGGAGCTTTTGAGTATCTGTTCCCGACACTCGTACTTGCGGTGGTACTGCTTGTGATCTGCGTGGGAATTTTAAAAGAAAAAATCGGAAAAGAGAACCTGCTTTTGTTAGTGGGAGCACTGTTATCCTGGGGAGCCATGGTCCTGTCACCCCATTACCCCGACCGTGCATCCTTCGGAACCATGGTATTACTCATCTGCGTGATTTTGTCTCTGACGGGTAAGGCAGTGGACAGACAGAAGGAAAATGCATGGATGTATTATGGCTGCGGCTTGCTGGTGTGGCTGCGGGGAATGTATTTTCTCATGGAATACGTGGGACTTTTCAAAGGCTGGATCACCTAGAGATTAAGAACGAACATCAGAAAGGAGCCGGTGCATGGGCGAAAGTATATTACAACTTCAGCAGATCCGGAAATCTTTTGACAATACAGAGGTATTAAAAGGTATTGACTTGGAAGCGGCGCAGGGAGAATTTATCACGCTGTTAGGCGCTTCCGGCTGCGGCAAGACGACGACCCTGCGGATCATTGCGGGACTGGAACTGCCGGATAGCGGGCAGGTGATCTTGGAGAGCAGAGATATTACGGACTGGGAACCCAACAGGCGGGATGTCAATACGGTATTCCAAAATTATGCCCTGTTTCCGCATATGAACGTGGCGGATAACGTAGGCTATGGACTGAAGATTCGTAAGGTTCCGAAGGCGGAGATCAAGAGAAAAGTGGAGCGTGCGCTTCGCCTGGTGCAGCTGGAAGATTACGGAAAACGTATGCCGGACCAGCTCTCCGGCGGACAGAAGCAGCGTATTGCTATCGCCAGAGCGGTGATCAATGAACCGAAAGTGCTGTTGTTGGATGAGCCGTTAGGAGCACTGGATCTGAAGCTGCGCAGGCAGATGCAGCTGGAACTGAAGCGTCTGCAGAAGCAGCTGGGGATCACTTTTATCTATATTACCCACGATCAGGAAGAGGCAATCAACATGTCCGACCGCATCGGTGTCATGCATGAGGGCGTCCTGGAGCAGCTGGGAACACCCAACGAGGTGTACTATCAGCCGAGGACCAGCTACGTGGCGGATTTCGTGGGAAATGCGAACATCCTGCATAAAAATGGGGAGACGCTTGCTATCCGCTCGGAAAATATCCGAATGGATGGGGAAAGTGTCTGCACGCAGGAAGCCGTCGTAGTGGAGAAAAGTTTTGCCGGTGGGCAGCTTCGTATATTGTTCCGCCTGTCGGACGGACAGCGCCTAACTGCCAGCCGTTACGGAATCGACAATGATCTGAAGCCGGGAGAGATGGTGAAGATCGGCTGGGATGCGAAAGACGCAGTAAAGGTAATAAATAATGACAAAGACGAAAACCCAAAGTAACAGCCGCAGGAGGTCTGGAAATATCGGACTACTGATTCCCATGTATGCGTTTACGATTCTGTTCGTGGCACTGCCGATCCTGTATCTGTTTCTGTTAAGCTTTTTACAGAGAGCGCAGGTCTGGGGTGTGGACTTTACGTTTACCCTGGACAATTATAAGAGAATACTGGAACCGCTGTATCTGGATACCTTCTGGCAGTCTCTGAAGCTGGCATTTACCGCCACTTTTTTCGTGGCACTGATCGGGTACCCTTACGGTTATTTCATGGCAAAAATGAACGATGTCTGGAAACGGAGGATGTTGTTACTCATCATGATTCCCTTCTGGACCAGTGCGTTGATCCGTCTCTACGGCTGGATCATCGTATTCCGCAGCAACGGTGTGCTGGATAAGATATTGATGGGACTTCACCTGACCGATCAGCCGTTAAAGCTGCTCTACACCTATCCGGCAGTGGTAGTGGGAATGGTCTATTCTCTGCTGCCTTTTATGATTTTAGCCGTGTATTCCAGTGCGGAGAAGCTGGATTTCTCCCTGGTGGAAGCCTCCAGGGATCTGGGCGCCTCCTCATGGACGGCGTTCTGGACCGTCAGCTTCCAGCTGACGCTGCCGGGCCTGTTATCCGGCGTGGTACTGTCCTTTATCCCATCTATGGGACTGTTTTTCATAGCGGATATCTTAGGCGGCAATAAGATCGTACTGGTGGGCAGTGTGATCCAGGAACAGATCACCAAGGGGCGGAACCAGCCTTTTGCGGCAGCGTTGTCCGCAGTGCTGATGGTGCTGACTTCTGTAATGATCCGCCTGTACCGGAAGATCACCGGAACTTCACAGCTGGAAGGAATGTTGTAACATATGAAAAAGAAAAAATGGCCTTTTGTATATGTGGCGGTGATCACAGTGCTGACCTATATCCCGATCCTTCTGACGGTGGTGTATTCCTTTAACGCTTCGAAGCTGACCTCGGTCTGGGAGGGATTCTCCTTGAAATGGTACCGGGAACTGTTCCGGGACAGAGACCTGGGAGAAGCACTGATGAACAGCCTGATCCTGGCGGTACTAAGCTGTACTTTCGCCGTGCTGGTCGGCACTTCGGGAGCGCTGGGGATGAGCCGCAGGAAGCGGAAGACGGATGAGGTCGTGGCGTATGTATCCACGCTGCCCATCATGATTCCGGAGATCATTCTGGGCATGGTGTTTTTATCCGTATTTTCCCTGATGGGGCTGCCCTTTGGCATGGTTACCCTGGTGATTGCCCATACCACATTCTGCGTGCCCTATATTTTCACCATGGTGCGGGCGAGACTGGTGGGAATGGATCATTCCTTAGAAGAGGCGGCGTTGGATCTGGGAGCCACGAAGTGGCAGGTATTCCGGGATGTAATACTGCCGCAGATATTGCCGGCGATTTTGTCCGGCGTGCTGTTAGCATTTGCCATGTCCTTCGACGATGTGGTGATCAGCATATTTGCCACCGGACCGAAAGTCAATACGCTGCCGGTGAAGATCTATACGAAATTAAAGACCGGTGTGACCCCGGAGATCAATGCACTTGCAACGATCATGCTGGTTGTGATATTGTTATGCCTGATGGGTGCATATCTGCTGGGGCGCAGGACACCGGCGTCCACAGAAAAATAATAGAGGAAATAAAGGAGGAGAGTTATGAAGAAAAAGTTAGCATTGTTACTGGCAGTTGCCATGCTTGCCACACTGTTCACCGGCTGTGGAGCAGGCGGTAAGGAAGACAAGGGAGAACTGAATCTCTATACCTGGGATGGCATGTTCCCGCAGGAGATTCTGGATGGTTTTGAAAAAGAGACCGGTATACGCATCAATTATTCCAATTTTGACTACGATGAGGATATGCTGGCAAAACTGGAGGAGACCAAGGGCGGCGACTATGATCTGGTCATTGCGGATGATTATATCATCGAGTTGGTCATTCAGGAAGGTCTGGCACAGAAGCTGGATACCTCCAAGATCAGCACTTACGATAATCTGAATCCCGTATTTATGTCCCAGTTCTACGATCCGCAGAATGAATATACGGTACCTTACGGTGCCGGTATTCCGCTGATTGTGTACGATCCGGGACTGACGGATGTGAAGATCACGGGATATGAAGATCTGTGGAATCCGGAGTTAAAAGACAATGTGGCACTGACAGCGAACTACCGTGTTATCGACGGTATTACTTTGAAAACTATGGGTGAGTCCTTCAATACCGAGGATCTGGATGCCATCCGTGCGGCAGGAGAGAAGCTCCTGACCCTGGCACCCAATATCCGCGTAATCAATGACAGCAACACCCAGGATTATCTGATCAGCGGCGAAGTGGCAGCAGCATTTTTGTATACCTCCCAGGTATCTGCGGCACTGCAGGCGAGACCGGATCTGGAAGTGGTATATCCCAAGGAGGGACTGGGCTTCGGTATCATGGCAGGATTTGTACCTTCCCAGGCTCCAAATGCGGATGCGGCTTATGCATTCTTAGACTATATCAACGAGCCAGAAAATGCGGCAAAATGCTATGAGTACACCGGCTACTACTGCACCAACAAGGCAGCGGAGGATTACATCTCCGAGGACATGAAGCGCCTGATCGTACTGCCGGAGGATGCGGCAGAGGGCGAGATCGTGCAGAACATCTCCCAGGAAGCCGAGGACCTGCATGCGGAGATCTGGAATCAATTTAAGAACGCATGTAATTAATAAAAAGTTCTTGACAGATTTCTTTTCTGCGAATAATATAAAAAATAAGTTGAAAAACTAATTTGTAAATGCTATGAAAGAGACTCTTGCCAAGGGAAACGACAGGAATACAGCGTCACCGACTGAGAGCGCTGTTTGCGGAAGCTGGCGAAGGGAACACTCCGGAGCAGGTTATCTGAACTGTGGGATTAAGATGCAGCTAGGATGACACGTTGCACGCGTTAAGTGACAAGAGAGGATAGGCAAAGGCGCCTGTCAATTCGGGTGGTACCACGGATTAGATGATTCGTCCCGGGATATGTTTTAACATGTCCCGGGGCTTTTTGTATTCAAAAACAAGCTGTACAGGGAGCGCACATTCGGGACACTATATAACAGGAGGTGCGATATGTACAGAGATTTAACAATGAAAGACGTAAGCGAACAGCAGATCGGACAGACCCTGCAGGTGGCAGGCTGGGTGGAGAACATCCGCGACCACGGCGGTGTATCCTTTATCGACCTGCGTGACATGTACGGAGTATTACAGGTGGTCATCAGAAGGCCCGAGCTTTTAAAAGGCATCACCAAGGAAATGTGCCTGTCCATTACCGGTCTCATGGAGCACAGAGACGAAGAGACCTACAACCCGAAGATTCCTTCCGGCACCATCGAACTGGAAGCACAGAAGATCGATGTGTTGGGAAGAGTATATAAGCAGCTTCCTTTCGAGATCCAGACATCCAAAGAGATCCGGGAAGATGTGAGATTGAAATATCGTTATCTTGACCTTAGAAACGCCAAAGTAAAAGACAACATTGTCTTCCGTTCCAAGGTTATCAGTTATCTGCGTCAGAAGATGACGGACATGGGATTTCTGGAGATCCAGACTCCGATCCTGTGTGCTTCGTCTCCAGAAGGCGCCAGAGACTATATCGTTCCCAGTAGAAAATTTAAAGGAAAATTCTATGCGCTGCCCCAGGCACCGCAGCAGTATAAGCAGCTGTTGATGGCTTCCGGATTTGATAAGTATTTCCAGATCGCTCCCTGCTTCCGTGATGAGGATGCCAGAGCCGACAGATCTCCCGGAGAGTTCTATCAGCTGGATTTCGAGATGAGCTTCGTGACCCAGGAGGATGTCTTCAAGGTAGGCGAGGAAGTGCTGCATGACACCTTTGAGAAATTCGCTCCCGAAGGCAGCAAGATCACCCAGACACCCTTCCCCATCATCAGCTACAAGCAGGCAATGCTGGAGTTCGGTTGCGACAAGCCGTTCTTGGGCAGAACCGTTCGTGCCATCAAAGTACATGCGGAGATGTCCAAGGGCTTCCATGAGAAGCTGTTAAGCTTCGCAACATCCTTAGGCATGGGCGGACTTGGCTATCTGGAAGTGGCAGAGGATATGAGCTACAAGGGACCCATCGACAAGTTCATCCCGGAAGAGATGAAGGGAGAGCTGGCAAGCCTGGCAGGGCTTTCCGTCGGAGATACCATTTTCTTCATTGCGGACAAAGAGGAGCGGGCGAACTATTATGCAGGCCATATCCGTACCGAGCTGGGCGAGAAGTTGAACCTGATCGAAAAAGATGCTTACCGCTTCTGCTATGTGAATGACTTCCCGATGTTCGAACTGGATCCCGAGACGAAACAGATCGGCTTCACACACAACCCGTTCTCCATGCCTCAGGGTGGGCTGGAAGCATTGAACACCATGGATCCGTTAGATGTTCTGGCATACCAGTACGATATCGTGTGCAACGGCGTGGAGCTGTCCTCCGGTGCGGTGCGTAACCACGACATCGAGATCATGAAAAAAGCTTTCGCCATCGCGGGTTATGACGAAGAGACACTGAAGACCAAGTTCGGAGCGCTCTATCAGGCATTCCAGTTCGGAGCACCCCCTCATGCAGGAATGGCTCCCGGCGTGGATCGTATGATCATGCTGCTGCGCAACGAAGAGAACATCCGCGAAGTCATTGCCTTCCCCATGAACGGCAATGCCCAGGATCTCATGTGCGGAGCCCCCGGCGAGGTAACGGAACAGCAGCTGCGTGAAGTACACATTAAAGTGAGGGATTAGTGTGAAAAATAAATTTTTCACACGCAAATTTGTGCCTATGGCCCAAAGTTTGCAGGTTATGGAAAGGCGAGAGGATTAGTATGGCAAATATAATCAGTGACGAGACCATAGATTACGTAGGCATTCTGGCGAAGCTGGAGCTCTCCGATGAGGAGAAGGAAGCAGCGAAAAAAGATATGGGAAGAATGCTTGACTATATCGACAAATTGAGTGAACTGGATACCACCGGGGTGGAACCCATGTCCCATGTGTTCCCGGTACAGAATGTCTTCCGTGAGGACGTGGTGACCAACGGGGACGAGAGTGAACAGACCCTGGCAAATGCACCCGGTGAGAAGGACAACATGTTTGTTGTACCAAAGACTTTTGACTAATGTCAAAAGTCTTCAGACTTTCGATTAGGGTGTTGAAAAAGGAGAATGGATATGGATATTTTATCCCTGACAGCAGTAGAGCTGGCAAAGGCAATCCGGGAAGGTAAGACTACGGCGGTGGAAGCGACGCAGGCTGTCCTGGATCGGATCGCAGCCGGCGAAGATACCTACCACTGCTATGTGACCATAGAGCGGGAAAAAGCATTAAAGCAGGCAGAAGAAGTGCAGAAGAAAATAGAGGCAGGCGAACTGACCGGACCTTTAGCCGGAGTTCCTTTTGCCATCAAAGACAATATGTGCACGGAAGGTACCCTGACCACCTGCTCTTCTAAAATTTTAGAGAATTTTGTTCCGACCTTCAGTGCGGAAGCAGTGCTGAATCTGGAAAAGGCAGGCGCGGTGATCCTGGGCAAGACCAATATGGATGAGTTCGCCATGGGCAGCACCACGGAGACTTCTTACTACGGCGTGACGAAGAATCCGAGAAATCCGGAGCATGTTCCCGGAGGTTCTTCCGGCGGTTCCGCAGCGGCAGTGGCAGCGGAGGAATGCTTCGCAGCACTGGGTTCCGATACCGGCGGCTCCATCAGACAGCCCGCATCCTATTGCGGTGTGGTCGGCATGAAGCCCACTTACGGAACCGTATCCCGTTACGGACTGATCGCTTATGGTTCCTCCCTGGATCAGATCGGACCGTTGACGAAGGATGTGACAGACTGTGCCACCGTATTGGAGATAATCACCTCCCATGACCCGAAAGATTCCACTTCCATGGAGCGGGAGAATACGGATTTTACCTCCGCACTGGTAGCGGATGTGAAAGGAATGAAGATTGGTATTCCCAGAGATTATTTCGGCGAAGGACTGGATCCCGAGGTCAGAGATGCGGTGCTGGCAGCAGCGGAAGTATTGAAAGCGCAGGGTGCAGAGGTGGAGGAGTTCGACTTAAGCCTGGTAGACTATGCGATTCCCACCTACTATACCATCGCAGCCGCAGAGGCAAGTTCTAACCTGGAGCGTTTCGATGGCGTCAAATACGGTTACCGCGCACAGGATGCGGAGGACCTGCACACCATGTACAAGAGAAGCCGTTCCCAGGGCTTTGGACCCGAGGTAAAGCGCCGTATCATGCTGGGTTCTTTCGTGTTAAGTTCCGGATATTATGATGCCTATTACCTGAAGGCACTCCGCGTAAAAGCACTGATTAAAAAAGCCTTCGACGAAGCTTTTGCAAAATATGATGTGATCTTAGGACCGGTGGCACCTACCACGGCACCGAAGCTGGGCAGCAGCCTGGCGGATCCTATCAAGATGTATCTGGGAGATATCTACACCATCTCCATCAACCTGGCGGGACTGCCCGGTATCAGCGTTCCCTGCGGTACGGATTCCAAGGGGCTTCCCATCGGTATGCAGCTCATCGGTGACTGCTTCCAGGAGAAGACACTGATCCGCGCGGCGTATACTTATGAACAGAGGAGGTAAGCGACATGGCAAAACAATATGAAACCGTCATCGGTCTGGAAGTTCATGTAGAGCTTGCCACGAAGACAAAAATATTCTGCGGCTGTTCCACAGCGTTCGGCGGCAGACCCAACACCCACACCTGCCCGGTATGTACCGGTATGCCGGGATCTCTTCCCGTGCTGAACAAACAGGTGGTGGAATATGCGGTGGCAGTAGGTCTTGCAACCAACTGTATCATCACCCAGTACTGCAAATTTGACCGGAAGAATTATTTCTATCCGGATAACCCGCAGAACTACCAGATCTCCCAGCTGTACCTGCCCATCTGCCGCAATGGTTCTGTAGAGATCGAGGTAGCGGGAGAGGACGGCAGCTCTTATACCAAGCCGGTGCGTATCCACGAGATCCATATGGAGGAGGATGCCGGTAAACTGGTGCATGACGACTGGGAAGATTGCACACTGGTGGACTACAACCGTTCCGGCGTGCCTCTGATCGAGATCGTATCGGAGCCGGATATGAGCAGCGCGGAGGAAGTCATTGCCTATCTGGAAAAACTGCGTCTGCTGATCCAGTATCTGGGCGCTTCCGACTGCAAACTCCAGGAAGGCTCCATGCGTGCGGATGTGAACCTGTCTGTGAGAGAAGTGGGCGCGGAGAAATTCGGAACCCGTACCGAGATGAAGAACCTGAACTCCTTCAAGGCAATCGCCAGAGCCATTCAGGGCGAGAGAGAACGGCAGATCGATCTGCTGGAAGCCGGAAAAGAGGTCATTCAGGAGACCAGACGCTGGGATGATAACAAAGAATATTCCTACGCTATGCGTTCCAAGGAAGATGCTCAGGATTACCGGTATTTCCCGGATCCCGATCTGGTGCCGGTCTATATCAGTGACGAGTGGCTGGAGAGCATCCGCAGCAAACAGCCGGAATTCCGCACTGAGAAGATGAAGCGGTACAAGGAAGAGTATGATATTCCCGAATATGACATCGAGATCATCACCGGATCCAAGCATATGGCAGATATCTTCGAAGCGTGTGTGGCGCTGGGAAGCCAACCCAAGAAAGTGTCCAACTGGCTGATGGTAGAGACTATGCGCCTGTTAAAAGAAAAAGAGATGGAGCCGGAAGATATTCGCTTCTCTCCGGAACATCTGAGCAAACTGATCGCTCTGGTGGACGGCAAAGTGATTAACTCTTCTGTGGCAAAGGAAGTATTCCAAGTGATGTTTGAGGAAGATGTGGATCCCGAACAGTATGTGGAAGAGAAGGGACTTAAGACCGTTAACGATGAAGGAGCCCTGCGGAAGGTCGTGGAGGAAGTCATCGCCGCGAACCCTCAGTCCGTGGAAGATTACCATAATGGAAAAGAAAAAGCTATCGGCTTCCTCGTAGGACAGACCATGAAGGCAATGAAGGGAAAAGCAGATCCCGCCAGCGTCAACCAGATGCTGAAGGAGTTGCTGTAATTAAAAGCTCCGTAGCCCCCTGCATCTGAAAAGCTTTCAAAACACCAGTAGCCCCGGCAGGGTATAAGAATAAGCAGGCCGTAAGCAGACGCGTTTCTTATACCCTGACAAGGGCTACGGAGATATTTCATTGACTTTTAAGTTATGCTAACGCCTGCTCCAGCTTCTGGCGGAAGGCCGCTTCGGACATGGCACCGCCGAAGACTACGGCAGGCTCCCCATTTTTGAACACGATGAAATGCGGGATGCTTACCACGCGGTACTTCTGCGCAATCGCCATATTCTCATCCACATTGATCTTGCCGACTTTCATTCTGCCGGCGTAAGCTTCGGCGCATTTCTCCACCACGGGTCCCATCATCTTGCAGGGACCGCACCAGTCGGCGTAGAAATCCACCAGAACGGGAAGTTCCGAATGCAGAACCTCCTCTTCAAAATTAGCAGCTGTAAATGTATATTCCATAATGATCCTTCCTTTCTCCGGCTGCCTGTAAGCAGCCAATCATCATTAGTATTTCCGATTATCTGAAAATAATATATTTGCAGATGGGATTGCCGATGGAAGAGAATTTTTCTTCGTATTCCGTCATAACATTGCCTTCCATCAGTGCAGCGTCATTGTGCAGATCGTAGGTGATCACCCTCGCCTGCCAGCCGGCGGGTTCTAACTCCTCCACTGCAAAATCAAACAAAGGACGGTTGTCGGTCTTGAACTCTAACGTTCCCTCTTTTTTCAGGATGATGTCATAGCGTGCCAGGAACTGTCTGGAGGGCAGACGTCTCTTGGCATGGCGATCCTTCGGCCAGGGATCGGAGAAGTTCAGATAGATCCGGTCCACTTCGCCTTTTCCGAAGACCTTATCGATATCCTCGGCATCCATGCGGATGAATTTCAGATTCGGAAGTTCATCTTCCTCCATTTTCTGGATGGCGCGGAGCAGGACGCTGGAGTATTTTTCAATGCCCACATAATTGATCTGCGGATTTAATTTGGCAAGGGTGTGCAGGAAACGTCCCTTTCCCATACCGATTTCGATATGAATGGGGTGATCGTTTCCGAAGATCTCATGCCAGGTTCCGGGACATGCTTCCAAAGTATCTTCCGGTACCACGTAGGGGCTTTCGGCGATTACTTCGCGGGAACCGGTAATATTGCGTAATCTCATATATTTAACAACCTTTCTTGATGAACACTGTAAATTCGTGTAAAATCTGTATTGTCAATGTACTTTATCTTGGAAATCTTGTCAAGTGACACTGGTATGATATCGAAAACCGGAGGAAAGATTATGAAATGGATGATCGCGTCGGACATTCACGGTTCGGCATACTATTGCAGAAAATTATTAGAGGCATATGAAAAAGAAGGAGCGGAGAGGCTTTTGTTGTTGGGAGATGTCTTATATCACGGTCCCCGCAATGATCTTCCGGAAGAATATGCACCGAAGGAAGTCATCGAGCTTTTGAATGCCCGTAAAAATGACATCTACTGTGTCCGGGGCAACTGTGACACAGAGGTGGATCAGATGGTGCTTGCGTTCCCGGTGCTTGCGGATTACTGCGTGCTTGCAGAAGGAAAACGGGCAGTCTATGCCACTCACGGACATATTTACAACGAACAGAATCTGCCACCGCTGCACCCCGGAGATGTGTTACTGCACGGACATACCCATGTACCGAAATGCGTGGAACATGAGGAAGAACAGTACATCTGTATGAATCCCGGTTCCGTGTCGATCCCGAAGGAAGGCAGCTGGCACGGGTACATGATTTGGGAAGATGATACGTTTATCTGGAAAGATTTTGACGGTCAGGAACATATGCGAAAAAAATTAAGTTAATACTATGGTTTTTAAGCAAAATGGTGTATGATAAAGAATGTGCATTATCATACACCGTTTTTGTGTAAGAAAGGATATATTAGGAAGGATTTATACATGCGTTTTTTGAAGCATTTTTCATATAGAAATTTTTTCACGAAGGCAGTTATGGGAATCAGCGCCATCTGTCTTTTTGCATCTAACGGGCTGAGTGTTTCGGCAGCCACCATCAAGGAGGAGAACATCGCCCGCAACCAGTCACTGGCAGTACAGTCCAATGCGGTGGACAACTGGCCCACGGGACCGGTGGTCAGCGCGGAGTCGGCGATTCTGATGGATGCGGATACCGGAGCAATCCTGTATGCGAAAAATATTCACCAGAAGGAGTATCCCGCCAGTACCACCAAGATACTGACAACGCTGATCGCCTCGGAGCGCTGCAGCATGGATGAGATCGTGGATTTCTCCTACGATGCGGTGCATGACATCGACCCGGGCAGCAACCATATCGCCATTGAACCCGGGGAGCAGCTGACCATGGAAGAGTGTCTGAATGCCATTCTGATTCGTTCGGCGAATGAGGTGTCTTTTGCGGTGGCAGAGCATATCTCGGGGACGACCTGGCAGGATTTCGGCGATATCATGAACGAGCGGGCGAAGGAACTGGGATGTGTGGATTCTCATTTTGTCAATCCCAACGGTCTTCCCAATGAGGATCATTACACCAGCGCCTATGATCTGGCGATGATTGGCAAGGCATTTTTTGCCAACGAAGCATTGTGCAAAATGACCATGACCCATATGCTGCACATCCTTCCCTCGGAGAGACAGCCGGATGACATTATGGAAGTCAACAAAATGGAACTGATTCCCGGTGGAAAATACGCCTACCCTTATCTGGTGGGATGTAAGACCGGTTATACCGATGCGGCGAGAAGCACCCTGGTATCCTGCGCGGAGAAGGACGGCATGAAGCTGATCTGCGTGGTGATGAGGGATGAGAATCCTAATTATTATGAAGATACGATTTCACTGTTTGATTACGGATTCAGTAATTTTGGCAAGGTTAATATCGCACAGACAGAGACAAAATACAACATTGATAATGCAGGATCTTTTTATAACGGCAATGACATTTTCGGCAATTCCAAGCCGATCCTGGAACTGAATCAGAGTGACTGTATCACTCTGCCGAATACTATCACATTCGAGGATGCAGTATCCGATATTTCTTATGATAATACGGCTCCCGGACAGGTGGCGGTAATTACGTATACCTATCATGATGTGGTATTGGGTACGGCATCCATAGATTTCACGGCTTCGGAAAAGGGAAGCAGTGTGTTCCGGGACGAGACCGCAGAGACAGGGGAAGCGGCAGCGTCTACAGAGATGGCGGGAGAGTCGGACAGCACCCGGGCGACGCAGGAGTCGGAAGAAGCGACTTCCGATGGAACAGCCGGAGATGGCGGAGGTATTCCCACAGCCACACAGCCGACAGATTCCGGGGAAGAGGATACGGCTTCCGGCGGTCCGGTAGTGATTTTTATCAATGTGGTAAAGGTGTTTTTCTGGATCCTGGGAATCGCGGTGGTGATTTTCCTTATCTTACTGTTGAGAGCGTTTATTAAAAATTATCATTTCGCTCATCGCAGTACCAGGCTGACCTGGCGGTTTAACCGCAGAAGAAATCGTTCCAGATCCCGTTATCGTTCTGTGGATCAGGATCTGCAGAGCAGGCGCAGGGAAGCCATCCGGCAGGCGAAGAAGCGGCGTAAACCCAAGAAAGCCAAGAAGCCAAACCGTTTCCGTGATCTGGATTTCTAAGAGAATATAGATATACACAAAAAGGCATGTCCCGATGATTACGTGGGGCATGCCTTTTAGGTCTTAATGATGCTGCTATTTATTCAATAAGTATTCTGCCAGATCCACGGCGGTGTCTGCATGTTCCGCATTTGCGTAGATGCCCATGACAATACCGTCTCCGCGGAAGTAATAGTTGTCGGTCAGATCCTTACAGTCGGTCAGGCAGATACCCACCGGGATGGGATCCTGCATCTCTTCCGGATGAAGCGGATCGGGATATTCTGGAGTATAATCGGTATTCAGATCATCGTTTGCCGCCTCGATTGCCAGGACCACTTCTCTGTCTACATAATAGAAATAGGGTTCCAGTGCCTGGATCTGTTCTTCTGTGAGGATATCCCGCAGATCACAGAACAGGCTGCTGTTGGCATATTTTTGAAAAGAATCGAAATCCGTGATCATGCTGTCCAGTTCACCTGCTGCCACATATACCATCAGCTTCTGGGAAGAGGTGACGGAGGTCTCGTCCATGCTGTCTTCCACGATACGAATGGAAGTATCGAAAGTGATATCGCTGGTATTCAGATCGATGCCCTCTTTTTCGGCGAAATCCGTAATGAAATCCGGCTGCTCGGAGGACATCTGGTCTAAGAGACTGGCGTTTAATAAAACGGCGTTAAAAGCCGTATCTCTCCGGTTCATAAACTGGTGAATAAAGCTTACGATCATGCCGATGACGATCACGGAAATGATCACGTGCCATTTATAATAATACCAGAAGTACGCCAGCTTCTGTTTGGGAGTACCGTTTTTCAGTGCTTCCCGTTCTTCTTTAAATTCATCCATTACCGCCATGGGAGGTCCGCCTTTCTGCTCGAAGAATACTAATTATACTAAATGTCGTAAAATGCAATATATTTATGATAAAGGTTCTCCATCCGAAAGTCAATGAACGAAGTGTGAGAGGATTCTAAAAAAAGAATTAAATATCAGCAGAAACATAAGGCATGCCTTGCAAGTTCAGAGCGGATGATATATTATAGTAGACATAGCACAGGTTTTTGTCTATCGACGGACAAAAACGCGATATAGAGCGAATTACAAATAAATATATGAGAGAAAAGGAAACGAAAAATGAGTGATTCTTACGTAGAATGTCTGGTAAAAGCAAAACAGCCCGCATGGGCAAAGATCTTAAAAGTATTACTGATTGCACTGACAGTGTTAAGCTGCCTGGTCATGTTTGTATTTATTATTTTCCTTCCCATTGCACTGGCAGCAGGTGTGGGAGCATACTTCCTGAATATGTACACCGATCTGGAGTATGAGTATCTCTATTTGGACAAGGAGCTGTCCGTGGACAAGATCATGGCGAAGAGCAAGAGAAAGCGTGTCGGCACCTACAGCCTTGACCGTATGGAAGTATTTGCACCGATCTATTCCTATCATCTGGACAACTTCAAGAACCGTCAGGTGAAGGAGAAGGACTACAGCATCGGCGAGATACTGCAGCCGGACGGACGTTATGTCATGTATTATGAAGGCGGCGAGAAGATTATCTTAAGCCCCAATGAGGAACTGGTGAAGGTGCTTAAGAATATGGCGCCCCGTAAAGTGTTCAGTGAATAATTTAAAGGCTTCGATACTGAGATGGTATCGGAGCTTTTCTTGTATTGGAAAATAAATGATAAAAAAATATAAGCTATCCGGTTGACAGCTATCCGAAACTCTGCTAAACTCATGGAAATGCCATAAGTAAAACGAATATATAATATAATTACAGCTTATGACGATATAGTAAATCATTCACACATCTTATTAAATGAACACAGGAGGAGAGAAAATGGGACAGATTATTGGTGAAGGCATTACCTTTGATGACGTACTGCTCGTACCGTCTTATTCTCAGGTAGTTCCCAATCAGGTGGATTTGACCACATGGCTGACAAAGAAGATCAAGCTGAACATTCCTATGATGAGCGCAGGAATGGATACTGTTACCGAGCATCGCATGGCAATCGCCATGGCAAGACAGGGCGGTATCGGTATCATTCATAAGAACATGTCTATCGAAGCACAGGCGGAAGAGGTAGATAAGGTAAAGCGTTCCGAGAACGGTGTCATCACCGATCCTTTTTCGCTGTCTCCTGAACATACTCTTGCAGACGCAGATGCACTGATGGCGAAGTTCCGTATCTCTGGTGTACCTATCACCGAGGGCAGAAAATTAGTCGGCATCATCACCAACCGTGATTTGAAGTTCGAGACCGATTTTACCAAGAAGATCAAAGAGTCCATGACCAGCGAAGGTCTGATCACCGCTCCCGAAGGCATCACCTTAGAAGAGGCTAAGAAGATCCTGGCAAAAGCAAGAAAAGAAAAGCTTCCCATCGTGGACAAGGACTTTAACTTAAAGGGTCTGATCACCATCAAAGATATTGAGAAGACCATCAAATATCCTCTGGCAGCCAAGGATTCCCAGGGCAGACTGCTCTGTGGTGCCGGTGTAGGTATCACCGCTAATGTACTGGATCGTGTGGCAGCTCTGGTGGCAGCCAAGGTCGATGTTATCGTACTGGATTCCGCACACGGTCACTCCCAGAACGTATTGAACTGCCTGAAGATGATCAAGGAAAAATATCCCGATCTGCAGGTCATCGCAGGTAACGTAGCTACCGGCGAAGCTACCCGCGCACTGATCGAGGCAGGAGCAGATGCCGTTAAGGTAGGTATCGGACCCGGTTCCATCTGTACCACCCGTGTGGTTGCAGGTATCGGTGTTCCCCAGGTATCCGCTATCATGGATTGCTACAGCGTAGCAAAAGAATACGGTATTCCCATCATCGCTGATGGCGGTATCAAGTATTCCGGAGATATTACCAAGGCTATCGCAGCCGGCGGTAACGTATGTATGATGGGTTCCATGTTCGCAGGATGTGAGGAGAGCCCGGGAGAATACGAGCTGTTCCAGGGTAGAAAATACAAGGTATACCGTGGCATGGGTTCCATCGCAGCTATGGAGAACGGCAGTAAGGATCGTTACTTCCAGGAGAATGCGAAGAAACTGGTACCCGAAGGTGTCGAGGGACGTGTGGCTTACAAGGGTAGCGTAGAAGATACCGTATTCCAGTTACTGGGCGGTCTCCGTTCCGGTATGGGTTACTGTGGTGCACAGGATATCGAGACCCTGAAAGAGACCGGCAGATTCGTGAAGATCTCTGCTGCATCCCTGAAGGAGAGCCATCCTCATGATATCCATATCACCAAGGAAGCTCCGAACTACAGTGTGGATGATAAATAAGTTGTAAGAAAATAAATTAAAAAACTATTGTAAGTAGAAGACTTCTATGCTAAGCTAAATGCAAAGCATAGAAGTTTTCTATTTTCTACAGATATCTTGTAAAGTCCTGAATAGCAAGTCGGAAAGTCCATGCTTTTATTCCAGTTTACAACATTCTAAAATAACAGCAGGATTCTCGACGTGGTAATTCAGTACTTTGTGTGGGGCATAGGTATGTCTGTTTTTACTACTGTAATTTTTGATTTATTTCTTTGACATGGAATATCCGATTTCTGCTGTTATGCCAAACACAGAGAGGAGTTCTATGGGAAAGATTGATGCAGTGATGTGTGAGTATGTAGCTGACAATGAACGGATGGCAGATCTGTTCAACGGCGTATATTTTCAGGGACAGCCGATAATCAGTGCAGAGAATATTGAGGATTACGAGGGAAAATATCCTATAAAGTACCATGCCGGGGGAAAACGTTCTAAACATAATGGCAAAGTTCGGTATCGGGATATCGTGAAAAAATTGAAGAATGGAGGTAGTTTAAGGATACTGGCTATGGAGAACCAAAATCGGGTGGATTATACCATGCCGTTCCGTTGCATGGAATATGATACCCAGGAATACCGCAGGCAGATCGATCGCAGGATTCGGGACAATGAGAAGAACCCACAGTGGAGCAGTGAAGCGGAATTCCTCTGTGGTGTGCGGAAAACGGATCGTTTTGCGCCGGTCTATACGATTTGCCTCTATCATGGAAAGGATGCGTGGGATGGATCCAGAACCCTTAGGGACATGATGGATTTTGGCGCTGATTCAGATCAGATGAGCCGCTATTTTGCGGATTATCCGATGAAGCTGTTCTGTGTGAATGAAGAACAGGATTTTAGCTGCTTTCATACCGAGCTACGGCAGCTTTTTACGATGATCAGCTGTCAGAAAGACTGGGAACGTCTGCGCAGCCTGGCGGAGTCAGAGGATTACCGGAATATATCTGCAGATACAGCGGAGGCAATCGCGGTAGTATTGGGATGGTCAGATCCGAAAGAAATCCAGATGAAATATGAAGAGAAGGGAAAAGGTGTAAATATGTGTAAAGCGTTGGAAGATTTGTTGGCAATTGAACGGGAAAAGGGTATTGAACAAAATACTTACCATATGATTTGGAATATGCAGGAGGAAGGCATTGAACTGAATCAAATATGTCGTATCTCAGGGAAAACTGCGGAAGAAGTGCAGCAGATTCTTGCGAGTAAATAGAAAAAATTACGGAAGTTATCCCCGGGGAGAACTTCCGTAATTTTTTTTATAGGCACGGTAAAAAACGGAATAATCATGGAAGCCGGCATCCAGACTTGCAGACAACCAGTTCTGTCCCTGGGCATGAAGGCTGTCTGCCAGAAGAAGCCGCTTTTGGGTAATGTATTGCTGAATGGTCAACCCAGTATTTTCTTTAAAAAGTTTGCAAAGATAATATTTGGAAAATCCAAATTCTGTGGCTAAAAGATCAAGAACAAGAGGTTCCGTTAAATGATTATTGATATAGAGAACGACCTTGTGGATGCGGGAATCTGCGACGGATGCGGAAACCGATCCGGAAGTAGCCATATTCAGCCAATATAGGAATTCCACCATGCCGTGATCAGCCACCATATATTCACGGTGGGAAGCATAGTTTAACAGCCGTTGAAAACTTTCGTTCAATTCCTTTTTAGAATGAGAGGACTCTGTGGAGATGAGATTGCCGGTGCCGAGAGGACGCTGCTCAAAAACAGAAAGAAAACGTCCACAATTATGGCGGATAAAAAAGTCTCGTTTAAAGTAGAGAATGATTCTCTCATAGGGATGGTTCGATAAAAAGGCCATCTTATGAAATTCGAGAGGACAAGCAATTACAATATCCGAGGGATGCAAAGGATAAGAATTGCCCTCTACGTGAAAGACGCAATCCCCCTGTAAAAGCAGTAAAACCTCATAAATATCTGCATGATAATGCAGACGAAAGACAATATCCTGAGGGTGTTCATCAAAATCATATACAATTCCAAAATCCTGTCCCGGAAGCAGATCTACAGTCTGGTATGCCATAATATTCTCCATAGCGTGCTGACTCTTAGAAAACCAATCTTATCAGTATAAATATATAATAGAATAACAATATTTGCAATGTTTACAAAAAACATAACAAGGCATGAAAAGGGAATATAGAATTAAAATGAAGACACAGATTGTTATGGGAGGAATGTAAAGATGGCATATTACAGAATATTACTGGCAGATGATGAAGAGCAATTTCGCTCGACAATAGTTAATTGCTTTCCATGGAATCAGTATGGCTTCGAAATATCTACACAGGTTTCGAATGGGGAAGAAGCATTAAAATATTTGAAGCGTTTTCAATACGATATGGTATTAAGT
>CAVGMD010000028.1:0-528 GCA_963630275.1 Bacteroidaceae bacterium | reverse complement strand
GTATTAAGTGACATTCAGATGCCAATCATGTCCGGAATAGAATTAGCAAAATATGCTATGAAAATGGAAAATGTTCCCTATTTTATATTTTTAAGTGGCTATCAGGAGTTTGAGTATGCAAAAAAGCGATAGAATATGGAGTAAAAAGTTATATAGTAAAACCGATTCGTTTTGATGAATTATCAGAGATATTAATAAAAGTAAAGAAAGAATTGGATGTAAAAAATGGAAATCAAAATGGTACTGAAAAATCATTTGAAGAAAGTGTAAATGAATATATAGAATTGCATTTGATGGATGCAACTTTATCTGGATGTGCAGAAAAACTTCATATGAATCCAAGTTATGTCAGTTGGCTTTATAAACAGAAAACGGACAGAAATTTTTCAGATTATTTAATTGATAAGAGAATGCAGACAGCCAAGGAACTGCTTGTGGAAGGAAAACTTTGTGTGTACGAAATAGCAGAGAGAGTTGGATATAGCAACGCTAATAACTTTACACAAATGTTTCATTCTTATTATGGAA